>JAFZXA010000071.1 GCA_017617115.1 Treponema sp.
GGTGCTTCAGTTGCAGCTCCTGTTGCCGGAACATTGCTCCGCTATGCCGTATCAGAAGGTGCCGCTGTTCAGGCTGATACAACAATCATCATCATTGAATCTATGAAGATGGAACTTGAAATTAAGGCAGGTACTGCTGGTAAAGTTCACTTTGTTGCCGCAACCGGAAGCCAGATTGCACAGGGACAGACTGTAGCTCAGATTCAGTAGCAATGTGAAACCGTCATGCTGAACTTGTTTCAGCATCTCATCATAAGTGAGATTCCGAAACAAGTTCGGAATGACAGATTTCTTTAAGGAATAATTATGGAAACAGAATTAAACAACAAAAAAGATAAATATAAATACCTGAAGATTACAACTATAATCTGTCTTATGGCAGTTGCACTTTCTTTTGCTGGTTGTGGTACTGATGGTAAAGGTGGTTCTTCTAGCGGCCCTTCGAGTGCCTCAGGGACCGCGAAATCAACAATTGTAAAGGGTTCTGAAAATATCAAACCTATTTCGGTTAGTTCTTTCTTTAAGAATGTTGCAAAGAATACCGGAATCTACAAAATGATTCACACTCCAACTGCTGCAGAACTTGCAGAAGAACAGGCTTCTAAAGAAGCAATGGAGCTTGCAAAAGAAGAACAGGCTGCTCAGGCTGCCGCAGACTTGGCCGCTCATCCGGTTAAAGGCTGGCAGCGCCTTATCATGCTTGCAATCGGCTTTTTAATTGTTTACCTTGCAGTAGTTAAGGGCTTTGAACCACTTCTTCTTATCCCTATTGGATTTGGTACTATTCTTGTAAATATCCCGGGTGCCGGTATGGGTGATGCTCCGGACGGTATGCTTCACATTATTTACAACGCCGGTGTTGGTAACGAGTTCTTTCCAATGCTTATCTTTATGGGTATTGGTGCCATGACAGACTTTGGTCCGCTTATTGCTAACCCAAAAACTGCACTTCTTGGTGGTGCTGCTCAGCTTGGTGTATTTGCTACCTTGTTCGGTGTTGCATCAATGAACTTTATTCCGGGAATTGACTACAACATGAAGCAAGCTTGTGCCATTGCTATTATTGGTGGTGCCGACGGTCCTACTTCTATTTACGTTTCGGGTAAGCTTGCTCCGGAAATGATGGCTGTAATTGCAGTTGCCGCTTATTCTTACATGGCACTTGTTCCAATGATTCAGCCGCCAATCATGAAGCTTCTTACTTCAAAGAAAGAACGCTTAATTAAAATGAAGCAGCTTCGTCCTGTTTCTAAGACAGAAAAGGTTTTGTTCCCATTGCTTTTGCTTGTTGTAACAATTCTTCTTTTACCTCCTGCAGCTCCACTTATTGGTATGCTTGCATTTGGTAACTTCATCAAGGAAGTTGGAATTGTTCAGCGACTTTCTAAGACAGTAGAAAACGAACTTATGAATATCGTTTCAATTCTTCTTTCGCTTGGTGTTGGTTCACAGATGACACCAGAAAAAATTATGCATGCAAACTCACTTGGTATCATCGTTCTTGGTCTTCTTGCCTTCTGTATTGCTACAATGGGCGGACTTATCATGGCTAAGATTATGAACCTCTTCCTTAAAGAAAAAATCAATCCGCTTATTGGTTCAGCTGGTGTATCGGCAGTTCCAATGGCTGCACGTGTTGCAAACAAAGTTGGTATGTCAGAAGATCCTACTAACTTCCTTTTGATGCACGCTATGGGACCAAACGTAGCAGGTGTTATTGGAACTGCAATCGCAGCGGGTGTATTCATTTCTACTTATGGAATGTAATTTGCACATAGGCTATCATGAGTCAACCTCCAACGGATTACTCGGTCTTGGTACAGAGGCTCTTTCCGTTGGAGCAGACACTTTCGCTTTTTTTACAAGAAATCCGCGTGGAGGAACTGCAAAGCCGGTAGACCCCGCGGATGCTTCTTCTTTAAACACCTTTCTAAAAGAAAATAACTTTGCGCCCCCTGTTGCACACGCTCCTTATACAATGAATCCTTGTTCTGCAGATGAAGGTCTTCGTCAGTATGCCCTGGACATGATGGTTGAAGATTTTGTTCGTCTTGAATATACTCCCGGCTGTCTATACAACTTTCATCCGGGAAGTCATACAGGGCAGGGCGCAGATGTTGGCATAAACCACACTGCAAACATGATTTCAAAAGCCTTAAAAGGCGCAGAACAAAAACTTGATAAAAATCCTGCTACAACTCTTTTAATTGAAACTATGGCCGGTAAAGGCTCTGAAATTGGCAGAACCTTTGAAGAAGTACGTCAGATTATGGACCAGGCACAATCAAACTACGGCCAATCGCTAACCGGGCGGCTTGGTGTGTGTCTTGATACCTGCCACATCTGGGACGGCGGCTACGACATTGTAAACGATCTTGACGGTGTAATTACTCAGTTTGATAAAGTTATCGGCCTTAAAAATCTTTATGCAATTCACCTCAACGACAGCATGAACGACCTTGGCTCTCACAAAGACCGCCATCAGAAAATAGGGCAGGGATTTATCGGACTCGAGGCTTTGTGCCGTGTAATAAATCATCCGGCTTTAAAAAACCTTCCTTTTATACTTGAAACTCCAAATGAAAAAGAAGGCTACAAAACCGAAATACAAACTTTGCGCTCAAACTGGAAGTAAACGCAATTTTGTTTTTTGAATCTCCTGTTTTTTGTGTAAACGAAATCGAATTTTTATTTGTAAAAGTTATATTCTTACCGCTTTCTTCGTATTCAAAATTAATTCCGATTTTTTCTGTGTAAGTCCATTTTGTTTTTTTAGAATCAGGAGTAAAGGAAAATTTTGCTGTAATTGTTGGCGTAAAATCATAAATATAAAAGCTGTTTGAAGATTCAATAGAACCTCCGGAAAAATCTGTCTTTATTCCGTCAGCTTCGTTTGTCAGTTTAAAATTCAGTTCGGTTTTAAAAAATCCCTTTGCAGCCCCTCCTGAATAATAAATGTTTCCCTGAGTTTTCATTGTGTGATTTTTTTGAGCAAGGTTAATATCAGTCTGTGAATTAATTCCTGCAGTTATGGCATAAGGATTTTTTGTTCCTGTAAAAAATTTGTATTGACCTCCAAAATCAAGCTGTAAAAGAGGTTTGATTTTTTTGTCTGCATTTGTAAGAACTTCGTCATTTGCGTTATAAAAGGCATCAAAATCAAAAGTAAAATCCTTAAGTTTCAAAGTGTTTTTAGTCTGCCAGGTATTCAAAAAATCCCCGAACGGCGACTGATATGTATTCACAATAAAAACAGTAGAATTTCCATTTGCGACTAAAGAAATCTGATTCGAAAAACAAACATGTCTGCCTTCATGATAAAACTTTTCTTCATTGAACCAGCTTGTAAATTTCCTTTTGTCATAAGGGTAAACGCCTGCAGTATTTGAAAAGGTAAGTGTTGCTTTATTAAACGACTTAAGCTTTATAAGGGCTGTAGAAGTGAATGTGCCAGACTCATTTTTGTTGTTTGATTTATATAATGCATTAATTGAAAGCTTTTTTACTATTTTATTTGAAGTCCAGTTTATTTCTCCAAAATAACTTTGAGGCGAGGAAAAACTGTTATATTGAGGAAGGCTTCCTGTACCTGTAAGATTTCCTGTCCTTAGGATGATTTTGAGTTTTGGAAAAAGGTCATGTGTAGAAAACTCAATCCCGTAATTCCATTTAAGATTTTCAAAATCAACTTTTCCTTTTGAAAAATCGGTAAGCAAAGAGCTGCGCAGCTCACAATAGGGAATAATGATTTTTGTAGAATTTGTCATTTTGGTTTGAGCAAAAATGCCTGGCGCCCTGCCAAAGAGACCTAGACTAAATAAAAAAGCAATTAACTGTATATTTTTCATATATAGTTAATTGCTTTTTTTTGTTTTTTTAGGAAGTTTTTATGAAAAAAAATGGAAAAAATCCGACTTTTTTTAATAATATTTTGTTATTTTTTAATTTACTGTACTTGTTACGTAGCTGCCTGCCTTTGCAAAGTCTGCAATTTCCACGATTTTTGACTGCCAGTATTCAGCTTCGCTCTTTGTTGTAAAAGGTCCAACGCGAACACGGTAGAACAACTTTGATTTTGCATCTTCGTAAGTGTAAATGTCAGAGTTGATTTTTTTGTCTGACAAAACCGAACGTGCATTTTCAGCAGTCTTTTTATTGCTGTATGCTGCAACCTGAACCCAAAAGCGTGTTACAGCAGCAGCAGTTGAAGCTGTTGCTTTAGCTGTAGTTGTTTTTGTAGAAGTACTTGAACTTGAAGTGCTTTTTGAAGCAGTACTTGTTGATGTTTTTGCAGTAGCTGCTGGTGTAGAAGTTGTAGTTGCTTTTGCAACAGCAGTCTCTGTCTTTTTAACAGCAGTAGCCTTTTCAGTTTCTTCTGCTTCTTTAGCTTTTCCTGTGTAATATTCAGTTGTAAGAACGACAGGAGGCTCTTCAACCTTTGCTGTATTTTCTTTATCAGAAAGATTTACAGTGATATTTATGTTGCTCTGTGGAGCTGTCTGTGCCAAAGCGGCATCTGCAGCAAGTTCGCGCTTAAGGGCATTCAAATCAATTGTTGTAGACTGATTATCTGTTGCAGCAGCACTTGAACCAGACTGTCCCAAATCAAGAACTGTTGTGTTTTCTGAAACAACGAACATATCGCTAACCTGTGGTGAACTTGTGCTTGCAGGTTCTACTGCTGTACTGTTTGTCCAGCCTGATGAGCTTGAAGTCTGTACGCTTTTTTCAACAGGTTTAATACTTGCAACCTTGCGTGAAGCACCTGCCCCAGGATTGTATAAAATCATAGCAGCGCCCATTACAACGAGCAAAAATACGCTAACTGCGGCAATAATCCATAATGTCTTCTTTTGTTCCATAAATTTTTCCTCTTCACCGATTTTTTACATCGGCCACCTTACCTACAATATCGGAGAATGAAAAAAATAGTTTAGTAAAAAAATTGATGTCATTGCAAGAAACGGAGTGACGAAGCAATCCAAAAAAACAAGACATATATAGTTTTATATGATATAATTTCTTTAATAAAACAGGAGCTTTTAATAATGAACAAATGTCATTTAAAATTTGCCCAAACCCTTATTACTATACTGGGGGGGGCGTTAATATGTATAGTATTTTGTAACAATACCATTAATTTAAGGGCTATTTAAATTTTCTATTTTCCTGTAGAATTCCCATAAGGGTGGAAAAAATATGGGAAATGTAGAAAATGTAAATATGGTCAAAGAAGCTTTAACTGAAGCAATAAATGAAGTTTGCAAA
>JAFZXA010000072.1 GCA_017617115.1 Treponema sp.
AAAAAAGGATTGCTCCTGACAACCTATCCCAACTGATGAGTCGGGGGAAGCCAGAACAATCCTCATAATTTTATGCTATAAAAATCCTGTTTATTTGTCAATGATAAAAAAAGAAGATGGAAATATTTACTTGTATTTTGAAAAAAATAGAGAAGCGACAGAAGCTATAAAGACGGTTATCGCCAATTATAGCAATTCAGATGGTTACTCTTATTTCCGCAGCCAGGTGGGAGCTGTCATAGCTTCTCTTGATTCAAATATAACACAATCTTTGAATAAGTCAACCGTTACACATTATAAAGTGTGATTCTAAAACATTTCTTTATAATGTGTGATTGAGTCTTTAAGATTTTGAATATATTCATCTGGATTATTATAAAGATCTTTGTGATTCTTAACATACGCTATTTCCATTTCTGCAATTTTAATAATACCAGTATCCGTATTTACAAGTTCTGATTCAAAATCCTTTACGCCATCCTTTTTTGCAATTTCAAGTTCGGCCTCATACGATTTTTCTATCATCTTACCGTAACAATTTTGCATGATTCTTAATGTTGCAAAAATACCAATCACAAGACAGATTAATCCAATAAAAACATATTTCCCTATAGCTTTTCCGACATGGATGTTTATCAGTTCATTATCAATGGAAATGAGCTTTGAGTTTATACCCACAGTTTTATTTGAAATAGTTTCGGAAAGGCTGTTTATGAGTTTTCTGGTTGTTTCGACATTGGGTTTAATACTATCCATGAGGGTAGCAGATTTTTCTTTGATGATTCTATCTGCCTCGTTACCAAGACATACCTGAATATCCCTTACGTTTTGGAACTGCTGGTTTGCTAACTGGTTGGTCTGGTTGCGTTCGTCCATTATCTGGTTGTGGATGCTCTGCTGGTTGTCCAACATCTTTTTGAGCTGCACGTTCAGCACGTTCTGAATCGATTCTGGCAGAGTACTGTTCGAATCTTTGATTGAAGTCAATAACTTTTCTATCTGTTCCATTTTCTCGTTGTTCTGTATTAACTGCTGTAACACCATCGTGTTTGTTGATAATTCCATGTAATAAATCCTCCTTGGTCTGGAAATCTTTTAGCTCGGGGAAATACTGCGCAAGTTTATACAAACGAACTTTGCATTTTTTCTCCCCAAGCTTTTTTCTTTGAATGTCTGTAAAGGCTATGTGTTTCTTATTCACTTTCCATTCAGTTTCAAAGCCCTGCTCCTTCATTAACTGAATGAACTGCTCTTTACTTTGGGCAAGCTTTACAGACGCTTGAACTGCCTGGGAACAATTCTGTAAGAAGCTTCCCTGTTCAGAGTTTTCTGCTTTCTGAAGTACATGATGTGTTTTTGCATCATCGGCTCTGGCTTTGGTACGCTTGTTCCCGAACATATCAAAACCTTTTTTTGGAGCTGGTGAAAATCCCATCTTGATACAGATTTGATTTTGAAGTTCTTTCATTTCGGCCAGTTCTTTTCGGGTTATGTGAAACTTATGTCCATGGACGAAATTGACGCTGTTATACACAAAGTGATTATGAATATGTTTGCGATCAATATGTGTGGCAAGTATAAGTTCGAATCCCCAAAGCTTTTTGCAGGCTTCTACAAACTTAATCCCAACTTCATGCGCCTGAGCCGGCGTAATATTTTCATTTGCAGCAAAGCCCTGGACCAAATGATAGTACTGGCGACCTGTAAGCTTGCCAAAGATTTTTTTGGTTTCCATCATCATATCAAACGCCTGGGGAATATCGACCCCAAAACCTGTTACAAGTTTATCTTCTGTCTTTTTTGGTTTTAGAATGTAATTGATAATGCCCTTAAGCGTGGCATTTTTACCGATATGAACATTCACTATCTTAAGCACAGCCATAGCGCCTCCAACTTTTCGATTGTCTGTTTGATTTTTGTAGTGTCATCAAGCACTTTGTACGTGTTACAGGCACGGGCAATCTGATTAAGATTAACTCCTTCTCGTCTGAGTTCAACCAGAAGGCTATGAAGCTGTTCTTTGTTCATCATAGCCTTGTTGAATATTGCACGAGTTAAAAACTGCTGCTGATTGAATCCTGAAAGTTTTATGCGATCTTTTAAGTCAGAGAGTTCTGAATCTGAAAGACGCACGGTGACTTTATTAGGTCGAGTTTTATTCATGCAATATTCCTCCGTTATGCATCCAGTTCTGCGAGCAGGTCGGCTGGAGTTTTGCCGCTGGCAATGGAATCAAGTGCATATCTGATGCCTGCAAAATAACCATCCTGGTACGTAGACTTTATAGGTTTTGATGGTTTTGGTGTTGTTGGTGTGCTTGTGGAAGGCTGTTCCTCGGTTGCAACTTCACCAGCTTCTTCTGCTTCCTGCTTCTTGATTTCCTGGTATATGCTATTGATACTCGCCCCAGCTTTTATACTTTCAATCTGGGACTTTGTGGCCTTGGAGACCACCTCCTGAAGTTTAAAGATACCACGACGACTTTTGTTAAGCTTTGAAGCAAGTTCATCGGCAGTAAGTTTCTTACCGTTTTTTGTCTGTTCACGAAGCAGCAAATAGCGTGAGAGCAAGTCAGCATCTTTTTCGTTGCGGCGGGTAAACTGAGAAGCCATAGTATGACACAAAGCTTCAGAAATACTGGAAAAGACATGTACCTGTGCCCATACGTAAGTAAACCCGCCTAACTCACGTAGGACTGTAACACGGGTATGCCCATCCGAAACGTACCACTTACCATTCATCCTAAAAATATGAATAGGATGTGCTTTGGTATTATTACCGTTAGTCTTAATATCATCTTTAATTCTCTCTTTGACTTCATCATCAATCTTGAATGCTTTCTCTAATTCAGGATGAAAATTAAGATCATCAAGACGTACTCTGATTATTTTATTGTCTATACATTTCTCAAAAATTTTATTTATTCTTTTCATAATTAAATCTCCTTAAAGTCTGGTATTTTTATAACTATCATATATATATAAGAGTTGAAGTTTTTCGACCTAATGTGGATAAAAATTCTACCAGTTGTGAAAAAGAATTCGCCCAGTTGTGGAGAACTTTTCGTCCACATGTGGAAAAACTGGTCGATTTTTTAGTCCTCCTGTGAAAAAACACTGGCCGAAAAAGTCGACCAATTGTGGATAAGTTTTTCACGGGATTCAGGTGGAAATCGCGTTATAGTGGCCCAATATTCGCATCTATATCGCTCTTTCGTTTTTTCTGTATTTTGTGTGAAAAAAATCTTTCGCCTTTGAATCAATTTTTTTTCACGTAATGATTTTAAGATTGAAAGAATTGTCTCTTTACTCTTGCCAATCCAAAAACTCAAATAAGTTGCTGAGCCATAGAAACAACTTTTTCCGTCCTGTGAAAATCCGTAAATAACAGCAAAAACTAAAAGTTCATCGCCCTGCAGCCCCATATAATCGACCATCCATTTTTCGATGGTGATATGTGTGCCATAATATTCACGCTTTGCCATTAACTGCACTCCTTTCATCAACTAATAGACAAAAGGAATTCGATTTGATAAAATTCCATTGTCTACAGTTCATAGTGTGTTCCGTAGATCCCGATGCCATCGAGTTGCCGCTTGGTGGCATCATTCGTTTAACTGTCATTAAGCACCTCCTTTTTTCTGTTTAGCTTTATTCGCCATCTGTTTGTATTTTTCGGGAATAACCGTTACGCCACATTCATTCATGGCGTAGTCCAGATATTCGCTGTCATCGACGGCAAGCCAGCGTTGAACAACAGCAGCCGGAAATGCAAGTCTGCCCAGTATATAAACGCAGAACTTTGGATTCCCGGCCCCAGGAAGCATGAAGCGGTTGCTCTTGTATGACGATACCGATGCCGCACCCTTCATTTCTGCGCATTCCTGCACTGTGTAATACTCTTTAGAAACCTCTGCCTTTTCTGCAGGTGTCTCTAACAACTTGTGAACTTCGGAGAGTTCTCTCAGAAGCTTCTCATTCTGGAGCTGTATTGTTTTAAGTTCCAGATCGAAGTTTGTTTGCATTGAAACCTCCTTGTCGGATTTTGGAGAAAAAGGGATATTCCAAAATCCGACATCATGTGATATAATTTTTGTGTACAAGCAAATACCAAATCATCTGCCTAACAGGCGTGATTTACAGTATTGTACGAATTATAACTAACTGTCTTAAAACTCGTACACTTAATAATATATTATTATTGTCTATTATTGTCAAGTTTTTTATGCGTAGTAGTGCCGAATTTGTTGAAATTTTAGAAGATTATCTCAAAGAAAAGAAAATAAGCCGTCGTCAATTCTGTGCTTTAGTTGATATTCCTAATTCAACCATATCTTCATGGAAATCTAAAAATGTTCTCCCATCAATTGAACTTGTAGCCAAAGTTGCAAAGTTTATGAATGTTTCTTTGGACTGGCTGGTGTACGGGGAGCAATTTGACAATGCCGATAAACAAAATGTTTTAGAAAATCCTTGCAGCAGAAGAAGTATTCTATATCGAATTGAAATTGTTCTGCGCCAAAATAATCAAGATTACGACTATGAGCTTGAATCACTTCATAAAAAGTATTTAAGCGATATTGTAGATTACGAAGTTCTTTCAAATTGGGTATGTGGTAAAACAAACCTTCCAGAAAATGTACTTCCAGAAATTGCTAAAAAATTAAAAGTTTCTTTGCAATGGCTGCTTACCAAAGACGAGTATCATCAGGAAGATTTTGATGCATTTATTTATGGTCTTGCTAAAGCATATTCTGGACTATTAAAGGGTTATGACTGCCTCGAAGAAGAAGATCAGAAATTCATCGACAACTACATAGCATCCAAACTCGAACTGCGCCAATTAAAACGCGAAAAAGAATTGAAAAAAGAATAAACATTGCCATAACATTGAGGGACATAAAAAAAGACGGCATACATCAAATGCGCACCGTCTTCTTTGAATTATAATGGTTCTAAAAGTCAGAAAAGTTTAAGCTTCAACTGGAACTTTTGCAGCAATCTTTTTAACTTCTTTTACTGGAATTTTAAGGAGTTCAGCTATCTGCTGTTCTGTAGCAAATTTTGTT
>JAFZXA010000073.1 GCA_017617115.1 Treponema sp.
CATAAGAGCTGGCTCTTCTTCAGTTCAAGCTGATACACCAATTTTACACGAACTGATTTTAAAAGGCACAAATAGAACTTGGGATACTTTGAAATCAGAATACGAAGCAAAAGATTTTAGTTTTACATATTTTGAATCACTATATTACAACCGTACAGGAAAACGAATTGATGCAAAAGATTATTTCTCTTTCGGGCTAAAAACAAAAGATGGTTTTTTGACAAACGCGGGAGCACTGTTCACTGATGTGTGTCCGTTTTTTCATTCACGAATTTTCTGTACAAGATGGAACGGTCTTACAAAAGCACCAAGTTCTTTTGATGCGATTGACGACAAGGAATACAGTGGAAGCATTCTTCAGCTTTTGAATGATGGTGAAAACTTTATAAAGTTGTATAATCAAAAAATATGGTATAAGCTACCAACTTCAAGAGTGGAAAAAGAAAACTTTCCTGAACGTGCAATTCATGAAGCAATGGTAAATGCCCTTGTTCATCGAGATTACGGTGTTATTGGTAGTGAAATTCATATTGATATTTTTGATGATAGAATCGTTATTCAAAACCCAGGAGGAATGTATGACGGTGTTCCTGTACAGGATCAGGAACTGGAAAATGTTGTTTCTACAAGACGAAATCCCGTAATAGCAGATTTATTAACCCGTATGGATTTTATGGAAAGACGTGGTAGTGGCTTCAGAAAGATTCTTGATGCTGTGAAGTTTGCACCAAATTATACAAAAGAAAATCTGCCAATTTTTAATTCCACCCCATATTCGTTCAGCGTTACCTTTAAGAATATGAATTATGGAGTTGAACCTGTAAATAGCGACACCCCAACAGTTACCCATACAGTAACCCCAACAGTTACCCATACAGTTGAACAAAGAAAGAAACTTTCGAAAGAGGATAAAATTGCTTATATCCTTGAATTCTGCTCTACACCAAAATCACGAACAGAAATTATGATAGAGTTTGGTTTTAGAGATAAAGTGTCATTTTTAGATACTTATCTAAAACCATTAATCAATGAAGGAAAACTCTCTTATACTCAACCAGATAAACCTAATAGTGCAACTCAGAAATATATTACTATAAAAAATTAAGATATTAGAAAGCAAAAAACAAGAAAACGGACTGTTTTTAAAATAAAAATGGATGGAGGAACAGAAAAATGAAAAGAGTATTAATTTATCTTATATTGTCATTATGTTGTTTTTCATTATTTCCTGAGGTTTTAGAGTTACCAGATGGTTCTCATTATGAAGGTAGTATTCAGAATAACAAATTTAATGGTTATGGATTACAAAAATATCCGGATGGTTCATATTATGAAGGCAATTATGTTAATGGACTTTATAATGGAGACGGAGTATTAAAAAATTCAATTTACGAATATAAGGGATCTTTTAAGAATGGGAAAATAGAAGGGACTGGAAAAATTACATACACGGATGGAAGCTCTTATGAAGGTTCATTTAAAGATGGATTATATAATGGAGAAGGGATTCAAATATATTCTAATGGCTCAATCTATAAAGGGAAATTTATGGATGGAAAAAAAGAAGGAGATGGCTTTTTAAGTTTACCTAATGGAGATTCATACAGTGGAAGTTTTCTTAATGATAACTTTGAAGGAAAAGGAGTTTATTCATTTGCAAATGGACAAAAATATGTAGGGTATTTTAAAAATGGTTCTTTTGAGGGAGAAGGCAAATTTATTTATAAAAATGGGAAAGAGAAAAAAGGTGTCTTCCACAATGGTTATATAACAAATAATTCAAGTATTAATTATTTATCAATTTTTTTAGCTGTATTATTAATTGCATCTAATCTTGTTTGGTTATTAATTTTCAGAAAAAAAAGAAAGCATTGATTATTATTCAAATACACTACAGCTAGTGTGCCTCTCGTCACTAGTAAAAAGCTTTTTTAGTCCAACAAATAAGGATTGATGGGAGAAGCAAGTAAGAACAGAAGTAACGGAACACGATTTGACGGGAGCATAATTTTTTACTATTATAAAGGCACTAGGAAATGAATATGGATTTTAATAAAGAAACTGCCTTATGCGAAACTGTTTTGTTTTTGGAAAGTGAGCCTGTTACAACAAAGGTGCTTGCCAACAAGGCGCAGCTTGCTGATGATGTTGTAGAAAAATGTCTTGAAAATCTTAAGGAAAAATATACTGCAGAAAATTCCGGCATTGAGCTTGTAATGATTACAGGTGGCTGGGCACTGGTGCCTAAAAAGGAATACTGGAATGTTCTTAAAGAGCAGTACGGCTCAAAGCGTGAAGGCCGCCTTTCTCGTTCTGCGCTGGAAACTCTTTCTATTATTGCATACTCGCAGCCAATTACCCGTGCCGAAATTGAATCTATCCGTGGGGTAGGTGTAGATAATATGATACGCCTGCTGCTTGAACGCAACCTCATAAAGGAAGTAGGCAAAAAGGAAGCTCCGGGCCGTCCAACACTCTTTGGTACAACAAAAGAGTTCCTGCGCTTGTTCCAGCTTAATTCAATTGCAGAACTGCCAAAGCTCGACGAAGACGATCAGGAGAGGTTCGAACTTGCCCGATAGTCCAAACGCCGCCGAAGAAAAAATCCGCTTACAGGTTTATCTTGCCCATGCCGGAGTTGCAAGCCGCCGCGCCAGTGAACAAATCATTCTTGATGGCCGCGTAGCAGTAAACGGAACTGTAGTAACCGAGCTTGGAACAAAAGTAGGCGACAGCGACACAGTAACAGTAGACGGCAAAAAAATCAAACCCGAAGCCCGCAAGTGCTATGTTCTTTTAAATAAACCCGCAGGTTTTGTCTGTTCCTCAAGCGACGAAAAAGGCCGCCAGGTAGCCGCAGACCTCCTTAAAGACAGCTACAGCGAACGCCTGTACAACGTAGGCCGTCTGGATATGTATTCCAAAGGTATGATTATATTCACCAACGACGGCGACTTTGCCAAGAAACTAAGCCACCCTTCAAGCCAGATAGAAAAAGAATATATAGTAGAAACAAGCCAGAATGTCCCCGAAGATTTTCCCGCCCGCTTTGAAAAAGGAATCCGCGTAGAAAATACTTTTTATAAATGTGTACGCTGCCGTATCTTAAAGCCACGTAAGGTAAGTATCACACTCATCGAAGGCAAAAACCGCGAAATCCGCACAGTGCTCGAAAGTCAGGGAATTGGAACCCGCTCGCTTGTAAGAGTTCGCATTGGCAATGTAAACCTTGACGACCTGCACCCTGGCGAACACAGAGATTTAACACCTGCAGAAGTGAAAGGATTACTGGAATTGGCGGCTAATTCTTAACGGTTATCAATATAATGAATACCTTGTCTCTAAACATAACCGAGTTTTTTATGTTCAATTAGAAATATCTGTGATATAATTATATGTATATATCAGCGGAGGTGAAAAAATGTCTTATGATGCTATAGCAGATGCCATTCCTGCAATGACATATGAAGAGCAGTTGAATCTTCTTACAACTTTGGTTGAAGCAATAAAAGCTCATATTCCTAATAAACAGACAACCGTATCTCAGAAAAAAACTGATTATACTGATTCTTATCCTCCAGGATATTTTGATTTGTTTGGAAGTGATCCCTCTTACCCTGAAGAGCCAGAAGAACTTTCTTGGGAACTGGAATCTAAGAAGGAGTTTTTCTGATGTATTTTCTAGATTCGAATGTGGATGAGTTTTCAAGAGTAGAAGGACTGAATATTGAAGACTGCGGGAACCATAAAATATGCAGTTGACAAAGTTTTATAAAATGAATATGGTCGAACTCACGAACTCACGAACTCACGAACTCAAGAACTCACGAACTCACGAACTCACTAGGCGATAAATATTGTTTTAAAAATATATTAACAGGCAGAATGCCGGACTTTATGGACGGCATTCTGCCTGTTTGCGTTTAACAAAAATAAAGAGAGGAAAAAGAATGAAAAAGCATCTTAAAGTTTGTGGTACATTGTTGGGGCTTGTTTCTCTGATTGTTTTTAGTTCCTGTGAGAATTTCTTGAAAGGTGCTCAGGTAAAGTCAGAAATTGAAGCTGCAATTGCGTATGCCAATGCACCAACTTATACAATAACTGTGGATTCGGGAGATAACAGCGGTGTAGTAAAAAGTCCTGCCGGTGATGAAGCTGCTAAAAAAGTTACGGATGTCTTTTCTGTAAAATTTGAACCTTATGCAGATTATGAGTTTTTATACTGGAAGATAATAGATTCTGCCAGACAGAAAGAAATTACAAACGGTGATTATATAGAACTTGAAAGTCTTGAAGATGCAGAAACAAAATGTACATTTAAGAAGGCACCCGAAAACGGTATAAAGCTTTGTCTTGTACCTGTGGTTGCAGCTCGTCCTCAGATTCTTTCATATTCACCAATACTTGCAGGAGATCTTTCAGTAAAGGATACTACAATTCAAGTTATTTTTGACCACGAAATGGATGATGAATCTATTTATTATACTGATGATGAACTGAAGACTCTCATGAATGAGCTTTCAATTACAGATAAAGCCGACGCCAATTTGCTTCATTCAACAATAAATGAAGTAGAACGTTATTACGGCTACAAAAAAGAAGGAAAAACCTTTTTCAAAAATATTTCAATTACAAATGACAGAACAGGTGAAAACTTAAACCACTGTTTCACAAAACCATATTTTGAAACAAAACGAATCCTTGTCATTCTTGCAAATACTTCAAGCCTTCCTTCTGATTATGAACAGCTTCAGATAACGATTGAAAAAGACTTTTTCTATTACAGCCAGAACAAAAAGCCAATTGCTATGACAGGAAGTAAGAAATGGATTTATCAGGTGAACAACAAAACAGACAGTGATGCACCTGAGTTTATTACTTATGATGCAAAAATTACTGAAGGGACATGTAAAGAAAATTCATTTTCTACTAAAGAAATAGATTTGAATAACCTTAAATCTTTTGCTTCAAACCGCTTTACAGATGGAAACAAAATACAGCTTGACATACGTGCCAAAGACACTGGAAGCGGTCTTTCTTCTTCTTTTGATTTGACATTCACAAAAATCTATGATGAGAACTACAAGAGTGTTCAGACTCTTTTATATTCAAAAGAATACCAGTTTGATTATGTAACAATGCAGGATGCTTCATTCAACCAGCCGATTGATTTTGGGGAACTTGACGATGGAGTTTATAAACTGTCTGTTGTACTTCATGACCGTTCCGGATGTACAAAAAATCAGGATTGCTATGTTATAAGAGACAACCATGTTCAGAATGTGGATTATGAAATAATAACGAATATTAAGGATGAAGCTACAATTTCAATGTACCTTAAAACAAGAAAAGATATTGATCATGTAGAAGTCCATAATCAGAGCATTCCAAATTCTTTGTACACAGTTCCAATGAAAGGTTCCCAAGGTAAAGGAGATGTAAGTATAATTCCGAATGAAGATATTAATAATTTTGAATTGTGCTTTGTAGATGTGTTTGACAATAAAAGTGAGACAATAACAAAATCAATACCAAGGAATGAACTCCATAATGGTATGGTTTATGTTGAAGGAAAAACGGTTACAGGTCAGGTAGGTAATTCACAAGTATTTATTGAAGGCAGAACAATAGTTATTCCAGATTTACTTGTTTGTGATCATGAGGTGACTTATGAAGAGCTGAATGAATATCTTTTATTAATGTATTCTGAAGAAATAAATACAAATCCTGCTAATGGAACCTGGTATGATGCTGTATTATATTGTAATTTACGAAGTGTAGCTGAAAATCTTACTCCTGTATATTATATTACAGTAGAGGGCGAAAAGATAACAGATATTAATACATGGGTAGAAGAATCAGATCCAGAGTTTACGTATTTTCGAAAAAGCGATGAAGGAAAATTTCGATGGTGGTATGATGAATCGAATCCTATATTAGATGATCCAATAAACGGTATAAAACAAGATAAGACTGCGAATGGCTATCGCTTACCTACAGAAGCAGAATGGGAATATATAGCTTGCGAGGCAAATAATTCGAATTATATTTACAGTGGTGGTAATAATATTACTGACGTTGCATGGTATGATGGAAACAGTGGGGATAATGGAGGTTCTGTTAATCCAAATATACATGAAGTAAAAGGTAAGAATCCAAATTCTCTTGGCATTTACGATATGAGTGGAAATGCTTATGAATGGTGTTATGATTGGTTTTATAGTATAACTAATGGGACACCAGAAGACGGAGCTCCTCTTGTTGTTTTTGATATTGGTGATGATAGACGTGTTTGCAGGGGTGGTAGTGTTAAGAATTCTAATACTTTTTGTACTGTGATTACACGAAATGGATGTCATAATGCGCTTGGAAATAACGTTCAAGGTTACATGGGTTTCCGTGTTGTTCGCACCAGTAGTGTTAATTAAAAAAGTAATAGAAAAAATGCATAGGTTTTATGGCGCTTTAAAACGCAGGGCTATAATGATTGTTTTTGCGGAATAATCAATTAATCATTTTAATTGACTTTTTCATAAAAAGTGGTATATTTATGTATAAGAAAGGCACCACAGTAGTGTGGCTGAACCTTCGTTAAGCTATAAAAGCCTACACGAGAGTCCAATCGGGTGTAGGCTTTCTTTTTATCTACTTACATTTTGTGTTTTTTTTGTCGAGAGCCTTGAATATTTCAAGAACAAACGATGCGGCGGTAAGCAAAAGTCTACCGACTGCACAAAACAGCATTACGCTTTCGTATCCTGTCATATCAGGCCTCCAAATTCATTGAATTCGAAGGTTCAGCCTACCACTACCGGGTGCCAATTGAATTAATTATACTATACAAATTAAGTATTTACAATACCAATATATAATATATTTTATTATTCTTGTGATAAAGGCGCATTTTTTTTTATCTTGATAAATTGATGTTTTATCTCATATAATAAATCTATAAATATACTATTTCGGGGGGGGCGTTACGGGGGTGTCCCCCGTTGGGTGGGGTAGACGAAAAGCGAACGCTTTGAGGCGTAGGGCGGGGCTCCGCCCTCTTGCAATCGAGGAGGCACAAAAATGATAATCGCAATTGATGGACCAGCAGGAACCGGAAAAAGTACGATTGCTAAGATGCTGGCAGACAGACACGACATTACTTTTTTGAACAGCGGGGGATTTTACCGTACTCTTACTATGGCGGTTCTAGACGCTGGAATTGACTACAAGGACGAAGCTGCAACTCTTGACTTTTGCCGTAAGCAGAAGATTGAATATACTAAAGAAGGGCACTTTATTTTAAACGGCACGGACGTTACTGCACACCTGCACGACGACCGCATTACAAACAACGCTTCTCAGGTTAGTGCTATTGTAGAAATCCGTCACCTTGTAAATGACCTTATGCGTGAAATTACAAAATCGCTCAGTATTGTTTGCGAAGGCCGCGACATGACTACTGTAGTTTTCCCGAATGCCGAAATTAAGGTTTATCTTGATGCCAGCGCCGAAGTTCGTGCAAAGCGTCGTTTTGACCAGGGTGTCAGTGACATGACCCTTGAAGAAATCAAAGCTTCCATAGAAAAGCGCGACGAAATGGATAAAAACAAAAAAGAGGGCTCGCTTAAGATTGCTCCTGATGCGCTGTATATTGATACTTCTAACTTGACGATAGAAGAAGTTTGTGCGATAATAGAAAGACAAATTTCATA
>JAFZXA010000074.1 GCA_017617115.1 Treponema sp.
AATCATCCAGTGAAACCTTATAGATTTTTGCAAGAAAAACAAGATTATCAAGACAGGGAAGATATTTTTTCTCGGGATTTTCCCAATTATAAACAGACTGCGGATTTTCCATACCAAACATTTTTTGAATTTCAGAAACAGAGATACCTCGTCCCTCGCGGAGAGACTTCAAGTTTTTCGATGTCGCACAAACATCAATCACAGGAGCACGGAAATTCATGTTGGTTTGGTTATTAATCATATTTTAAAAGATAATAGTATATTTGTTCAAAAGCAAGGTGTTTAAGGACATGTTCGATGATTAAGATTTCAACCCAAACTTCTCTTCAACAACCTTAAGCGTGCCATCAACTCCAAGCTGTTCATCACGAAGAATCACATTAAAACCAGAGTTCAAAAGTCTGTCGTAGTTTTCCTGCGAGTTTATGAGTTCTAGTCCTTTGCGGTAATTTTCCAACGCTGCTTCAGGATCAGGTTCCTCCATAATCAGCTGATACAAAAACTGTTTTTCCTTGTCGGGGCGTTCAAAAAATCGGCGGACAGAAATCTGTGGGTCGGCGAGCATTATTAAAACATGATTGTGCATTGTGATTTGCCCAAGAGTTTCAAGCGAAATATTTGTATCAACAAAGATTTTTTTATCAGGAGAAGTTTTTACTAAATCTTCAAGAATCTGCAATTCAAGGATTTCACATTCGCGGGCAGCACCGTCAATCCAGTTCTTATATTCCTGCGGCGAGCGTCGTATAAAATCATGCCAATCCTGCAAGTCGCGTGTGTAGGTAAGGCATGGAAATTCTTTTGCATCAAGCCCTTCCAGAAGCGAATCATGATAATTTTCTTCACACGCAATGCCATCATATTTTTGAGCAAGCAGCTTTACCATTGTAGATTTTCCAGCGTAGGCGTTGCCGGTAATAAAATATGCGTTTTTGAAATTCATAGATTAATTATAGTAATTTCTAGTATTCTCCCATATCAATTTTCTTTGTGAGTACTGCAGCCCAGTCGTGGCCTGTTTTTTCAGAAAGTTTCGGATTTTGCTGATGATGAATATTAAAGAGAATCCCGTTTTCGCCGGTTCGTTCAGAAAGATGCTCTTCGTCAATGTTGATTCCAATAACTTCAAGGCAGAGCAGGACGTGGTCATCACCAGGGACAATTTCTTTTTCCCAAACAAACTTGCACTCAAGGTTCATAAAGCATTCTTCTACGAGTGGAGCATTTACCAAGATGGCGTTGGTGGGAGTCAAACCCGAAGCCGTAATTTCATCAACTTCAAACTGATTGTTTTTGATTGTCGCCATACATTTTTTAAAAATCTCAGCAGACATAAAATTGATAACTGCGTCACCTGTTTCATGGATTGATTTATAAAAATGTCCGTTTTTGTTCACACTCGACAAAATTGCATAATATCCGTTGCCTTTGTTCGCGCAAGTAAAAGTTGCCCACGACTGCATGCAGGCATTTGGTAGCCCGTTTGATTTATAAGTAGTAACAAGCATCAGCGGAGATGGAACTGTTGCAATAAATTCTTTCCAATTGAATCCAAAGTTGTGAGAGTAATCGGCGTAAGTGCCCTTTAAGCATTCGGGCATGTCTTTGTAATGGTGTTTCATAATTAAATGATACATGAGGATTAGTTAGATTTCAACCCAAACTTCTTTTCAAAAACCTTCAGCGTGACTTATAGCACTTTTGGTTTTGATTGTTTATAATCAAAACATGCGCACAGAAGAACAAATGTATGATTTGATTTTGCAGATTGCTCAAGACGATGAACGGATTCGTGCCGTTTACATGAACGGTTCGCGGACAAATAAAAATGCACCTAAGGATATTTTCCAGGATTACGATATTGTCTATGTTGTAAAACAAACCGCGCCATTTATCCAGGACAAAAACTGGATTAATAAGTTCGGCAAAATTTCTTTTATGCAGTATCCCGATGAAAGCCCTTATTTTCCGAGCGACAAAGGAAACAGCTACGGCTATCTTATGATGTTCAAAGATGGAAACAGAATTGACCTTACACTGCAAAGCGAGACTTATGCAAAAGCGCATATTAAAGACGACAAGCTTTGTAAAATTCTTCTGGATAAAGATAACCTTTTGCCACAAATCCCCCAGGCCACTGACGAAGATTATCATGTTCAAAAACCAACTGAAGAACAGTTTCTTGCAAGCTGCAACGAATTCTGGTGGTGTTTGAATAACGTTGCTAAAGGACTTTGGCGTGGTGAACTTCCATACGTAAATGACATGCTCTCTTTTGTTTTGAGAAAAGAACTGGAAAAACTTATCTGCTGGAAGATTGGAATCAAAACTGATTTTTCCGTGAGCACAGGTAAATCTGCAAAGTATATGTACAAGTGGATTTCTGAAGAAGAATATAAAGCTTATCTTTCAACTTACTCCTGTGGTAGTGTTGAATCTTGCCGCGAAGCAACATTCCGCATGGTGAAGCTGTTTAGTGAAACGGCCTTGTTCGTAGCAAAGTCTCTTGGTTTTGAATATAACCTTGATGAAGAAAAAGCAAGTGTTGAGTATTTGCAGAAAACCCAAGCGATGTAAAAATCACACCTGCCGATTTATACAAAAATTTTTTTACAACATGAAAATCAAATTTCTGTGATATAATATAATGAAGGAAATAAAGATATGACAATTTACGACCGCCTTATAAAAGTTCAGGATTTAAAATACCGCGAGTTTCAGATTCCACTTGTTCCGAATATTAACAGCGACACAATGATTGGAGTGCGCACTCCCGACATGAGAAAAATTGCAAAGGATGTTTTTGGTACGCCCGAAGCTGCAGATTTTCTTGAGACTCTTCCGCACAAATATTTTGAAGAAAATCTTATTCATTTTTTTATGGTTGCAATGATTAAGAATTTTGATGAATGCGTTTCGGCTGTAGAAAAGTTTCTTCCTTACATTGATTGCTGGCCGGTTTGTGATCAATCGAGTCCAAAGGTTTTTAAGAAAAATCATGAAATGCTTTTGCCTTACATTAAAAAATGGATTGCAAGCGACCACGTTTATACAGCGCGTTTTGGAATCCGCATGCTTATGAATGAATTTCTTGGAGAGGATTTTAAGCCTGAGTATCTGGAGCTTGTGGCACGGAAAAAAGGGGAGGACTATTATCTTAAAATGATGATTGCCTGGTACTTTGCCACAGCCCTTGCAAAACAGTATGATGCAACACTTCCTGTTATAGAAAAGTACCAACTGGAACCATGGACTCACAACAAGGCAATTCAAAAGGCCTGCGAAAGCTTTAGAGTTTCGGATGAGCATAAGGAATATTTGAAGACATTGAAAGTTGCGGGGGAAAAATGAAAACAAGAAATATCATAATCGTTCCGTATGATGAAAAATGGGAACAGTGTTTCGAACAGATTGCGGGGGAGGTGAGTGCTGTGTTGGGGGAGCTTGCACTTAGCATTGAGCATGTTGGAAGTACTTCTGTCCCGGGTCTTGCCGCAAAACCAATAATTGATATTGATGTTGTGATTGAAGATGAAAGTGTACTGCCCGCTGTTGTTGGTGCGCTGGAAAAAATCGGATATCAACATGAAGGGAATCTTGGAATCCCAGGACGCGAGGCCTTTGGTTATGAAGGAAAAACACACCTTATGGAGCATCATCTTTATGTGTGCCCAAAGAATTCACCGGAACTCCGCCGTCATTTGTCCTTCCGCGATTATCTGCGTGGGCACCCCGAGGCAGTAAAAGAATACAGCCGCATAAAAGAAGAAGCCGCCCGCCTGTTCCCGCATGACATCGACGGCTACTTAAATCATAAAGGAACTTTAATAGAAAAAATCTACAAGGAAATTGGATTATAAAAAACAGGAGGCATTGTTTATGGGAAAAGAAATTATTGAAGAAACAGAAATCAGACCAGACGGTTCAAAAAAAATTGTAAAGCGCTCTGTTGAAAAAGGTGTTACTTTTGGTTCGGTGCTTGCAATGGTTATAAGTTTTGCAACATGGAAGTCTGTAGGCTGGGCAATTATCCACGGCTTGATGGGCTGGGTATATGTTGTATACTTTTTGATTCGCTACAGATAATTTTCCGTTTAAAAAAATCGGAGTTTAAAAATGAAAGACTACATTAAAGAAAACGAAAACGCCTGGGACAAACGTGCTGCAAATGGTGACAGATGGTCTACAGTTGTTTCTGCAGAGGAAGTTGCAAAGGCACGCACGGGCTACTGGCATATAATTGTTACGCCGGAAAAGCCTGTTCCGCGCAGCTGGTTCCCGGAAAATCTTGCAGGTAAAAAAGTTCTTTGTCTTGCAAGCGGCGGCGGACAGCAGGGACCAATTCTTTCAGCGGCTGGGGCTGATGTAACAGTTTTTGACAACAGCTCAGGTCAGTTAGAAAAAGACCAGTATGCCGCAAAACGCGACGGCCTTGAAATAAAAACCGTTCAGGGAAATATGCAGGATTTGTCTGCCTTTGCCGACGCCTCTTTTGACCTCATAGTTCATCCCTGGTCGAATAATTATATTGATGATATTCTTCCTGTCTGGCGTGAGTGTGCAAGAGTTTTGAAAACCGGCGGCATTTTGATTTCCGGTTTCGGAAGCCCTCTTGAATATATTTTTGATCTGGAAAAATTTGAACAGGGCAAGCTTGAATTAAAATATTCCATCCCGTATGCAGACATCGACCACCTTGATGATCCAAAAGTCCGCGAAATCACCCAGGCCGAAGGCTACAGCTGGGGCCACCCCATAGAAGAACAAATCCAGGGCCAGATTTCCGCCGGCTTTGTAATCGCAGGCTTTTACGAAGACCGCGGCTGCTGGATGTTTGACAATTATATTAATACGTCCATGGCAACAAA
>JAFZXA010000075.1 GCA_017617115.1 Treponema sp.
ACTTTAGAAATTTGGATGACGGCTATTTAGAAACTGTGGTTTCTCTTCTAAATAACCGTCCTAGAAAATGTTTGGGGTTGAAGTCACCACATGAAGTCTATTGTTGCACTTGACTTTGCAATGTTCCGCCTGCCCCTCGCTCCAAAGTCCTCACTCGCTTTCGCTCGTTCCGGTCTTTTCCGCTACCCCCTCTAGCAGGGGCTCAATCGCCGCCCCCGCAACGCCCCGGCTTGCCCCTTTTTTGGAAAAAATTACGTATAAAATGAAAGAATTTCATCATTTCGTACGTAATCCATTTTTACATATCCAAAATAATTACGTACAAAATGCTGTTTTTTGATACAATTATACGTAATTAAGACTATTTATTTACAGTCTCTAGAATCCACTTGTTCTTTTTCAATTAGAATTTACGTATAAATTTGTTGAAAATAGTAATTTCGTACGTAAAAAAATCTTCATTAAATGAAAACAAATTTGAATTTCTATTTACATAATTGCTTTATATCTTCAAGAATATCTCTATCCCTTTCTGGTGAACAAAAGAAATGTAAACCCCATATATCATATTTTTCATCTGATCTGAATTGTACAATTGGTTTTGCATTTTGTTTTAATTCAAGCAAAAACTCTTCTTTCCAAGCATCTTTTTGGAGTAGTTGACTTCCTTTTGGTTCAATAAAAACTTGGGTATACTCATATTGATTGGTTTCTGCATTCTTAAGAAATAGTAAAAAATCTGGTTCGAATCGTGCACCATCACTAAATGCATAAAGCGAGGCCTGACACTCATTCCTAATCAAACGTATTTTTGAATACTTTTGTTCTAATTGTGGTAAATAAACCTGTTTAAAATGTTTTACAAATTTCTTTTCTTCTGTAGTTCCAAAATTATTTTTGTATACATACCAATCTTCTTGTTCTGTATCAAGTTGTAATTCTGGCGAACAATCTTTTTGAGCAATACCTTCTCCATCACCTTTTGGAGATGTGTAGAATCTATCTGTTCCTTTCTTTGTAAAAATATTCTTAAGTGGCGTTGGATAGAAATATCTTGTTCCTTTTGTGCTAGATTTCTTCGTCTGTAATTCGTTAGAAATCTGATTGAATATCCAATGTAATGCAATATTTAATTGTTCAAATGAAAGCTTCTTTTCATAAAATGAAATAGAAATAGTTATATTTCCAAGGTATTTCTCTGATGTAAAGAATTCTTTCATAGATTTACATTCAGGAAACATCCGTTTTACATTTTCAAAAGAAAAGAAAGAATATTTCGAAGCGTTGAAATACACGGTATTATAACCAAAATCTTTAATAATTTCTGCGATTGTTATTGCTACACTATTTTGAGAAACACTTTGTTCAGTTGTTTGAATATCGCTCAACAATTGTGTTTGCGAAACTGAACCACTTGCAAATGAATAAGTATAAACCGGACATATTTCCGAAATATCTTCAATATTCGAATATGTCTTTTCTTCTTGCCTATTCAAGAATACTACACCATTCAAATAAAGTTCATCATCTAAAAATTCTTTTTTTATATCATTATGTCGCAGAACCCTATCATCCTGACTTAATCCAATAGCTCTAAGTGCTATATTTAATTCTGTAATATATTTTGGCTTGTTCTGACAATGATAAAAAAGCTGTTCACATATTCGCAGTGGATTTTTTTCATCATAATCAAATTTCCGCATATATTTTGATAAAGAATCTTGCCCAATAGTCGAAGCAGTCTCCACAGCGAATGGAAAATATCTCGCTCCACGACCAATTAGTTGTGCTTCTCGTATTGTGGATTTTCCAGGTTTATTATTCTTTGAATCTCGTGTTTCATAAAGTCGTACAATATCAAAAAGATTTAAACAATCCCACCCTTCATCAAGTTTTTCTACTTCAAAAATCAATCTATATGGATTATCTTCATCTTCAAGAGAATTGACGGCTAATTGATTTTTTACAGCTTCCTTTTCGTCATTAACATCAATACTCAATTCCTGTGAAAACGCAAGTTTCAATTCATCACATATTATTTCATTAGTTAATTGCTTATTATCAAAATATTCAAACATTTTATTAATTACAGGTATAGTATTTGAATTTCTTCTTATTTTCTGAATATCTCTTTCCTTCAGGTTTTTCAATCGATTATAAAAGTATTCCTTAAAATTCTGACTTTCCTTTATAGTCTTACTTTTAAATAACACAACGGGTTTTGCTAGAATTCTGTTATCATTAAAAATCTTTTGTCGCCATTGACTTAATAGTAATGCTTGTAAGCACCTAAAAAAACGACCATTATCATCTTGTTCAAAATCGCTTCTAACAGAATAAATATCTTTTGAATATTTGTCTTTCTTAAAAGCAGCGAGAGTATAATCAAAGATAATCTTATCTTCATACTTTTCTTTTATATCACTGTCACCAATATCGCATGTCGCCGTAAATTCCAACAAAATATT
This sequence comes from Treponema sp., assembly GCA_017617115.1. Classification (GTDB taxonomy): domain Bacteria; phylum Spirochaetota; class Spirochaetia; order Treponematales; family Treponemataceae; genus Treponema_D. The sequence goes on from JAFZXA010000075.1 coordinate 2,469, forward strand.
TTCTTTATTTGAATTATAGATTTTATTGATTGTATTTTCCCAAGAGTGTTTTTCTTCAATTTCTTCTTGTGAGAGTTCTGAATCTCTTTTGGTATCTGCATTCAAGTGATGTGCTTCATCTGCAATTAGAACTGTTTTATCCTGTAAGAAATCATCAATGCTTGGAGCATTCTCTTTTATTGTGAAAAGATCTGAATGTAAACCAGCAGTTGTATCAAATAGAATGTTGATATCATCTTTATTACAATCAGAAAAATTTGAAACTTTTCTAATTCGAACTTCCTTACCATCAATGATAATTTTACTTGTAAAAAGATACTTGGATGATGAATTATTTAAAAAATTGTCTTCTGTTTTTTTAACAATTTGTGATAGATTTACAAAAAATAAAAAGTTTCGATATCCTTTCTTAAACAAATAAATGATAAGACCAGCCATTATTAATGTCTTACCACTGCCAGTTGCCATATGGAAAAGAGTATGAATACTTTTATCTTTATGTAGATTTTGATTTTCAAAGTAAGTAATAAAATTGCAAAATGCATTCTTCTGATAAGGACGAATTTCAAAATTCGAGTTTAAGTTTTCTTTTATAAACTGTGGAAATTCTGCTCCATAGCCACTATCTTTTATAGCATCAATTCTTTCATATAACCACATACTTAATCAACCTTATCATAAAAACTTTTTGTAAATGCTCTATCTTTATCTGAAAGAGGAAGCGTTTCATCATCTATGTCTGAAGAATTTATATACAACATATTTTTATCTAGAATTTCCATAGCAAAAACTTTCTTATTTTCGAATGTAAGTTCTTTGTACTCTTTAGCATTTACGTCAACATCAGATGGATTAATTTTTGTGCTCACAAAATCTGATTTTAGAATATTGTCTGTAAGTGTAGTTATTTCTTTATCAGTCTTACACTCTTGTATTTGATCCAGGAATGATTGATTCTGTTGAGCAAGCTCGCAATATACAAAAGAACCTCCTCCTTGCCAATTTACTGCTTTCGAAATACCTGCAGTTTCACCAGAAATTACTTTTTGTAATCTTTTTATTATTATTTGAATTTGGGAATCTATTTGTTCAATGCCAATGTAACGACGGTTCATTTTATGGGCTGTTGCCGCTGTTGTTCCTGTTCCAAGATGAAAATCTAAGACTATATCTTGTTCATCTGTCGTCATTTCAATAATTCGTTTTATTAATGCTTCAGGTTTTTGTCCACCACTGAATTCTTTAATAACCTCTACATCGGCCTTGTTTCCTTCTTTATAGGCCCTTGGATCTGCATATACTTGTTGTATATCATTCCAAACAGTAGATAAAGGGATCCCTTTGCTTTCGTCTAAATATTGTTTTGTCCAAATAGGATTTCCAGAATCATCTTTACCTCTTTGTCGACGTTGATACTTTCTACCATCATCATCTGTATATTTAAACCAGTCATTTACGTATTTCTCTGAATATGGAATATAAACCCTATTTTGTTTTCTATTCGAATAACTTTTTGCATAGTGAAGAATGTAATCATGAATATTCACAGGTTTGGGAGTAGCTGCTCGACCGCCTGATGGGGACCCATATGCCCATATTATTTCTTCAACAAAATTTTCTTCTCCAAAGATTTCATCGGCCAGGGTTTTCAAATAATGAGATTGATTGATATCAATATGAATAAAAATATTTCCATCTTGTGATAGTAGTTTTCTTGCCAAAACAAGCCTGTTTTGCATAAAAGTAAGCCATGTGGAACGTGAAAAGTTATCGTTATAATTGAAACTATCATTTCCTGTATTAAACGGAGGATCTATGTATATACAATTAATCTTTTCTACGTAGCGTTTCAATAATGAAGACAAAGCAAGAAGATTGTTTCCCTTGATAATTAAATTATCTGTATCAAAAAGATTGGTTTCTAGATGTTTATTGATATACTTATTTTTTTCTTCATATCGCATTGCATTACAAAATGCTTTTGGACTAAGAAGATTTGTTACTTGATCCGGGGCTAGTATTTCATTATAAAAAACTTCATCTTTCTTTTGATCTTCTCTTGATTGATCTCCTTCCAAAATACAATCTTTATGTGGAAAAACAAGGACGACATCTTTTTTCGAGGATAAATACTCTCCAAATGTATCAACAAGCCCTATTTTATTCTTGTACATTGTGATACTGTCAGGCAAAAAAGATTTATTTTGTAATATATGACAGAATCTTACTTTATCAAAAACAAGCGTGCCGTTTATATCTACGAAATATGCCATTTTAGTCTTTTCATTATTAATAAGAAGTTCCAATAAAATAGGATTCATTTTTTCTGCAGCTTCAAGAACTGCGGAACGAAGGAGTTTTCCATCAGATGAACAAAAACCTTTTTCTTTGGAAAGAATTTGTTCGGTAAAAATAAAAATATTTTCTTTAGACATTACTATCTCCATGCTATATTTAAGTAAAATATCTAAGAATATTATATATAAGTATTATATTTAAAAATAGTATCTTTAAGTACAAAATTACATAAATGAGTATTTTTAAGTAATGATATATTTATGAGTTTTAGAGAAAACCTTAAAGATGAATTAGCTTATCAAGATATAACGGTAAAAGAATTATCTTTTAAAACAGGTATAAATAAACGAACTCTCGACAATTATCTTCGAGAAAATGAAAGTCAACCAACGATTGAAAATGCTGTAAAAATAGCAAAGGCTCTAGGCGTTTCTGCAGAGTATCTTGCAACAGGAGAACAAACAACAAAGCTGTCAGACAATTCTTCCACTCAACCATCTTTAGACCTAAAGCTCTGTAAAAAGTATTATTCAACTATTCAAAAATTAAATGAAATGCCTGATAATACAAAAAAAATTTTGTGCAAATTGATTTCCGAGTGGAAAGAAAAATAACAATTTCTATTACTTTAAATTTGACATAAATAACAAAGTATATTATATTTAAGTTAACAAGACCTTGCACGCCTCTGCGAAAGCATGCGCACCCAGCGAGGTTTTTTTTTGCCCTGACGGGGAGGGATTCTATATGGCTAAACCAAAATATTCAAAACCCGCAATAACTGTTTCGGATCAAGCCAAACTTCTTTTAAAAAGAGGCTTAAACAAATCTTCTGAAAAAAACATAGAAACAAAACTTAACACTGTCAGTTATTATAGATTATCAGGTTATATGATTCCATATTTGGACAGGAAATCGAATATTTTTTATCCAGAAACAAAATGGAAATATATATGGAATGATTATTGTTTAGATAAAAATCTTCGTTCCCTTTTATTTGATGCAATTGTTGAATTGGAAATAACTCTTAGGACAAGAATGATTTATTCAATGTCATTAGCACATGGTTCAAGATGGTATGAAGATTCATCTCTTTTTTATAAAAACATTTTGTTGCAAAATGATTTGAAAGAAATAAAAAGTCATTGGAATCGTTCTAAAGAAGTTTTTGTTTTACATTATAACAATAATTATGATACTTCTTTTCTTCCACCAGCTTGGATGATTTTTGAAACAACAACCTTTGGAACTTTATCAAAATATTTTGAAAACTTAGATGCCACTTTAGTTGCAAGAAATCAGATTGTTGATTTTTTTGGATTTAATAAATCTTCAGCAAAAGTATTAATAAGTTGGTTCAGACATTTGAATGTTGTTAGAAATATATGTGCACACCATTCAAGACTATTTTCAAAGACCTTTGTTGTTTGTCCAATAATTTCAAAATCAAAATTTAACAAACGACTTTCAATTCTTCCTGCTCAAGATAAAGTTTACGCAACAATTTGTATTATACAAACTTTATTAAAAGAAACATGTTCAAATTTTGATTTTACAGGGAAATTACAAAAAATTTTAAAATCTGCAAATAAACGTGATTTTCAACTAATGGGAATTCCGAAAAACTGGAAACATCAGAAACTATTTAGTTAATCTTCCACTTACCGCCTTCCTGGACAAAGCGTTTGGCGTTTACTTCGAGCAGGCGGCCGTCTTCTCCAGACATTTTAACCATATTGGTTAGTGGGTTTACTTCTGTTATGCGGAAATTGGTACCATCGTAGAAAATATGGATTCCTTCGTTTGGCAGACTGCGACGGGCTTCGTTGTACCAGTCAAACTCATAAGAAAGACAGCACAAAAGGCGGCCGCACTGACCTGAAATTTTCATGGAATTAAGCGAAAGGTTCTGATCTTTTGCCATGCGGATAGAAACAGGGCGGAGTTTGTCGGAAACAGCGTTACAGCAGAACGGGCGGCCACAAATACCAAGCCCTCCTGTTATACGGCTTTCATCACGAACACCAATCTGTCGCAGTTCAATACGCATTTTAAAAACACTAACCAAATCTTTTACAAGCTCACGGAAATCTACACGGTTGTCGGAACTAAAGAAAAACAAAGCCTTTGGTTCATCAAACAAAAAGTGTGTATCTACAAGCTTCATATCAAGATTATGGTTGGCAACCTTTTCTTTAAAAATCGGAAAGGCTTCCTTTTCTTTCTGAGCAAGCTGCTTGCGCTTTTCCATATCATCGGCGTTGGCTTTACGGTCAACCATTACAATATCGTCTTTTTTAATACCAATTGGCTTTTTTGACTCTCCCAAAACAAGTGCCATATCTTTGCCATAACGTGTTGGAACAATTACATATTCGCCGGCCTTTAAGACAGTGTTTCCTTGAGTACGTGCATAAAGAGTTTCGTTAGAATATTCAAGCTTTAAATGATAAAGAGGATAATCAATTACAAGATTTTCGGTTTCTACAACCGCACCTTCGTTATCTTCAAGACTCGACAGGTTTTCTGCTTCGTCATCTATATCTGTTTCAAAAATATCACTCATATTATACCTCATGTCATTGCCGGGCTTGACCCGGCAATCTCTCCTTGTATAGAGATTATCGGGTCAAGCCCGATAATGACAGTTTTCTTAATTATACCCCTAGGCTTGCATTAAGTCTATAATCAGTCCTTTTATTTCGTCGGCTTGCTGCAGGATTTTAAGATTGTTTGATTGCATTGTTAGAGTATCGCGCACCATACTGTCAAGCTTTTGATTTATTGTTTGAATTATTACGCGGGGATCTTTTGGCCTTGTTCTATCATTAAATTTAGAAAACATCTGCATTGGTCTTGAAAACTTTCCTCGCAATTCTTTTTTGTGCTCAACATAATTGTTTTCTACCACATATTTTATAAAAAGTTTTACAGTTCTTTTGAACTCGGCTATATTTTCGGCACTTTGATTTTCTGAAAGCTTGTTCCCAGCTTTATCAACTTCATCTTTTAAGAAAACAGCTGCATCTTCTATTGAAAGCTTTGCAATTTCTGCTGGATATCCGGCGGCTTCTGCTTCCCGCTCTGCTTCTGTTTTACTAAAGGATTTTTTTAATTCAGAAAAACTTATTTTTTTTGTCGAAGAAGTTTTTTCATTTTTCTTTGCATCTTTTGCAGCCTGGCTTGTTGCATTTTGAAGCCCTGAGTAATAAGATGATGCTCCAAGAGGATTTATATCACTCATGAAATAACAACTTTCTCCTTAATAGCCTTAGACTGAAAATATGCATCAGAAGTTTTCTTAAAGTGTTCTTCATCCTTAATCGAAATACAATGACCATGGAAGGTTGCTTTATCTTCTACCTGAACCTTGTGCGAAATAACATCACCAAGAACTGCAGAATTTGAAAGAATCTTTACACTTTCCTGCGCAATAATGTTTCCTACAACAATTCCACCAACAATCACTGCTTTTGCTTTTACATCGCCTCTTATGCGGGCTCCATCGCCTATAATAATATTTCCATCAGTTTCAAGATTTCCATCAATATCACCATCAAGGCGGACAAACCCATTAATGCGAAGATTTCCTGTAATTGAAGAGCCTTTTCCGATTATTGTGTTTATGGAAATATCATCAACTTTAAGAGCCATAAGAACCTATTTTGATAATTTAACGTTTACATATTTTGCAGGATCAACTACATCGGAACCAATGTGAACTTCGTAATGAAGATGCGGACCTGTAGAAATACCGGTATTTCCTACATATCCAATTACTTCACCCTGCTCTACCAAACGTCCTTTTTGAACGCGATAATTACTCAAGTGTGCATAACGTGTATAAATACCATGATTGTGTTTGATAATTACAAAGTTTCCATAGTTTGAATCATAACCTACGTTTACAACCTGACCAGAAGCAGTTGCCATTACAGCATCACCAGAACGGTAAGTAGAAAAATCAATTCCTTTATGAATGTACCACTGATTTGTAAGCGGATGCAGGTTTGGACCAAAAGCCATAGAAACATGAAGATTCGGACTCTTTAGTGGACAAATACTTGGAATTTCTGTAAAAAGGGCTTGCTGGGTTTTTATCATTTTTCCAATTTGCTCAATCGGATCAACGGCACTTTCCAAATATGAAGTAAGCTCTTTTATATCTGCAAGTTCGCGTGCTGAACCTGTTGTAATTTCTTTTGAACTGAAAAGTGAAGAAAGATCTCCGTTATTAAGAGAAGTCTCTGAACTTGATTCTACCTGCTGAATACCAAGCAACGAAAGACTCTGCGAAAGTGAAGACTGAAAACGTTTTGCCGCTTTGAAAAGGTTTGCATTTTCATCACGAAGCTGATCCAGACTTGCAAGAGTTTCGCGATTCTGATTCATGAGGTTTGAAATTTCGGTTTTTGAAGACAATGAATGACGGTTGAAATATACAAAAGAAGAAATAACGCCGATTGAAATTAAAAATCCCAGCATTATTGCAAAAACATTTGTCTGAAAGTTGATTACTTTGCCATGAGAATGGGGAACAATCATTACTGTAAGCTTGCTGTCGAAAACTTTAAAAATGCGGACAAAAAGCATACCAAAGGACTTAAAAAAATTGCCCGTTTTATGCGTAACATTGTTTGCGAATCGTTTTTCGAACTTTTTTACCTTTCGTTGTGTCCTAGGCAAAACACTACCCCACTGTAGTCTCTTCTATAGTATATTATAGTATATCATAGTAAATAGATATATGTCAAATAAACATCCCGTTATTAAATAGATTATCGGGTCAAGCCCGATAATGACAGACTTGGTGTCATTGCCGGGCTTGACCCGGCAATCCATCATTATTTATTAGTAAATTCGGCAGAAATGTGATATAATAGAAGTAGAAATTTATCAGCTTGGAGTAAAATAATGAATTTGTATGGTATTTATCTGCTGTTTTTTGGTCTTTCTACCGTAATTGGTGTTCCTTTGTTGTCATCTTTTCAGGTAACTCAAATAAAAGGTTCCGACTGGATGGACTGGGTTACTCACCTGGGAACCTCGCTTGGACCAGCAGCCGGCGTTTTTATTCTTATTTCCATAATTGTTTACAGAATGCTCAAACCTCTTTCGCGCCTTGTACAAGAGGCCGAAACCCGTTCTTTAACAGAAGAAGAAAAAATTAAAGCCCAGAAAATTCTTTCAAGAATTAATACACTTTCAATTGTTTCTATTTTGCTTGGATATCCTGTAGGAAACGGAACAACAATCATCATTAAAACTTTATCTGGCGGTCTTAATTACAATCTTACAGATCTTACTATTATTCTTGTACTTGTAATTCTTTATGCACTTCTTGCCATTTCTTATTCAACAAAATGTTTTAACATTATGGCTCGTACTCAGCTTGCAAAACTTAAAATTCAGAATACAGACGGCATGAAAAACTCACACTACACCTACTCTCTTACCATAATCATTATAAATGTTATGCTCATTATGGGCTGGCACCTGTTCTGTTCCGGTTATAGTGCAGTAAGACACGGCTGGGAACTTTCTTATTTTATAAGGAAAGGACTTTATGCTCTGTTTATGAGCGGCTTTATTACACTTCCACTTTGCATTCTTATTCTTAATCAGCTTAGAAAACGTTTTAAGATGACCGTTGAACAGATTGATGCCCTTCGTGAAGAAGGAAACCTTATTACCCGATTGAACATTGGAACCTTTGATGACTTTGGCGTTATCATGACTTCAATGAACAAACTCATGGATTTTCTTTACAACTCACTTACAACACTTAAAAACGAATCTGGTTCGGTTGGCGAAGCAGCAAATGATCTTTTTTCTATTGCCGATAATTCTTCGACAAGCATGAACATGATTGTAAACAGCTTTGAAGAAATGCAAAAGCAGAATCAGGAAAAGGATGTTGTTCTTGAATCGGCTAAAAATAGTATTTACAAGCTTAATGAAGATGCTGCAAAAGTAAGTGCCACCATGCAGGAACAGGCTCAGGCCGAAGAGCAGAATGCCGAAGCAATTTCGCAAATGGCAGAAAACACAACCCGTATTAACGAGCTTATTCAGCAGGCAAAAGAGCTTTCAAAAAATCTTTCTGAATCGTCGGAAGCTGGTTCTTCTGAAGTTCAAAACACAGAGCTTGTAATTAATTCTGTTAGTGAAAAATCAAAACAGATGTCCGAAGTTATTCAGGTAATTCAGCAGGTTGCTTCACAAACAAACTTACTTGCCATGAACGCGGCCATTGAGGCTGCACATGCTGGCGAAGCCGGACAAGGATTCTCTGTAGTTGCCGATGAAATTCGTAAGCTTGCCGAAAACACCCAGAGTCAGGCAAAGAGCATCAGGGACTTAATTACCGAAATTACAGGCGCCATTCAAAGGGGAACCTCGAACATGCAGGATACAAAGGCAATGTTCTATAAGATTCAACAGGAAATTGCAACTCAGACAAACGTTGTTGAAAACATTGCTCAGACAATGGAGATACAGTCTACCGGTGCCGAAGAAATTCTTTCTACAACAAACAAGATTTCGCAGAATATTCAGAGTGTAACCCAGCTTATTCAAAACCAGGCAAACTACACCGGAGAAATTACAGAAGGCATAAAGAATGTTGTTGAACTTTCGGGCAAAATTGATGGTTCTATGAATCTTTCGCTTGGCATTTTGAAAGACTTCTCGCAGTCAATTGATGTTATAAATGAAAAAGCCCAGGCCAACCAAAAGTCTGTTCAGACAATTAATGATGAACTGGGCAAGTTTGAACTATAGATCCCGAAACAAGTTCGGGATGACGCTGTCCTAAACTTTAAACTGTCTAATCTGAGCACTAATCTTTGAAACGCTGTTGCGCACGTTGCGGGAATTTTCTGAAAGGACAATTCCTGCTTCGGCAATTTTTTGAGAGTCGGCTGCAACTCCGTTCATGTTGTTTGCCATTGTTTCGGTAACAGCTTCAAGAATATGAATCTTATCCATTACAAGCTTGTTGCTTTCGGTCATAACGTTACTTGAAGCACGAACATTGCGTGTATTGTCGTTCAAGGTCTGGAGCGATTCATTAATATGTTTAGAACCTTCTGTCTGCTCGTTCATTGAATCTTTAATCTGGCGAACAAGATTATCTGTTTCGGTAATCATATTAGAAAGCTTGTTGAAAGACTCAAGAGATTCACCGGAAGCAACTGTTACACCAGAAATAGACTCTCTGATTTTTGTAAGCTGCTCACCAATTTTTTGAGACTGCTCAGAAGAATCTTCAGAAAGCTTACGGATTTCGTCTGCTACTACCGAGAAGCCCTTTCCTGCTTCACCAGCGTGTGCAGCTTCGATTGCGGCGTTCATAGCAAGAAGGTTTGTCTGTTCGGCAATACCCTGAATTACAGTATTTGCTTCTTCAAGCATTTCTGATTCATCCTGAATCTTAATGATTCGATCATTTACAAGAACCTGTTTTTCGGCACCGTTGCGTACATTGCTTTCGAGATTGTTGAATGAAGAAGCCATGCGGTCTACAATGCGGTTTACAGAAGCAATGTTGCTTACCATTTCTTCTACTGTAGAAGAAGCCTGTGTTACTTCGTTTACCTGAACTGTAATCAAATCATCAAGTGAAGAAATATTTGTAGAAACTTCGTTTACTTTGAATACGGTTTCGGCAACTGTACAAGCCTGTTCACCAAGCTGCTGATGAAGATCGTCAATGCTTGTAGAAATCTTTGCCATAATATCGGAAGTATCTGAAGCAGAATGGCTCATGTCTACGCTGACAGTATCGAGAGTTTCCTGTGAGTTTTTAATATCCATAATGATATTGCGAAGCTTGTCGGTAAATAAGTTAAAGCCTTTAACAACCTCGCCAATTTCATCTTTATTATGTACTTCAATTTTTCTTGTAAGGTCGGCACTGTCGCTGGCAAGTTCAGTAATTGATTTTGTAAGTGCAAGAAGTGGTTTAAGGAATTTATTGAGTGCAATCAAAAGACTCAAAACAATTACAACAAATGCAATTGCAACTACAATAATAATTGCCAGCTTAATATGTTTAAGTCCGCCAAAATAAAAATCATAAGGAAGAGAACAAACAACAAGCCATTCCGGTTTTGAAGGAACCGATCTTGCAATGAATGACATTTCCTTACCGGTAAGGGTGTCGGTATATTCCATAATGTCATCAAAACCTGCAATTGCTTCATCAACAGCGGCTTTTAGAGCTGTGTTTGCTTCAAGGTCAATTTCCATAGTTTCCGGCATACCAATTATTTCGCCTGTTGTTTTACTAACAACAAAAGGATGATAACCTTCGCCAATTGGAATATCGGAAACGATGCTTGAAAGACGGTTTCCTTTAATTACAGAAACTGCAACACCATGAATCTTTCCTCTATAGTTGAAAACCGGAACAGCATAGAACATAAGAACTGCATTAATTACAGCAGAAAAAGCAGGATCAACTACATAATTGTTTCCCTGCATTGCCTGTTCAAAATAAACACGACCTGCTGCAAGATTCAGTTTTTGTCCTGTAGAACGAATATAGGTAAAACCTTCGTCGTCGTAAAAAGCGCAGTTTTCATATTTGTCTGTATTTACATTTACAACTTCGGCCATCTGGCGATTTTTTTCTTCGAGTGAAACTTCAGGGTCGCGCGCAAAAGGCATTTCGGCAATAGAATTCAAAAGCATGAACTCTTTTTGATTTAATTCATCAATTTGATTTGTTACGCCATCGGCAACTGCTTCAAAGCTGCTGCGCGAAGAAGCTCGTAAAGCCTTCTCGGCAAAATAATATGATAAACCGCCTGTAGCAAAAATTCCAACAAGAACAATTGAAACAGTTAATATAATAAGTTTTCCCTTAATGCTGTGCATATCAACAACTCCTGAGTAGGCCGCCCGGCAGGCAACCATTTTTCGTACTATATATTATAAAACAGATAGCCAAAAAATACAAATCAATTTACAAGGATTTTATAACGTACATTGGATCTTGTCCCGGGCACAACTGCAGCACGTTTTTTTCGCACTCAAGGATTTCTGTAGGGTCGTGAGTTACATGAAGCATTGTTGTTGTGCCGCCCTCGCCTATTAATTCCATTAAATGAAGGATTTTTGTGCGGAACTGCTCGTCAAGGCCATGACAAGGCTCGTCCAAAATGAGTAAAGCCGGTGTTTTTACCGCAGAACGAAGAATTAATATTGCACGCTGTTCGCCGTAGCTTAAATTGCCAAACGATTCATTTTCGCGCCCCGAAAATCCGCCAAGAGCAAGCCATTTTTTTGCAAGGTCAATTTCTGTGTCTTTTGCAGCCTCGTATAGCCCAATTGAATCGCGGAAGCCCGAAATTATTACATTCAAAAGGCTGGTGCCGCCAAGCATCCGGTATTCTACATGAAGGCGGTACGAAACAATTCCAAGCTGCTTTTTAATATCCCAGATTGTTTCGCCGGAACCGCGCCTGCTGCCAAAAAGCCGTACATCGTTGCAGAAAACCTGCATGTTGTCGCCGGTAATGAGCTCAAGAAGCGTAGTTTTGCCGCTGCCGTTTGGCCCTTGTATAAGCCAGTGTTCGCCGCGGTTTACAGTCCAGCTAAGGTCCCGAAGTACATGATTGTCGCCCCAGGAAACGTTGACGGAGTTCATTTGGACTAACGGTCCCTGAGCCTGTCGAAGGGCCACTCCACCAAACAATTCTTTAAACGCAGATTCTTCTTCTGCTGTCATTCTTCCTTTGGTGGTGCGTTGCTGCATAAGCTTTTCATATTCACTGAGAGGGCCACAGAATGAAACTTCTTTATTCGAAAACTCCAGCACGTGGGTTATTGTATCCGGTATTTCGTTCCAGCGCTCCATGGCAAGAATAATGGATGACCCTTCGAGAGCCTCAGGGACCGCGGTCGTCTTCTGTACAAAATCAAAAATAATCTTCCTGCTCTGGGTATCCAGACCGGCAAAAGGGTCCGAAAGAATTAACAGCTGTTTACCGCTTATAAGGGCACGCGCCAAAAGCGTACGGCGTATTTCGCCTGTAGAAAGATATTTTAATCCGCGGTCAAGAATCTTTTTAATTCCGGTAAGTTCAACTTCGGGACGGTTGTCAATTTCGCTGGCAGCAGCAGGAAGCGGTTTACCTTTTTTAATATCTGGCCAAAGTACTTGAGCTATAAACATTCTGGCAGTGCGTCCAATATCAACCCCGCCTTCTATATAATCACTTTCGTCGTTGTCGCGTTCTTCCTGAATAATGCGGGCGGCACGCTCCAAAGAAACAATTTCGGTAGAAGAAGCAAAACTGTTTGAAAATAACGAAACGTCCTTGCCGGAGCCTCCTTCATTTGGAGTAATTCTGTAGCCGGAAACTCCCGCAAGCGCATTCAAAAAATCGGCCTTGCCACCGCCGTTTGGACCAATTACAAGCCAGTTTTCGCCGTCATTCATTGTCCAGTTAATTTTTTGAACAAGAGTTTTTCGAGGACCTTCAATTCTGCAGTTTTGAATGCTTATCATCGTTTTCGTCTTTCGTGGGTAGTATCGCTGTAAAAAAGCTCTTTGTCGGCATACATTTTTTTATCTGCAATTTTTATAAGATCTTCTACACAAGAAATTTCATTTTCGCTGGCTTTAGCAACACCAATAGAAACCGAAAGCTCTTTTATAACCTCGTGATGGAACTGTGCAAGCTGGTTCTTAAAATCTTCAACAACTTTATTTTTGTCGGCAACCGGTTTTGTTGTAATTGCAATAAATTCATCTCCGCCTGTTCTAAAAACCTTCCAGCCGTTTTTAATAAAGTAAGCCTTCATTGCGTTAGCGGCACCCTTTAATAAATCGTCCCCTGCAGTATGTCCGTAAGTATCATTTGTAAGCTTAAGGCCGTTTATATCCATTGTAGCAATAGACACATTTCTGATATTTTGCATTGCGTTAAGTCTTGCCATTTCTAATGAGCAGGAACGCCTGTTTTTAAGTCCGGTCAGTTCATCTTCAAGTGCTTCTTCGACAAAATGCGCAGTGTGCTTTGTAAACGAATTCAAAACAAAATTAATCACAATTAAAACAGCAAGAAGAATTGCAAGACAGGCCATAAGATTTTTAAAAAGCATTGTTGAACGAACTGCCGATTTTCCGCCTTCATAATCAATTACAGCAAACCAGTCGCATTCGGGAATATATTTAATAATTGTGTAGCCGTCTTCTTTTTTTGTTTCATAAAAATATGGCTGGGCATAATCGTATTTTTTGAGCACGGCACGCAGCTCTTCTTCGGTTCGCTGAAACACAAGCTGTCCACTACGGGCAACACGAACAACACCATCGGGAGAAACAAGCTTTATAGAAATATCGCTTTGAGCTTCAAGAGTCTGCAGCAAAGACATAATCTGCTTCATTGGAACTCCAACTCCACACGCACCCAAATAAGTTCCCGAATTGTCCAGAATTCTCATGTTTATATAAATTGTAAGGCGGTTGTTGTTTGCCTGATCGTTGTCAACATTAAGCTCATACTGGTTTCCCGATTCTTTGAATGGAAGATACCAGTCATCATCAGGGTTATTAATATCAACAGTTTTTGAATACCCATGTTCAGAATAATAAGCCATGGTTTTGTCGTCGGCTAAAAAGGCAGTGGAATAACCAAATTTATAAACAATATCGGAAAGATATTTTCTAAGAATATCGGACTGCTGATCTACAGTCAGGGCGCTTTCGTTTTTAAGAAGCTCGCGAATAAAGGTGTTGTTCATTGACTGCGAAACTGCAACTGCTTCTGAAAAAACATCAATTACTGCATTGCTTATTTCGTTGGCATAAATTACTGAATTATCGCGGTTATTTTCTTTTACAAGAATATCCATTGACTGAAGCGAAACTACAGAAGACAACCCAAAACTTATAACGAGAATTGCAGATGTTATTAAAAGCAGGAAATTTCTTCGCATGTTACTCCAGTACCTTGTACACCTCTTTATAAGCATCTTTTGGCTGATAGTATTCAGAGAATAGTCCGCAATACGGGCCGTTCATTTTATAACTGTAATCCGAGCGCGACATTCCGGGATTATCTGTAATTCCCCAGATTGTAATTCCCGTAAAGTTTGCACCTTCGCTAACAGCACTTTTGATTGTGCGGAAAAGCTGGCCGTAGAATCTTGCATGCTGCGGAATCTGATCTTTTTCATAATTGCGCACTGCAACTTCGGTTAGTTGAACTTCGAGCCCAAGGTCGCTGTACATTTTGATTGCAGTTTTTATTAGGTTTAAATCATTCGGGTTCATACAACCATCCTGACTACCATAACCGCCAATGTAGCCCTGCATTCCAAGACCGTCGCAAAGCTTTTCTTCGTTATTAATATATTTAATCATGCGCACAATTGCATCGCGCTTGTCTTCGTAAAAAGTGTTGTAGTCGTTATAAAAAAGTTTGATGTTTGGGTTTACTTTGTTTACGGTTTCGCGGGCACACTTAAAGGCATATTTTACATAATCTTCGCCCATTGTTCCGTAAAAAAGATTCGGACTTCCACCGCGGCTTTTTCGCAAATGAAAATCATTATCGGCAACACGTTCATTAACTTCGTCGGCAACTGCTTCGTTTACAACATCCCAGCAGTAAACAACACCGGGAAATTCTGTTTCAAAATGAGTAACAACATCTTCAATGTAAGATTTTACACGGCGCTGCATTTCTTCTTTGCCAACAATCATTCCGTCGCCTTTAAAACCTTCGCGGAAAAACCATTCTGTCATGTAAGCATCCCAAACAAGAACGTGTCCGCGAATACCAATTCCTTTTTCCTGTGCAAGGCGGGCAATTATATCGGCCTGATTAAAGTTCATCATTGGCTTACCGGCTTCTATACTCTTTTTCTGATCAAGCAGGGAATAGGCTTTGAATTCATTTGTTGCCGTTGTTGTATTAAAATCGTCGGTGAGCATTTTTATATAGCCCGAACGGGTTACCTGATTATACGAAATGCACGCTCCTACCTTAAAACCATATTTTTGTGCAAGGTCGCAAAGCTTTGATTCTTTTACAAAAGTGTCTTCTTCTACAGAAACATTAAACTGACTTTGAAAAGGAGACTGCCGAGACTGGGCAGCTTGCGATTCTGATTTTTTTGAGCAGGCGGTCAGGCTAAGTAAAACAAGTGCCCCCGCCATAAAAATAGCAACAGATTTTTTCATTTAAGTATCCTTTTTAAAAATCCTTTTATTCTTCTTTGGAGTCTTTAATTATATCATACGATTGCTGTTTTGTCTTTTTTTCGCTTATGAACAGACCAATTATAGTAAGCACTGCACCAATGCCGCCAAGCCAGGTGATTTTTTCGCCAAGAGTGAAGAACGCAAAAATAATTGTTACAACAGGAATAAGATAAATACCGCAGGTAACTTTTACAGTTCCAAGAATTTCGCAGGTTTTATTCCAGGCGCTAAAGCAAAAACCACTTGCTATGTATCCAAGAAAAAGAAGATTAAACCAGTTCAAGGGTTTAGAAAATCGGGCAGCGTTTATTGCCTTATCAAGCGAAACAAACATAGAGGCGACCATGTCGCTTTGTGCCTGGTCCGGAGTGCGTCCGTGTGAAAGTGCGTAGCCAGCGGCCATAAGCGGAAGCATAAACAAAACAGCATAAAAGAAAACACGGCGGGTTGCACAGATTGGGTCATAGTTTTTTCTATTAATAAGCGAAACAAAAAGCGAATAAAAGCCCCAGCAGATTCCCGCAAACAGCGCAAGAAGGTCGCCTTTTGGATTAAGCTCAAGCTCCATTTTTCCGTTGAAGCAAACAAGCGCAACACCAAAAATTGAAATTATAAAACCAAGCAAAAACCACAAGGTCAAATGATTTTCTTTTAAGAAATACTGCGCAATGATTGCAGTAAAAAGCGGGCAGATGCTTACAATTATGCTCACGTTTGAAGCATTCGTAAAATTAATTGCCATGTTTTCGGTAAACTGGTAGAGCACAACCCCCGAAAGCCCCGCAAGAACAAAAAGGATATTGTCGCGAGGTTCGATTCTCTGGCGTTTTGGGCGGATTATCCAAAGCCCAATATAAGCTGCCAGAAAGCGCACAAAAAGAATTTCCAGTGCCGAAAAATCATTGAGCAGAGATTTTGTACATATAAACGTTATGCCCCAAAAAAAGATAGTTATTGTAGCAAGTGCGTAGCCAAAGATGGGGCGAGTGTTTTTTGTTTCCATAATATTCCCGTCATTGCGAGCGAATAGTCATCGTCATTGCGAGCGAAGCGCGGCAATCTACTCCTAGAATACCATTTATAAAAAAAAATGACAAATAAAACTATGTATGGTAAAATAGAATATTCTATTATCTAAAAACGGAGCACTCAAATGAATAATTCAACTTTGAAAACGGCTACCCTTTCCCCAAGGCCAACCCATAATTATGTACGGGGGGGGGGTATTAACTTGTATAGTCTTTCTGACAACAACCTTATTTAGTTCCTGCGACAGCTTTTTAAAAGCCCAGGATATTGGCGAACAAATCAAAAAGAAAATTGAATACAACAACACCGAACCGTATGCAATTTATGTAGACGCCCAGAAAGACACCGGCATCATCACCAAACCAGCCGGCGGCGAAGCAGATGTAAGACCTACCGACAGCTTTAATCTTTCATTCACTGTAGAATCAGATTACCAATTTATTAAATGGGAAGTTTATGATGCTGCAACCGGCGAAGCTATAGATGATGATACATATCTTAAAATAGAAGAACCTCAGCAAATAGACACAACCTGTACCTTCCAGAAGGTTCCAGAAAATCCGAATATTGAACTTGCAATATACGCTGTTGTTGCAAAACGCCCGCAGATATTCTTGTCAAAGCCGACTTACCAGGAAACAGGTTCACCGGCCTCTACAGACATTCAGGTTTTCTTTGACCAGTTTAACATGGACCCCAATAGCATTTATTACACAGAAGAAGAAATGCAGGAGCTTAAAGAAACCCTGAAGTTACAGGACGAAGACTTTTTACAGGGAGATGAAACGCTCTGCGGCGGCCGCTATTACGGGTATCAGAGAAAGGGAAATAAGTACTTTAAGAATATTCAGATAATTAATTACGATGACCCTAGCGAAAATATGAACTCATGTTTTTGTAATCCTTATTGGGAAAAAGAACCAAATACTGTAGGTGGCAGCACTCTTGTAATTCAAACTGCAAATCCACTTCCGCCAAATGGTGTAACTCTGTATGTTTCTTTAGGTGAAAATTTTAGCTATTATATAGACGGTATTCAAGTAAAACTGCTGGAAACAAAGGCCTGGCCATATAAAATCTGGGAAAGCAGTAATGATCAAACACCTCCAAAAATAATTCCTCCAAAGGATGAACAGAATAATACTTTTTATAGCGTTGTGAGAGTTAAGATTGACGACGACTATATTACAATACCATACAGCACAGACAAAGAAATTATTCCGGCAAACAGGCCTGAGGTCACAGTTAATGCAAATACTACAATAACAATGTCTTTCTGTTTTGAAGCAATGGATGAAGGAGGTAGTGGTATAGCAAATAGATTCGAGTTATATTGTGAAAATGTTTCAACTTCTGATCTACATGGACAAACCTCTGCCCCCCCTATAGAACTTCCTTATTACTATAAAACCGGAAACCACGCTTATACTAAATGGGCAGATGAATATTTAGTTCTAAAAACAAGATATTTTAGTTTTGGGACTTGCATCTTTTCTATTATAGTAATAGACAATGATGGAAATATTACAAAACTTAAAGATTCTAATGGAAAAGAATTATATTTTCATATTTATTTGAAATCAAACTAAACCCAAAAAGAAGGAACATTAAATGAAAACATATATTAAAATACTATTATTTACAATAACTCTTACAATGTCTTTTATTTTTTCTGGCTGTAGTTCTTCTGTAAATGATACTAAAAAAGCACCAGTAAGAAAAACCAGAACTACAAGCAAAGCTCCTGTAAATAATAATCCTGTCATTGAAGACGATGAAGAACCGGAATTGGAATTACCTCAAGATCCCGCTTTGCTTCCACTAACACTGGAAGCAATAGATAGCGGAACAATTCTTATAAATGGTAAAGAAACAAGAAAGCTATATATTAAAAAGAATAATGGTCTTATAGAAGCCGCCTATGACAGTATTTCTGTAGAACCTGGTGATAAAATTAGTTTTTATGGATACGATTATACATTTATTTGGGAATATATTTACTTAAACATACAATGCACAGCCGATTGTTATGTGTATGGAAATGTAATGAGCCTTTTAGAATACACAAATTTTGATGAGAAAAAAAGCATTTCAAGTAAATATGCATTTTCCCACCTTTTTTCTAAAAATTCCCATATTAAAAATCATGAAACATTAGATATTATTCTGCCTGCTACCGACCTTACTAATGGCGATTATTGCTATGAATTCATGTTCTCTGGTTGTACTAGTCTGACTAAAGCACCTGAACTTCCCGCTACTACACTGGCTAATTATTGCTATTATAACATGTTCAAGGGTTGTACAAGTCTGACTTCTGCTCCAGCTCTTCCTGCTACTACACTGGCTAAATCTTGCTATTTACTCATGTTTAATGATTGTACAAGTCTGACTTCTGCTCCAGCTCTTCCTGCTACTACACTGGCTGATTCTTGCTATTCTAACATGTTCAATGGTTGTAAAAGTCTAACGTCTTTACCAGTACTTAATACTACTACACTGGCTTCATCTTGCTATTATTCAATGTTCTCTGGTTGTACCAGCCTTGCTTCTGTGCCAGAGAATTTTCTTCCAGCTACTTCACTGGCTGCTACTTGCTATACTAACATGTTCAAGGGTTGTAAAAGTCTGATTTCTGCTCCAGCTCTTCCTGCTTCTACATTGACTAATTCTTGCTATTCTTCAATGTTTTCTGCCTGTACTAGTCTTACTTCTGCTCCAGCTCTTCCTGCTATTACACTGGCTAATTATTGCTATTCTAACATGTTCGATGGTTGTACAAGTCTTACTTCTGCTCCTGAGCTACCTGCTACTACTCTGGCTTATAACTGCTATATGGAAATGTTCTCTGGTTGTACCAGCCTTGCTTCTGTGCCAGAGAATTTTCTTCCAGCTACTTCACTGGCTGTTTCTTGCTATCACAGCATGTTCAATTGTTGTACAAGTCTGATTTCTGCTCCAGCTCTTCCTGCTACTACCCTGCCTGATAACTGCTATTACAAAATGTTCTATGGTTGTTCCAGTCTTACTTCTGCTCCAACAACTATAATAGACCCCAATACCACCGAAACGACAACTTCCATAGGTTCATATTCCTGTGCGGAAATGTTCAAGGGATGCATAAAATTAGAAACGGCTCCTTCCATAGGTGCTGCCAACACCAAAATGATACAATACTGTTGCCAAGATATGTTTTCAGGTTGTTCGAACTTGAAAAGTGTTCCCCTTATTGCGGGTGGCCATGGTGATAATACGAAAGTACAAAATTGTGCCTTTCTTAGAATGTTTAAAGACTGTTCCAGCTTAGTATCTATTAAACTTAATACAAATCTCTATGTTTGGGACGCTTACAGTGATTGGCTCGACAATGTTCATACAGAAGGAAAACTAATTAGCATGAACTTCGACTGGAGATCCGATAACCTATATTTACCTGAAGAGTGGACTTGGCAAAGAGGAGAAACACCGTAACCATAAATATGATTACGCAAGAACAGGTTCTTCTTTCTTTTCTTTAGCAACTTCTTCTGCGAGTTCCTGGACTTTTTTTAATGGGAGGTCTTGAACATGTGCAATCTGTTCATGAGTCCCAAGTTTCATTCGGAGCATTTTTTTTGCAGCCTCAACTCTTGCTGCCCATTTTGCATCTTGAATACGTATTGGTTCGCACATGTAAATCCCCCTTAGAGACTCATCTTCTTTAACTTTTTTCACAGCTAAATCAATCGTTTTTGTAAAACTATCTGTAGGTCTCTTATTCTTAATATAATCAAGAAATGAACGGATTTCAATATCTGTTGCCTTGTCTGCGGCATCAGAATTGAAGAAATACTTTGTAGATTCATCTTTAAGAATAAGTTCTTTTTCTTCCAGACAAATATTCTTGAAAGAGTATTGTGGAAATCCTTTCCCGAACGGGTCACCTGTACAGATAAAGATAATTATACTCTCAGGCAGTTTCCTGTATTCCATTCCTTTCAACAGTTCATTTGAATCAATCATAGACTGATAATACCGGACTCGTTTGGGCAGTTCATCCATGTCTTCGTTCTGAATTTCAATGTCATAAATCTTATCATCATTCTTTACATATACATCCAGCTTGATGTACTTTGTCTGATAATAAGGCTTAATTTCTTTCTGGAGTTCCTGCCGCTCAATGTGGTCAATTTCGATTTTGAGTAGACGCTCCAAAACCCCAATGCAGATTTCATCATCCTGCATAACCTGATAGAACATAAAATCATCCGCCAGAGTGAGCTCCTCGAACGGTTTGATGTTGTTTGGCATAACCGCCTCCTTGTAAAAAATTCTTATACTATAGTTAACAAAATTTTTTTTAAAAAGAGGAAGTAAATTTGGGGAAATTCGAAAAAAAGTTGGAAAATTCTTTAAAAACATAAGAAAAATTCCGCTTGACTTATTTAATGTTTGTATTAGAATTTAAAAAATTATAAAAACGGATTGTCGGATCCCCCCTTCGACAGGCTCAGGGACCGCGACAATGACACAGGAGTTATATATGAAAACTGTTGCTGGAATTGACCTTGGTACTCAGAGTATGAAGGTTGTAATTTATGATTACGAGAAAAAGGAAATTATTGAAAAGGCCAGCTGCCCAATGGAACTTATTTCCAAGGCTGATGGAACACGCGAACAGAAAGCAGAATGGTTCGACAACGGACTTGATGTTTGTTTTGGAAAATTGAGTGCTGCAAACAAAAAGACTATCGAAGCCATTGGTGTTTCTGGTCAGCAGCACGGCTTTGTTCCTCTTGGAAAAAACGGAAAGGCTCTTTATAACATCAAGCTCTGGTGCGATACTTCTACAGCAAAGCAGTGTGAAAAAATTACAAAGGCTGCCGGTGGAGATAAAAATGTTGTAAAGCTTCTGGGCAACCTTATGCTTCCGGGCTTTACCGCTCCAAAAATCTTGTGGCTCAAGGAAAACAAACCTGCCGCATTTGAAAAGCTCGCTTATATCATGCTTCCACATGACTACTTAAACTGGAAACTCACAGGTCAATATGTAATGGAATACGGCGATGCTTCCGGTACAGCCTTGTTCGATTCTAAAAAACGCAAGTGGTCAAAAGAAATTTGTAACATCATCGATCCAAAGCTTTTGGGTCTGCTTCCAAAACTGATTGAACCAAGTGCACCGGCTGGAGTAGTTACAGAAGCTGCTGCCAAAAAATATGGCATTCCTGCAGGCATCCCTGTTTCTGCAGGTGGTGGAGACAACATGATGGGTGCTGTTGGAACAGGTACCGTTGCCGACGGATTCCTTACAATGTCTATGGGAACTTCCGGAACTCTCTACGGATATTCAGACAAGCCGATTGCTGATCCTGCAAACGGACTTTCGGGCTTCTGTTCTTCTACAGGCGGATGGCTTCCACTTTTGTGTACAATGAACTGTACAGTTGCTACAGAATTTGTACGCGGACTTTTCAATATGGATGTAAAAGAACTGGATGGCGAAGCAGCAAAAGCTCCATGCGGTTCAGAAGGCGTTCTGGTAATTCCATTCTTCAATGGTGAACGTACTCCAAACTTACCAAACGGACGTGCAAGCATTACAGGTCTTACTTCTGCAAATACAAACCGTGCAAACATTGCCCGCGCTTCTTTGGAATCTGCAGTATTTGCCATGCGTGGCGGTCTTGATGCCTTCCGCAAGCTGGGATTTAAACCAAAACAGATTCGTCTGATTGGCGGAGGTTCAAAATCTCCTATCTGGCGCCAGATTGTTGCAGATATTATGAATCTTCCAATCCACGTTCCTGCCCTGGACGAAGCAGCAGCCCTTGGTGGAGCAGTTCAGGCCTTGTGGTGTCTTAAAAACATGAGCGGAAAATGCAGCATTGCAAAGCTTTGTGCCGAACACATCAA
>JAFZXA010000076.1 GCA_017617115.1 Treponema sp.
GAAAGACATTGATGACGAAGTTTTTGCACTGATTGAAGAAACCGGATTTAAGATGCTTTGCGGTGAACCTCTGCTCCTGCGAAATCTCGTAAAACTTGGCTATTACGAGGAGCCCGTTGTTAAAAACGAAATTGACACACTCCTTGCGCTAATTCAGGAAGATGGTGGATGGCAATGTATCAGTACAAACAAAAAAATCAACGACCCGAAAAAGCCTCACAAAAGCTGCATAAAATATACTGCAGAATTTCTTCTGCTTGTTGCCGAGCTTCACATACAGGGACACATCATGCCTTGCGAACAAGCGCTTGTTCATTATTTTACAAAACGCAATATTTTCTATCGCACGGACGATATGAAAACTCCTGTCTTTGATGTTATGCTGGGAACCTTTTACACTCCAGATCCAATCAAGATTGGCGCACAAAATACTGTTTATGCCCTGCGTGCTCTTGAATGCCCGCTCGATTCCGACGCGATGAAAGAGGGCATCAGAGTTTTGAATCAGCACAAACTTGAGAACGGTCGTTACATTCTTACAGATTCAAAAAGCGTTCCTGCCTTCAAAGTCGGTAACATCGGCGAAGAAAACAAGTGGATTACACTTTACGCTTATATGATTCAAGAAAAATGCGAAATATGATAGAATCCCAACCATGATTAAAGCCGTAATTTTTGACATGTTCGAAACGCTTGTTACTTTGTTTGAAGGGAAAACTTATTTCAGCGAAAATGTTGCAGATGACCTGGGGCTCGGCCCGCAGCTTGAAGAATACAGAAAATACTGGCATGCAACAGAAAATGACCGGACTACCGGGAAAATCTCTTTTGCTCAGGGAATTGAAACTGCACTCCGTGCACTTGATCAGTATACGCCCCAAAAAGTTGAGCTTGTAATGAAACACAGACTTGCGGCGCTGCAGGATACTTTTTCTGCAATTCCAAAGGAGTCGGTTCAGCTTTTGCAGGAGCTCAAATCGCGCGGAATAAAAATCGGCCTTATGACAAACACTTTTTCTGATGAACGCGATTTTATAAGGGCCTGCGAATTGTTTCCATATTTTGATGTTCCGCTGATTTCTTATGAAATTGGAATTTGTAAACCAAGTCAGGAGATGTTTTGCAAAATGACAGAGCTCCTGGGCCTGCACGCCGAAGAATGCCTTTATGTTGGCGATGGCGGATCCCGTGAATTATACGCCGCCCGCCAAGCCGGAATGAAGCCTGTTCAATGCACCTGGTTTCACGAGCTTGCCTTTGAGCCTCATGTTCCTTGCCCGATTCTTGATGATTTTGAACACGCAGAAAAACAGATGGATGTACTGAAGTTTTTATAAACACTCACGCGCTTCGGTTTCTATCCAGGCTGGTTCAAAGCCGCTGGCAAGTGCTGTTTTCCAGGAACCCAGATTTGAAAGACTTGTTCCGTAATATGGAATTGCACCGCGGTAGAAGGCTTCGTTTTTAAGAAGCGACACAAGAGTTTTCGCAACACCTCGCCCGCGATATTCAGGCAGAACATCAATTCCAATCTGCCAGAAAAGTGGAGTGTCTGCAGAACAACCTGCCATGCCCATAATGTTTTCTCCTTCAACTGCCACAACTGCAAGAACATCGGGGCGCTCAGGTTTAAACTTATCGCAGATTGCATTTGGGAAACGCTCGTCGCCATAAAATTTCATGATGTCTGTCTGTTCCAGCCAGCGGATTTCAAAATCGGGGTTTATTTCAAGAGGCTCTGGCGAGGGCACTTGATTCAACTTTGATGGCATCTTTGGCAAAAACATGTGATGAGTCAGCGACATTTTGTAGCCGTACTTTCGAAGCTCGCATTCAAGATCAAAAAAATTGTGCTGCTCAAAAAGCCAGATTCCGTTTTTACCTTTTACCCATTCGTTGAGCCAGGCGTGCATTTTCGGGTCAGCAGAAATTACTGTGTTTCCGCCAAGCGAGGCCATCTGCAAAAAGAAAGGCTTGTCCGAAAAATGACGGCGTCCCTCGTTCAAAACAGAAAGCGTCACAATATTTTGGGCTTCCCTGTCGAGTGAAAAATCCTGCGGTTTGCAATTAAATTCACACGCCAGCTGTTCCAAAAGTTTTTGATATATTTCAGAATTATATGCGTCCCAAAGTTCCATTTTTTTATCCTATTGTACAAAGCTTTCCCTGCAAAATATAACCAAGTTTTACATAGCACGCATTCGAAGCAGCGTAGTCGGCATCAGTGTAGAGCATTGGAATGTAGCCGGAGCTGGCAGCAATTTTTGTAACCTGGTAAACAAGATTTTCTGCGTAGTGTCTGCGGCGGAAGTCCTTGCGTGTAAAAACAAGACCAAGACTCGCCATGTTGCCGTTTACTCTGAAATCGCAGCTTGCTACAAAAGTTCCGTCTGCATTTTTCCAAAGATATGTGTGGCCGTCTTCAATAAGCGCCTTTGCAGATTTCCTGTAACCTTCGCGGTTGGTTAAATCAAGCTGAAGTTCGATGTGAAAGGTTTCTTTAAAATCTGTAAGAGTTTCTAAATCCTTCTCAGTGCAATGATAAATCTCCCCATCTGTCGGGGTAACTTTTTCCGCAGCCACAGGATTAAGGCAGTCGTAGGCAAACATGTTTTTCAAAATGGAAAGTTTTTTGCCGTCGCGCGAAGATCGTTTCATAAAATATTCAGCAAGCTCGTACTTCATGTTTATGCCGTGGTTGCCGTCCAAAAATCCATGCTGGGCTGCAAGCTTGTAGGCGTTTTCCATTTCCTCTTCGGTGGCACCATCAATAGTCCAAATCCACACAGGAAAAGGGCTAGAAGAATAACAGATAATCATGCGACTATGGTCGCTCAAAAGCAGTTCGCAGTTCCTTGTCATAATTCTGCTCAAAACAAAAAAAGTATATTTATCTGCCTCAAGAATTTTAAAATCACGTTCGTCTACAAAAGTGTCTATCATTTATCCTCCAATAAAAATCCGCAGGTCTCGGTCGTATAAGATCGAATTGTGTTTCCAAACATTTCTGTTTTTTCAAATGGCACTTCGTTCGCACAAACCTTCTGCCAGGCAAGCTTTACCTTTTGAGCATAATCAGCAGGCAGACAAAACTCGTCGTGGGAAGCATAAATAAAATCATAATGAGATTTTTCAGCAATCAGTTTATCAAGCGAGGCACCAAACTTTTCTGGCTCGCGTTGTGTCCCAAACATAAAGATGTGCCCTTTTTGAACAGAATCCCCCGAATAAAGCACGCGGTTGTTTACATCCAGAATTGCAAGACTTCCACTGGTGTGCCCTGGAATATGAATAATTTTAAGAGACCTGCCGCCAAGTTCAAGAATGTCCCCGTCATCAACAGGAGCAAGCGAAGTCCCCGGAAATTTCTGAGAAATCCCACAGCCTTCATAATCCAGTTGGTGCATATAGATTTTCGAAAATCCCGCCGTGCCAGAAGTGTGGTCAACATCGCCATGAGTGTTCAAAAGCATAACAGGTTTTTCGGTCAGTTTTTGTGCAAGCTCAATCGCATTCGGACAGTTCATCCCGCTGTCAATCATTACAGCTTTGTCCGCTCCTTCCAAAAGAAAGAACCTCACAAATCCATCTTCGAATCTCCAGGTATTTTTATTAATTTGAATTATTTCCGGCATGTAAACTCCTCCTTTTTTTTATTTCAACAAAGGTTTCCAGTTGTCATTGGAATCCAGAAACAACTCGGAATATTTTTCGTCCATCACCAGTTTAAGCATTGTTTCAAAGTGCCACATAGTGGAATAATTTTTTAGTTCAGAAGGCTCCACCCAAAAAACTTTTCCTTCTTCCGACGATTGCAAGGTGCCCGAAAAATCTGTTGCTTTAAAAACAAACACCATGTAGCGGCTGCCGTCTTCTTCGAACCAGTCTTTTATGCCGCAGAGTTTTGGGTTTTTAATTGTAAGGCCGGTTTCTTCTTTTACTTCGCGAATCACAGAATCTACAATCGGTTCATTTTCGTCAACATGACCGCCGGGACAGGTGATTCCCTTAAAGCCCTTGCCAACCTTTTCCTGAACCAGAAGCTTTGTTCCGTCAAAAACCATGCACATATTTGTAAGAATTACTTTTTCTTTTCGTTCCATAATTACTCCATTTTATGACTGTTGCGAAATCAAATCCAGTCGTCTGAAGACATTCTGACACCACTTAAAAGTCTCCGTCATCACTGCGTCAAAATCAAAATCATCCGGGAGCGAGGCAAACTCAAGAATGCGGCGGTCTGATTCTGACACAGCGGCTTTCAAAACTGCCTTTTTCAAAATAAAATCACCGGTTTCAAGATAATGCAGATTCTGAATCAGGAAAAAGAAAAACTTACAGGTGCCGCGAAACTTTTCAATATTTTTTTCGCGTGACCTATGAATGTAACGGTGACATAACTCGTGATAAAGATTCCCAAGACAAAACTTTACATAATTAATTTCATCTTCTCGCGTGAATGGTGTAAGAAGCGGTTCAAGTTTTCCGTAAACATCCTTTGTTGTATAAAGCAGCTGGCAGGTTTCAAGCGGCGACCAGCTTTTCATTTCATCCTTGCCGCAGATAAATCCACAGGACTTGTCATAATTTCCAAGACCCTTAATAATTTCGCGGTAAGTGTCCATGTCAAAAAGCGTAATGTTATCAATTACAACAAATACATCAATGTCGCTGTTTTCGGTTGCTTCCCCACGCAGGTAACTTCCCATAAATCCAACATAAAGCAGCCGCTCACCAAAAGCATCCTTGCAACGAGAAATCAGATTTTGTAAATAAGTGTTTATATCAAACATCTTTTCACCCGAGATTTTTATATAAATATTTTACAAAAATTTCGGGAAAAGTTCAAAATGGGATTTGTGTTTTCTTAGGAATTAGCCATAATACGAGCCATTTCAAATACAGCACGTTTTTCTGAATCATTGAGTTTCATGATATTTTTTACAAATTGCGAAAGCATTTCAGCATCTTCGGAGCTTGATTCTTCTGGTAATTTGTTATCAATAAAACAATCGTAGTTTACAGAAAATAACTTTGAAAGTGAGCGGACAACCGAAAGAGGTGGTTCGAGCTCCATATTTTCATATTTTATAAGAGCCTGTCTTGAAATCCCAATTTCTTCTGCAAGTTTTACTTGTGTATATCTGTTTTTTTCTCTTAAGAGTTTTATAACCGATTCCATTATTTATCCTCCGGAGATTTCTTTGAAACATCTTCAATCAGATTTGTAACAATAGAATTTATTTGAGTCGCATTCTGCTCGGATATAACGGAATGTCCTATTTCTGCTTCAAGTTCTTTTCTTGCATTTCCAGCAATTCTTCCGCCTCGTCTTGCCACAGATTGATTTTCTTCGAAGTTTTTTGGATTTTCAGTTTGCGAGATATTTTTCGCAGCAGTTTCTGCAAGCATATTCAGAATAATTTCTGTGGTAGTCATGTTGTCCCGCAGGTTCTCTTTTTTAAGCCCCTTATGATTTTTATAGGCACGAGTTGTCATTCCAGACCAGGCTTTTGTGATTTCATCTGTAAGAATTGCGTATTCAACACCTTTCTTTACACCATGCTGTTCCCATTCATCAGTCAGCTCTTTACGTACCTGAATTGCCTGTAATCGCTGATTTATCCATTCGCGGGAATATCCTTTTTTGGCATAAGTTTCCAAGGCACGATCTATTGTCTGCTCAGGGTCAATTGTTTCTTCAATGTGTTCTCGGCCAACCTTGGCAAGCCACATTTTGAAGGGTTCAGCTTTTTTGGATGGAATGGACTGAATTATTCGTAAAAGTTGTTCTGTATTTGCAACATCAGTAAGACGCATTTTTCCATCTGCAGATTTCATTTTCAACTGCTTACAATTTGTAAGCAGTTGCTCTGCGCCTTCATCGTTAAGACGTTTTTTTAAAACCGCCCAGTAGGTGCTTGCAGAACGAGGAGATTCTTGTTCCGTCAACACCCCCACCACATCAACAACAGAAAAATACCATTCTTCCTCCTGTTCATTCCAGGCAGTACGAATCATAGAGTTTTCAAAAGATTTTGAGATATGACCTTCCATATTGAAGATTATACAATTTAAATATTTAAATGTCTATAATCTTAGTAATTATTGTATATAAATATAAACTACACTTAAATATTACACTGCAAAAATAATATCTTCATAATGAAGCGGTCTGCTGATTGCTGTGGCTTGGGTTACCACAATTTTTGACTGGGATGGAAAAACGGTAACTGATTGACCACCAAAACCTCGGCAGCCGTACCAGCCTTCTCCCAGCCACCATAAAAAGCCGTAGTTTTTATTCTGAGGAGACGGAGAAACTGCCAGATCTATATATTCCTTTGAAATTATCTGTCTGCCATTCCAGCCCCCATCTTGAAGAAATAGTTGTCCAAGCTTAAGCATATCCCTTGCTTTCATTGCGGAAACTGATTCCAGTTTTTCATCAAGGGCGGGACTGTAATAAACACCATCAGGACTTTTGATCCATCTGGCGTTAGTTATTTCCAGAGGCGTAAAGATTTTTTCATTGATATAGTCAAAGGCATCCCCGGTTACTGTACCTAAGATTGCAGAAAGGAGGATAACATCAAACTCCTTGTAATTGTGAAGGGTTCCAGGCTGACTTTGAATCTGACAATCGGCAATATAATCAATCCAGTTTTTTGAGCGCTGCATGGCATCCATCATTGGACAGTGATAATGAACTCCGCCCTGCCAGAAAATTCCTGAACTCATGGTAAGAAGGTGTCTGATAGAAATAAGTCTGTGTTTCAAATCCCTTTGTTCTGCAAATTCAGGAAGATATTTTGAGATTCTGTCATCTATGTTCAGTAAACCTTCATCCTGTGCTATACCAATTGCTGCAGCAAGAAAGCTTTTTACTACCGATTTGATATTATGGCGGCTTTCGGCATTAAAACCGTTGAAATAACATTCTGCAGTGATTTCTCCTTTTTCCCAGACCAGAACACTGTTAATTTGAGGATGATGAGAGCTTATTACCAGATTATAAATCTCGTTTTCTGTCATTATGAATCCTTACGAATTATACATTAATTATTCATTTTTTGTTTTCAAGTATTTTCCTATCATTGAAGCTGGGTTGTGTTTTAAGTCCAGAGCGGTCCCTTCTGCAATGACATAACCACCGTTTTTACCGCCTTCAGGTCCCATTTCAATAATCCAGTCACAATTGGAAAGCATGTTAGTGTCATGCTCTGTAACGATGATTGTGTTTCCCATATCAACAAGCTCGTTCAATAATTCAAGGAGCTTCTGAGAATCAGAGAAGGAAAGTCCTGTAGAAGGTTCGTCAAGAATATACAAAATGCCTTTGGACCCTTTACCTTTTGCCAGCTCTTTTGCAAGTTTAATACGCTGACTTTCACCACCAGAGATTGTGGGTGTTTTCTGTCCCAGTTTTATATATCCCATTCCAACGCGGATAAGAACCTTTAAAATGTTTTCAATAACCGGGTCTTTAGCTTTGAAAAAATCATAGGCTTCTGTAACGCTCATTTCCAGACAGTCTTTAATAGTTTTTCCAGCCAGATGAATGGACATTGTTTCTGAGACGAATCCAAAGCCATCGCATTTATCGCATTTTAGATTGATGAAATTACCAAATCCAATGTGACGATGAATAACACCATCACCGTGACACATTGGACAACCACCCTTGCTGTTTAATGAAAAGTGTCCTATTCCAAGATTTTTTTCCTTAGCTTCATCACTTTCTGCAAACAGCTTTCTCATTCTGTCCATAATTCCGGTGTAGGTTGCGGGACAAGAGGTGCGGGAACGGCCAATAGGGCGCTGATCAATTACATAACAGCGTTTAATTTTTTCCCAGCCGATTATCTGAGTTTTAGTGTCAAAATCTTCTTCCAAAAGTTCATCATTTTGAGTATCGTCGTCTTCTTCAGCTGCAGATTTCTTTTCTTCAATAAAATCGTCTCCGGCCACACATTTTGACTGCATTAATTCCTTAAGGCATGGAACAAGAGTGTTTGATATGAGACTGGATTTTCCAGAACCAGAAACACCTGCAATACCAACCATAATGCCTAATGGAATATCCACAGAAACATTTTTCAGGTTGTGTAATGAGGCATTTTGAATGGTAAGAACCTGTCCCCGTTGTTTTCGGTATTCTGGCGGGACAGGGAATTTATTCTCCGAAAGATATGGAGCTGTAACTGATTCGGTGCATTTAAGAAAATCCTTAAGTTTTCCCTGAAAAATAAGCTTCCCACCATTTACTCCGGCTCCGGGACCAATATCAATAATATAGTCTGCGGCTTTTATAAAGCTTTCATCGTGTTCTACACAAACAACAGTATTCCCGTTTTCAACCAGACGTTTGATTATGGAAATAAGGTTATTTTTTTCGTTTTCATGTAATCCTATGGTAGGTTCATCAAAAACAAAAATGATAGAATCCATTTCGGCTATGATATAGGAAGCAAGGAAAAGACGCTGGATTTCACCACCAGACAAAGTTGGAACCGGACGTGAAAGCGAAAGATATGAAAGACCAACATCGCACAGACATTGTATTTTCTTTTCCAGTTCCTTCTGGAGAGGGGACTTTTCTACAGGCAGTTTCTGCAGAAATACAAGCAGATCTCCAAGATACATGTTTTCCAGTTCTGTAATTGTTTTTCCACCAACTCTTGTATGGGCAACCTCTTTTCCAAGACCTGTACCTTCGCATCGTTTACAGTTTTCTTTATAACAGCAGTCAATTTTTGTTGCCCAGGAAGACATCTGGGCGCTTGAATGACCCCAGGTATATGTATCTATAACGAATTTTGCAAGACCTTCGTAATGCTTCCCTGTTCCGTACATTAATTCTTCATAATCTTCCACAGACAATTCTGCAAATGTTTTTTCTGTCGATTTATGAAAGGTGCGGCGGTATCGTTCAAAAAAACGCCACATGTGACCATTGTTACAAATATCACTGAACAAAGAATCAATTCTGATGTTTTTATCTGGAAGCATTTTTTCTTCATCAAGACGATAATAGAAGCCTTTTCCCATACAGCGGGGACACATCCCTTTTGGAGAGTTCTTCTGAAACATATACACATTCAAAGGTTCATCAGTTTCATACCCTTCATCCATAACTCCGAAATTTGCAAAAAGAGATGAAAGAAGAGCTTCTATCTGTGTTCGTGTAGCAACTGTACTGCGTGGATTACTTTGCCTGATTATCCGCTGTTCCACTGCAACAGTAGGGGACAGACCTGTAATATCATCAACCCGGTTTTCACTTTCAACCATAAGTTGAGTACCAGAAAACATCAGATATCTTTTTCTGCCTTCTTCATAAAGTGTATCAAAAGCAAGACTGGATTTTCCACTTCCCGAAACACCAGTGATTACAGTCAATTTGTTTTTAGGAATTGTGACATCTATGTTTTGAAGGTTATGTATTCTAGCACCTTTTATTTCAACGCAGTCTTTCATTTTTCAATTCCGATTTTTTTAAACGGGAAATTATCTGTAGCGGATCAAAAAGTATATTACATACACCCAGCCCATCAAGCCATGAATCACAGCCCAGAAAACTGATTTCCAGGTTGCAAAACTGATTACCATTGCGAGGGCTGCTCCAAAAGAAATTCCTTTTTCAACCGAGCGCTTTACAATTTTTTTTGAACCATCCGGTCTGATTTCTGTTTCTTCAATAATTTCACTTGCCATAAAATCCTCCTGAGTTAAAAATTACGAAAGCAATTTTTAACTTTACCTTTTCTTTATTTATACAGTATACCATGATATAATCTATAAAAGAAGTTTTAAAAAGGATTTTTATTATGGAAAACATTTTTAACAACGCAAAAAAACTTGGATTCGGGCTCATGCGACTGCCTCAAGTTTCGCCTGCCTGGGATTCAGAGGTTGATGTAGATACCGTTTGCAAAATGGTGGACACTTTTATAGAACGAGGCTTTACTTATTTTGATACAGCCCTTATGTACTGCGGAGGTCACAGCGAAGCCGCCACAAAAAAATTCCTTGTAGACAGATATCCGCGCGAAAAATTTACTCTTGCAACGAAGCTTCACCACATGTTTGTAAAAACAAAAGAAGATTGCAACAAGGTTTTCAACGAGCAGCTGGAACGCACCGGCGCAGGCTTTTTTGATTATTATCTGGTTCACGACATTAACGTACATTCAATTGAGGTTTATAACAAACTTGATGTGTGGAGCTGGATTTTCCAGAAAAAGCAGGAAGGTCTTATTCGTCACGCAGGTTTTTCTTTCCACGATTCCCCAGAGCTGCTCGATAAAGTTTTAACAGAACATCCAGAGTTTGAGTTTGTACAGATTCAGCTTAATTATTTTGATTATGAAAATCCGGCTGTCCGTTCGCGTGAATGCTATGAGGTTTGTCTTAAGCATAATAAACCAATTATCATTATGGAGCCTGTAAAAGGCGGAACACTTGTAAACGTTGGCAGTGACATTGAAAAGCTTTACAAAGACTATGCACCAGATTTAAGCGTGGCTTCCTGGGCAATCCGTTTTGCAGCTTCTCATAAAAATGTTCAGATGGTTTTGTCGGGCATGAGCAATATGGAGCAGGTTTTGGACAACACTTCATACATGCAGAATTTTGTTCCTTTGAATGAAGAAGAAAATGCTATTATCAAAAAGGCCGTTGATATTTTGAATAACTCAAAGGCAATCCCATGCACAGGCTGTTCTTACTGTACAAATGGCTGCCCTCAGACAATTCCAATTCCAAAATATTTTGCACTTTACAATGCAGACTTAAAGCAAGACCCTGAAGGAAAAGCCGGCTGGACTGCACAACAGGAATACTACGAAAATATTGCGAAAACTGTTGGTAAAGCAAGCGACTGTGTTGAATGCGGCCAGTGCGAAGAAATCTGCCCCCAACATTTGAAGGTTATAGATTTTCTTAAGGATGTTGCATCAAGGTTTGAGTAGGACACTTTTCTTTTATAAAAAAATCCAATACAAAAGGAGTCACGATATGACACATACATATAAAACACATGGTGTTTGCGCAACTCAAGTAACTTTTGATAAAGATGAAAATGGCATTATCACAAATGTTTCTTTTACCAATGGTTGTAATGGGAACCTAAAAGCAATTGCAAAGCTTGTAAATGGAAAAACTGCAGAAGAAATCAATTCTATACTTGCGGGAAATACCTGTGGCCACAAATCAACTTCTTGTGCAGATCAATTGGCAAAAGCTGTTATGTCCGTGTAAATACTATTAGATAATGTAAAAAAAA
>JAFZXA010000077.1 GCA_017617115.1 Treponema sp.
ATGGCTGCTTCGTTAGAAATATACCCCTGTTCTTCCTGAACACGGTGCAATATCATGATGAGATTTCCCGGTTTATCTTTCCAGTCTTCTATAAACTTAAGAAGATCAGCAGAAAACACGGATTTACCGCTCTGTGGCATATGTATGCTCCTTAAATAAAAAATGCGTTTCAATTATATAATATTATATAGTAAAAGTCGATAGAATTTTGACGGTCTACGCTTCCATTGCACTCTGCAGGGTGTTGGTCATGAGCATTGCAATTGTCATTGGCCCTACTCCACCCGGAACCGGCGTAATATATGAAGCTTTTTCTACTAAATCATCAAAGTCGCAGTCGCCGATTAAGCGGAAGCCGGACTTTTTGCTTGAATCTGGAATGCGGTTTACGCCAACGTCAATGATTACGGCACCGTCCTTTACCATATCGCCTGTTAAAGTGTGCGGATGACCCGAAGCAACTACAAGAATATCTGCCTGGCGGGTGATTTCGGCCATATTTTTAGTTCCTGTGTGGCACATTGTTACTGTACAGTTTACATCCTTGCGGGCAAGAAGGATGCTAACCGGTTTTCCTACTATATTAGAACGGCCGATTACTACTGCGTGCTTGCCTGCTGTCTGGATTCCCATTTTCTGGAGTAAAACTATGATTCCATGAGGGGTACATGGCAAAAAGCCCGGGCGGCCAATCATCATGTTGCCTACGCTTACAGGGTGAAATCCGTCTACATCTTTGGCAGGGTCAATTGCCATAATAACCTTGTCTTCATCAATATGTTTTGGAAGAGGAAGCTGTACAAGAATGCCGTGAACAGACGAGTCTGCATTGAGTTCTGCTATTAATTTGAGCAAATCAGCCTCGCTTGTTGTTTCAGGCAGTTGAATTGAGCGGTCGGCCATGCCTACTTCGGCTAAAGCTTTGCGTTTTCCTGTAACATAAGACACACTTGCAGGATTTTCACCAACTAAAATTACTGCAAGACATGGAACAACGCCTTTTTCCTTAAGTTCTGCAACTTTTTTTGCAACATCGGCGCGAACATCTGCGGCAATCTGCTTTCCGTCAATTATAACTGCACTCATTTTGTAACCTCTTGTATTTAACATCGTTTTTAAATAGAATATTATAAAAAATCGCTTGGAGCAATATGAAACGCTTTTTTTCTTTATTATTAGTTTTCCTTACACTTTCAACTTTTCTTTTCGCACAGGAAGAAGAAGAAACTAACGAAGATGAAGTATATGTTTATAGTCCAAATGGAGCAGGTGATCAGTTTCTAAAAATCTCGCTGGGAGCTGCTTTTCCATTAAATTTTAAAGGTCAGCTTGGAACCGGAGGAAAAGCCTCTCTTGGTTATTTCCGTTTTCTTACAGAAACACTTGCCGTTGGTGGAGAACTTAGTGCATCTTATAATGTTTCTATAGGAGAAAAGGTTCTTGTTATGATTCCAATAACCTTTGGAGCTATGTTTCAGCCATACATTGGAAGATTTGAGTTTCCACTTTATGCCGAAATTGGTGTAGCTAATCAAACCTGGCAGAATCTGGAAATATTTCCTTCTTTTGCAACAAAACTTTCTGCAGGTGCATATTTTAGAATTACTGATGCCGTTTCTGTAGGTCTTTCAACAGACTTTTTCTGGATTCCAGAATGGTTTAGAGACTCATCTAAAAATTTCAACGGTCTGTTTGAAACTGCTGAAATTGGCTTGCGATATCATTTCTAGGAAAACACGGAGAAAAATATGAAAAAAACAATAAAGACATTTACACTTGGATTTCTCCTTGTTCTTGCTGCAATTCTGTTTGCTTCCTGTGGTTATGAACCTGTTTTTTACGGAATTATGCACGATGTTGCCCCTGAAGAAGCAACTGTAAATGGTAACATTACATCTATTGTACGCTGCCAGATTAATTCAGAAGAATATCTTGTACTTTCAAACGGAGGTTCTGTAGCTTACAAACCTCTTTCTGCTTCAAAGCACGGTGAATGGAAAACAGACAATATAAAGCTTCCGTTTATAACTCATCATTACAACTATTTTCCAACCAGCACAGAACCAGAAGGTCATATAGGCCAGCAGATTTTGCGTGTTATTGCCGATCAGAATAATATTTATCTTCTTACAGCTACTTTTAAGCAGGATAATGATTACGGTATTGTTCTTCCAGACACCATTTATTTCTGGACTTGCCCAATTAATTCACTCCTTTCAAACAGCGCCGAAGCATGGACAAATATAATTGAAACTTGTGAAGCATTTCCTGCAGTTACATTTGACAGTTCAAACTGGCAGATGAATATTGGTGTTTTCTTTACAAACACACCAAAGCCTGAGCATAGAAAAGCATTTATTTCTGTAACAGACCCTGAATCAAAAGAAGTTTCTTATTATAAACTCAATGGTTCTTCTGCCCCTGAAGCCGAAGCCTGCTCAAACTATGTTCAGATTTATGATAAAAGCAAGAAAATAAACTCTGCCTTTTATATTGGTGACACTCTTTATTTTACCGATTCTATTGCTGTTGCCACAAACGAAACTATTGATACAAATGCAACACTGGCCTGTATTGGCGGTGTAAATAAAAACAGCAATAAAAACTTTGATGTTTTTTATTACCAGGGCTCTGATGCTCCTGTAAGCTTTATTGAACTTGGTTCTCCTGTTGCATCACTTGTATTCACAGCAGATTCAATTATTATTGGCAAAGGAAGTTATACAGCTTCGTATACTTCAAACGGAGGTATTGACCGTGTATTACTTGATGAAAACAGAATGCCTCAAACAACAGTTGCCGATTTTGATAACAATGCTAAATATCAGTTTACATCGTCATATATAATTATGGCTTTACTCAATGCAGACCCTTCACAAAAAGAAGCAGATTCTGACCTTTATGCTGCAATTTCATACAGAGGCTCAGGAAGTTCTTCTTCGGCTTCATTCAATAATATTGGACTTTGGTCATATTATCCTGCAAGAGGAAACTGGAACCGGGAATAAAAGCGTTGGGTGGGAAAGGCAGCGCTGAAAATTGGATAGTTTATTTGAACAGGTAAAAAACGAGACTGAACCTCTTGCCGCCCGAATGAGGCCCCGCAATCTTGATGAATATATTGGTCAGGACCATATTATTGGTAAAGGACGCCTGCTTCGTCGTGCAATTGCCGCAGACCAGCTGACCTCTGTTATTTTTTACGGACCTCCTGGTTCTGGAAAAACTACACTTGCCCGGGTTATTGCTAACCACACAAAATCAAACTTTCTTACACTGAATGCAGTTCTTACAGGCGTTGCCGATATTCGAAAAGCCATAAGCGATGCCGAAGATTTTTATAAGCTTTACGGCAAACGCACAATTCTTTTTGTTGATGAAGTTCACAGGTGGAATAAAAGCCAGCAGGATGCCCTTTTGCCTTGGGTAGAAAACGGAACTGTTATTCTGATTGGTGCTACTACCGAAAATCCTTTTTTTGAAGTTAATAAGGCGCTTGTTTCCAGGTCGCGCGTATTCCAGCTTAAGCCGCTTACTTATGATGATTTACTTAAGGCCGCTACAATGGCACTTACCGATGTTGAACGCGGTTACGGCCATTGGAATGTTGAGTTTGAAGAAGGCGCACTTGAGCATTTGATTGATACTGCAAACGGGGACGCACGCTCTCTTTTGAATGCGCTTGAGCTTGCTGTAGAAACTACTCCTGAACAATGGAAGCCTCATGACCAGCCGCCGGTGCCTGCATATGGTTCGCGCATTTATATAAGTAAAGAAGCAGCCGAAGAGTCTATTCAAAAAAAGGTTGTTTTATATGACCGCGACGGCGACTATCATTATGATATAATTTCTGCATTTATAAAAAGTCTTCGTGGACGCGACCCCGATGCTGCCTGTTACTGGCTTGCACGAATGGTTGCAGCTGGCGAAGACCCTCATTTTATTTTCCGCAGAATGCTTATTTCTGCCTGCGAAGATACAGGACTTGCAGACCCTCAGGCTATTAGTGTTGTCGAAAGCTGTGCCCAGGCGTTTGACCGCGTTGGCATGCCCGAAGGACGATATTTTTTAGCACACGCTGCCCTTTATCTTTCAACCGCGCCTAAGTCAAACAGCAGCATGGCCTTTTTTGATGCGCTTGCATCGGTTGAAAAAGAAGATGCAGAAGTTCCAAACCATCTTAAAGACAGTTCGCGCGACGCAGAAGGTTTTGGACATGGTGCCGGCTACCTTTACCCGCATGCCTACCGCGACCACTGGGTTGCCCAGCAGTATTTACCCGATTCCCTTATGGGAAGAGTTTTCTATACGCCAAGTACTCAGGGATATGAAGCAACAATTCGTGAAGGAGTTCTTTCGCGCCGTGAGATTCAAATTGCACAGATTCTTGAAAAGCAGCAGAGCTCCGAAGAATACACAAGTGAAGAGCTTGCAACTTCGCCTGAAACAACAGGTTCCATAAATATATTCCCAAGTCAGGGAACACGCTCCCCTACTGCTAAATCGTGCGCAACTTCTGAGTTTGGGGTTAACCCGATCAGCGAATGGTGGGTAAATGAACACTTCAAGAGCGGCGAAAAAAAGCAGGAAGAAAACCTTACCTTCAGTCCGCGCGATGCTGCAAAAGAACTTGTATTTGACAGGGCAGAACGCTTCTGGCGCCAAAGGCTTGATTCAAACAGAGCAGAAATCCTCCTTGGAATCCGCGATACAATGATTTCTATGGCACAGCTTATGCGCCATCACCGAAGCCTTATATGGAATGCAGACAGTGGACTTCTTTTATGGGATGTTGCACGCAAAACTCCCGAAGGTGTTACCTGTGGTGTATGTAAAACAGAAAAAGGCAAACAGATTCTGGAACAGTATGGCCGCACTTTGGGTGACCTGGACAGACCAATTTTACAGGCACGCGGTGAATCTTTGAGCACTGACTTTTTGACACAAAAGGATTTTTATAATGTGCTTGTAAACTTTCAGTATAAGGGCGCAATTTTTGACCGCGTTTTCTTTACTGACCCATTTGCAAGTGAGCCTTCGATTATTGCCCTGGCAGATTCGCTGCATGCAGTTTTGACTCCGCAAAAACATGAAGATGAAGAAGATGAAGATTTTCCGTATGAATCTCCGCTTGCTGCAGGATTTAAGGTTGTTATTTCGCAGAAGATTCCTTGCCGTGGCCAGCACATAAGCGAAATTGTACGCAAGCAGATTTTAACACCGGAAAGCGTGGAGCCTTCTGCAGCGATTTTGAATAAGATGGAAGAAGCAGAACAGGAGTTCTTTGGCGACAGAGATAACCCGCTGTTTTCGTGGGACGGCATTTTTATTGCAAACACTTTCCGCAAAAAAGGCTTTACAGTTAAGGTTGCAAGTCAGGAGCTTACCGAAAAACGTCGCGTAACTCCTGCCGAAATTGAAAAATGGTTTACGCCAGATTCTTCTGCCTACGGTGCTAAAATGAGCGAGGCTGTTGGAAATGCAGATTTACAGAAAATAGTAAACCTTTTAATTGCCGCCTGCGACAAAACAACATTTGACTGGAAGAGTGAAATTTCATTTTTTATTGTAGAAGCTAGTTCCGAATAGCGTCAATATTAGCTCTGCCGCCTGGAACAAATGGCAGAACGTTTTCTTCTGAATCTACACTAACCTTTACAAAACACGGCTTACCTGCACGGTTTGCATCAAAGGCTTTTTTATACCATTCAGAGTCTGTGTCGGCATCTACTGCTTCAATTCCAAAACCGCGTGCAATTGCAACAAAATCAGGATTTTTAGTAAATACAGAAGCACTGTAATTTTTTTCAAACAAATATTTCTGCTGCTGGTAAACCATACCCAAAG
This sequence comes from Treponema sp., assembly GCA_017617115.1. Taxonomy (GTDB): domain Bacteria; phylum Spirochaetota; class Spirochaetia; order Treponematales; family Treponemataceae; genus Treponema_D. The sequence goes on from JAFZXA010000077.1 coordinate 5,848, forward strand.
TTCCGTTTACAAAAAGAATAACAGTTACCGCAAGATTTAATTCTGCAAGAGTTGCAAGCTCCTGTATGTTCATCATAATAGAACCATCGCCGCTTATACAAACAACGCGCTTGTCTGGGTTTGCCATTGCAGCACCAATTGCCGCAGGAAGTCCAAAGCCCATAGTTCCAAGAGAACCAGAGGTCAAGAAAGAGCGAGGTCGTTCAACAGGATAATACTGAGCTGCCCACATCTGATGCTGTCCTACGTCTGTAGTAATAATCAGGTTATCAGAGTTCAGGCCTGAATAAGCAGCATACTCTGGGATTTTAGAAATGAGCTCGCGTGGGTTTGTAAGCTTTTCACCTTTTGGCCGACCGCAGTCTACCGAAACATTTTCGGTTTTGAGCTTCTGGATTTTTTTGAGCCAGCCGGCGTCTGCCTTAATATTTTTTTCTGCAACAAGCTGTGCAATCACAGGGAAAACAGATTCTACATCGGCAACCACAGAAACATCAGATTCAAGAATCTTATCTACTTCGGCGGCATCTACATCAATGTGAACAATTTTTGCGTCCGGACAGAACTTACTAACAAGACCAGTTGCGCGGTCATCAAAACGAACGCCTGCAGCAATTACAAGGTCAGAATCGTGCATTGCAGTATTTGCCGCAAAGCTTCCGTGCATACCAAGCATACCGATAAATTCTGGTGCATCATTTGGAATGCAGCCAAGCCCCATAAGACTTGTAACAACAGGCAGCGGATAATTATTTATAAAGTTCTGAATGCCTGTTGCAGCCTCGCTGGAATTACAGCCGCCGCCACAGAACAAAACAGGCTTTTTTGCTTTTGCGAGCAGCCCCGAAATTTCACCCATTTTTTCTGCATATTCATCAATTGGTGTATGAAAGCGAATATCATGTACACGGATTTTAGAAATATCAGGCCATTCTTTAAACTCACATTCCTTAAGCTGAACATCGCGCGGAACATCAATAAGAACAGGACCCGGACGACCATTAAGTGCAATTTCAAACGCACGAGGAATTGCATCAAGCAGTTCTTCCGGCGATTTTACAAGAATAGAATGCTTTGTAATCGGGAACGAAAGACCAAAGGTATCTGCTTCCTGAAAAGCGTCGGTACCAATCTGAGTTGTATTTACCTGACCTGTAATTGCAATAATAGGAACAGAGTCGGCACGGGCATCGGCAATAGAAGTAAGAAGGTTCATTGCACCAGGACCACTTGTTGCCATACAAACAGCAACATTCCCTGTAGAACGAGCAATTCCCTGAGCAATAAAACCCGCAGCCTGCTCGTGGCGCACAAGGACATGACGGATCTTAGACTTGTTCAATTCATCATAAAGCGGCAGAATCATTCCCCCCGGAATGCCTGCAACAGTCTCAATGCCGTACATCTCAAGCAACTTAACAATAATCTGTGCGCCAGTTTGTTTCATAACATCTCCTAAAAATATAATAAGAAGATATTATCATATTTTCGGGGTGGGGGCAATGTATCAGAAGGATAATGTCTTTTGCTGTATTATTTTTTCAAATACTCCAGTGCATACTCCATGACATAATCTCTTATATTATCCTGATTTTCTTCCCATGAAAGATCAATGTCATAATTAAATGAGATTGCCATATCATAAGTAAGCGGAACTTTTATATCAAGCGGAATGGTGCACGCGCGGGTTTCATCTGTGTCTATAAAACGGGTTTTGCCGTCCTGTTCGTAGAGCCAGTTGATAGTGTAGCCAAAATTGCAGATGCTGTTTGTTAGAATAACGCGGCCTCCCTGGGGCTGGCAGGAACAGTTGCTGCAAGTAAATCCCATTGTTGTTACATTGGGGCATTCTCCCATAACTCTTACAAAATAGTCGCCGGCACTTACGCAGTAGGAGTTAGTTAAAACTAACACGTTGATATCTTTAAACTCGCCGTCGGTTTTTACATAATCTGACATCATGTATTTATGGCGGCCGTTTATGTCGGAATAGGTGGCGTCGGTTGCAAAGGAGCGGTCAGAAAAAAGACTTGCGGTTTCACTGCCAAGAGCCGGATAACCTCCCGTATTATGACGGGCATCAATAATCAGATTTTTCATTCCCTGAGATTTAAGATCCTGCAGCTGGCGGCGCAGGCGTTTTTTGAATGAAGGGTATTTTCCTGTAAGATATGAAAATATATCTCCCCAATAATTATATTCTTCGGAATTGCGGAGCATGTAGGCGGTATCGTCATTTATCATTTTGGCATCAAAGTTTTTATCTACGCCGTAGCGGTTTGGATATACGCCAAAGGAAATGAGAAATTGCATTACATATTCTAATTCATAAATACCGTCTTCTACGCAATCAAGCTCTACGGTGCACGGCTCGCCCTCTTCTGTAAGAAAAGTTACTCTGGCTTTTGGCGGATCATATGTACCATCCGCGGCAGCACGGCTTATAAGATATTGTGCAATATCTGTGCTTTCTCCCATCCCACGGGTTGCAAGAAAGACCGGGCGGAAAAAATCCTCGTTTTCTTTTACGGGATACTTATCTCCCTGGTAAATGCATTCTGTTTCTGCGAGCGCCTGTTCAATTGGTTTCTCGTTCCATTCAATAATCTGAGTTCCGTTGTGAATGCCTGCCTGATACGCCGGTAAAGTACTATCGCTAATAATTGCCACTACCCGTCCGTCATCAATACGTAACATAGAAAAGCCGTAGTCGTTTCCCGCAAGAAGTATAAGTCCACGCTCCCAGGCATCCCAGTCCCCTTCCGGCCAGTTGCCAACATGACCGTCATAAAAATAATAACCAAAGGCTGTTATAGCGGCATAAAAAAGTCCCGCATCATTTTTGCGTTCTGCTTCTTCTACCGCGGGCATAATCTTTTTGGCAATTGCCTGAATGTCGGTCTTTTTCCAGTCCTTGAGTGAATAATATTTTTCCAGATCCTTTGTGAGCGACACAAACCCTTGAGTATACGACTGCTTTGTATAATTTCTGAGCCCGGAATTAAATGGCATTGGATAAACAATTGTATAAAGAAAAGCCACCACCGCGCCAACCGGCAGAATGATTGAAAAAATCTTTGCAGGAATTTTCCATAAATCAAAAAGCGGGAAAAATGCAGTTACCAGCGCTGCCAGATAAAACGCCCCGTAAATGTGTCGTGTATACCATCCGCTCCCCACAAACCTGCAGCAGGCGAAATGAATTACACAGGCTGCCAAAGGCACAAAACAAAGTGTGCGCCAGATAATTTTACCACGGCGCGTTTTCCCAAGAGCCTTTCTTTCAAAACAAAGCCCCACCGCAAATACCAGCACCAGCACCGCCATAGAAATTGTAACCGGATCCTGTGAAAATAAACGGAGATATATCATAAATAAAGCCTCCCTACCTCTACAATCCCATCACATAATAAATCGGCAGATATGTTATACCGGCTGGTGTAGTGGTAACTATTCGTTCGTTGGAAAATACTATGGCATTTGAAACGTTGTAATCTTTGTTTTGCAGAAAGCTGTTAAGAGCAGAATGAACAGAATAATCCTTACCGGATTTTACTTCTATTGGCAGAATTGAAAGAGAGTCGTAATCATTTATAAGAAAATCAACTTCACCTTTTGATTTATTGTCGTAATAAAACAGCTGCTTGCCGTGAGCCTTTAATTCCTGTGCAACTACTGCTTCGTACAATGTCCCAAGATTAATGCTGTTTTCGCTATCAAGAATTGCCCTGATATTGTTCTGATACAAAATACCGGAAAGGATGCCAACATCATTCAGATAAAGTTTTAAAAGGTTCTTGCCCGAATGTTCGTTAAGAGGAAACACAGGAGTTGAGATGGCCTTTACTTCAAGAGCAACCCCAGCGTTTATTAAATAATCAAACTCATCCTGATAACTTGAAAAGCGTTTTCCTTTTTTATTTTCGATATCTTGAACAACAATTCTTTTTTTCTTATTTTCAAGTGTTGATGGAATCATATCATATATTCGTTTGATTTTGAGTTTGTGTTCTAAATCATATTTGGAAGCATCCATACCATAATATTCATGGATTTGATTTTGTATGGTCCTGACACTAATAATGTTATTAGTTTCTACAAAAGTTTTAACGGCCTCAGGCAACCCACCGGAAAGAAGGTATTTTTTAAATAATCCAAGCAGATTATTGTGAATATTTTCTTCCAGTGTCTCTCTTTTATTAAATTTTTCTTTAAGTGCAGAAATTGCCAGTTCACCAAAATTATTTGCAATAAGAAATTCTTCAAAATCCATTGGATACATTTGCTTTACTTCAATACTTCCCATTGGAATAGAAGAAGTCTGCGAGAGAGTAATTCCCAGAAGCGAACCGCTTGCAATATATGTAAAACGGTTTTCCTGATTTAAGAATTTGAGTAAAGTTAGAAGATGAGGATAAGCCTGAATTTCATCCAGGAAAATCAGCGTATTTTCTTTTTCCTTAAGCTTGTCTCCTGCAATCATACTAAGCTGAAGATAAAAATCGGAGGTACTTTTTGTGTTTGCAAAATAACAGTTATTCAGAGAATCTTCCAACAAATTAATTTCTACATAATTTTCAAAAAGCTCGGTTCCAGCCTCGCGAATAATATAAGATTTTCCAACCTGACGTGCACCATCTATTATCAAAATCTTTTGTGGGTCGGATTTAAGGAAATCTGAGATATAAGCCTTTATTTTTCTGAACATATTACACCTCGAGTATGCACTTTTCTATGTATTTTTATAGTTAAAATATACACTTTTCTATATAAAAACACAAGAAAAATATACACTTTTCCATTTGCTACGCAAAAGTCGCATTGATTTGGTGCATACATTGACACACCAGCCGCGGCATAGATAAAATTATGGCATGTCTCTTAACTGCAACGAAATAAATTTGATTCTCGAGGAACTGGACCTGACCGGGGCTTTTATTCAGGAAATTGTACAGCCGGGCTATGATATGCTGGCGCTTTATACTTACAAGGAAGGGACTGCAAAAACTGTTGTGGTTTGTACGGCGCAGAATTCTATACGCATGAATGAAACAAGGCGAAAGATTACCAAGAATGATAAGCCTCTGCGCTTTATGGAATTCCTTCGCTCACACATTAAAGGATGCCGCATTAATTCTTGTGCTCAGGTTGGATTTGAACGAATCGTTAAGCTGGAGCTTAGCCGCATGGTGCTTGCCGAAGAAAAAAAGGCCAACCAGCAGACCGTGCATGTTTCGCTTGTGAAAAAGCCGGTGCTTTCTAAAGAGGAGCTGGCGGCGCAGAACGAGCCTGATGAAATTGAAGAAAATTATATTCTTTACATAAAGCTTTGGAACAATGCGGCAAATGTGATTTTGTGTGATACCCAGAATGTGATTCTTGAACCGATGTTCAGGCGGCCGGAGCGCGGGGAAGTTAAAGGGAAAGTTTATACTCCACCAGAGTCTGATGATGACAAGAAAAATGAAATATTAGAAAAATTTCCTGTAAGAGATTGGAACGGGGTTTTAGGGGCAGAGCCCTTAGGAGAAGGGGTAGCGGAAAACGCCGCAGGCGGTTGCAGCGAGGGGAAGGCTTTCCCCTCCTTTAATTCCTACATCGACTACCACTACAGCGAGCAGACCTCTACTCTTTCGCGCGCGGCACTGCTGGAAAAAGCGGAAAAATGGTACAACCAGCGGCACTCTAAGATGGAGGCAGCCCTCAATAACCTCTTGCAAAAAAAAGAACGCTTTGAAAACGCGGAACAGATTAAGCATCAGGGCGACCTTATTCTTACATACGGGCATCTTATTACAGGCGAGTCTAAATTTCTTGAATGCGAGGACTACGAAACCGGTAAAACTCTACGTATTTTGATTGATCCAAAAAAATCGGCACAGGAAAACGCCCAGGAATATTATAAAAACTATAAAAAGGCTGTTAGCGGAGCTGAAGAAATTGTGCACGATATTGAAATGGCCCGTTCTCAGCTTGAAAAACTTGACGAACAGTACGCCCAGATATGCGCAGAACAAAATCCTGTAAAAATAGAACAGCTGCTTCGTCGTGACACTACCCCAACCCAGCAGAAAAAGAAAAATCATCCGGGACTGGACTACACTATAAACGGCTGGTACATTCTTGTGGGTCGCGATGCCAATGAAAACGACGAGCTTCTTCGCCATCATGTTCGCGGCGACGACCTTTGGCTTCATGTACGCGACTTTCCGGGCGGCTATGTGTTTATAAAAGCGCGAAAAGGCAAGACTGTTCCCCTGGAAATACTTCTGGATGCGGCAAATCTGGCAGTTCACTACTCAAAGGCACGCGGCGACAGCAAGGTTGACCTTTACTACACTCATGTAAAATACCTTCGAAGGGCAAAAAATGGTCCAAAAGGGCTTGTGCTTCCTACCCAGGAAAAGAATCTTTGCGTTACACCGGATAAAGAAAGGCTCAAAAAGCTGGAATTCCTTCGCAATGAATAGAATTGTATCAGTGACGGCCCTTCGAGAGCCTCAGGGACCGCATATTATTCGCAATGAATAAATTTCATTTTTCTAATGACGGATTACTAATAATATAGTATAATATTTAGGTGTATACTCTAAACTTGGGTGAAATAGACGCTGTTGCTTTTGATATTGACGGCACGCTTTACAGGAATAGTGTTTTCTATACAAGGGTGCTGCCACACTATCTTAAGCACTGGCACTTTTTCAGAAAATTCAACAAGGTGCGCATAATGCTGCGTAACGATGAACGAAATGAAAAAGGCTACAACGATCTTTTCAGGTCACAAATCGGATTTCTTGCAAAAGAGCTTGGCTGTACCATGCAGGAAGCAGAAGACCAGATTAATGACATTGTATACGAAGGGCTCAGACCTTACTTTGAAAAAATAAATGCGTGCCATGGTGCAGTAGAACTTATACAAAAACTCAAGGCAGCGGGTTTTAAGATTGCGCTTCTTTCGGATTTTCCGCCTGAACAAAAAGGAGATATCTGGGGAATAAAGCAATATTGCGATCTGCTTTTGAGTTCAGAGCTTATTGGAGCGCTCAAGCCTTCGTCAAAACCGTTTAAAGAGCTTGCAGCAAAGCTTGAAGTTCCGGCAGAACGCATTTTATATATTGGGAACAGCCACAAATACGATGTGGAAGGTCCAAAAAAGCTTGGCATGAAAGCCGGCTGGTTTATACCCTGGATATGGGGAAAATTCGGGGTTAAATCAAAAATTGCGGATATTACCTTCAGGCATTATTCGCAGCTTGAAAAGTTTATTTTTGAACAGAAATCCGAGTAACTTCGGAATCTAAATAAAAATTGGGTGGGGAATAAAAGTGGAAATCGTAATCTCAATTCTCATTGCTTCTGTAATTTCTCTTGGAATTTCAATTTATTTTCATGAGATAAGCAAAAAAAATAATGCGATGGAGCGTGTAAAAAAATACGCCGACACTCGCAAACAGGACATGGAAGATTCTTTTAAGGATCTTGAAAATCACTTTAACATGTTCATTGCCGAATTTGATGCACGACAGAACCAGGCAAATGCGGCGGTAAAAAAACTTTCACAACAGAACGAAGAATTCCAGCAGAAAATTGAAACTCTTGATAAAAGCATAAAGTCTGTTGCAAATATTGAAGCTCAAATTAACAACTATTCAAAAATCCTTGATGAACTGAACGAAATGTCTGCAAATGTTGAAGAAAATCTTATTCGCATTCAAAAAGAAAGCGTAATTGTAAACAAGCTCAACGACAGACTCGACAAGCAGCAGCAGACTGTTGAAAATATTGACAAACGAATTCCACAAGTTACCCAGAAATTTTCAGAAGAAAACGCCGAACAGCTTAAGGCCGTTGGCACCACCCTTTTGGACGAATACAAAAACTATGCCGACAAAATTGCAGGCGAAATCAAGCAGTCACAGAACGACGCCGAAAACGCCCTTGCAAAAATCAAACAGCAGATTCAGGATGCTTACAATCAGGCTGCGGCAAAGGCAGAAACTCTGGAAAACACAGCTTTCGAACATCTTAGCGAACAGGCAACCGAACGTTCTAAGCAATATATAGACGAAATCAAAAAACAGAATGCACAGCTCGATGCCCAGATTACAAAATCTTTCAAGGAATCGGAACAGAAGCTTGTTGAAAGCACAAAGGCCGACCTTACAAAGATGAACGAAAATTTCCAGAAGAGCATAGAAAATCTTTCAAACAATTACACTGGAAAGGTTCAGGCACTCCACCAGAAATACAACGAACAGCTTGATTCTGTCGCAGGCAAAAACGACGGCATTATGTCAAAACTCGAAGCACAGTTCAACGAAGACTTTACACGCATTGACCAGAAGTGCAAATCTGACTTTGAAAAAATCAGCCAGCGTTACGAAGAAAACTACTCTAACCTTACACAAAAATACGACAAGGATTATCAGTCACTTTCGGCACAGTATGATGATGCTGTTGGAAAAATCTCGCAGAAATATGACAGTCAGATTGGTTCCCTTACAGCAAAAGGCGACAAGGAGCTTTCTGATTACGAAGCAAAAATCAATGCAGATATTCAGAAGATGAAGGCAGACTACACAAAAGCTTTTGATTCTGCAACCGCAATAAACAATACAAAAATCAATGAGTTTAATCAGAATTTTGTTGCAGAGCAGCAGCGCCTTAAATCTGAATATGACCTTGCAATAAGCCAGATGACAGATGAAAGCACCGGAAAGCTTGAAGGTCTTGAAAACAGCATTACAAACGAAATTGCAAGCTTTACCGACGAATGCAAGGAGCAGATTAATTCTCTTCAGAATGATTATTCTGCAAAGCTTTCTGATTTTAAGGATGATATTGGCACCCGTCTTTCTGTTGTTGAAAACGAATATGAAAATAAAACTGCAGCCCTTGAATCAAATATCCGTGACCTTACAGAACGCTACGAAACAGAAGAACAAGGCATGCAGAATGTATTTGGTGAACGCCTTAAGGCTCTTGATGAAGACTACAAGCAGCGCATTGCCGAAATTCGGCTTTCGCTTGAACAAAGTCTTAAGCAGTGCAATGAAACTACAGAATTCCTTAAACGCGATGTTGACGGAAACTCTAAGAGCCTCGAAAGCATTCAGGCAGAACTTGATGAAGAAATTAAGATTATGCAGGACAAATACTCTGGACTTTACAAGGATGCACTTGCTTCTGCAGATCAGAAAGAAAAAGATGCTCTTGATACCTTTAACGCTGGTGCCAAGCAGAAAATTGACGAATACTCAGAACTTATTCAACAGAAGATTGACCAGTTACAGGAAAGCATTACAGAAAAAATCAAGGCTGTTTCTTTGGAATCGAGCAATTCAATTCACAATGCCGAAAGCGCAGTTGCCGATTTACAGAAGGAAACCGCTGCTGCTAACCAGAAGGCACAAGCCTTGCAGCCGGAACTTGATGAACGCATAAAGATAATTAATAAAGAACTTGAAGACTTTAAGACCGATGCAGAAATTAAACTTAACAACATGAACAAGCAGATTACCGATGCCGTTAAGCGTTCGGTTGCCGAAAGTGAGCAGACACACCTTAATATTCTTGAAGGCATTGACGAGCAGCTTCATTCTTACAAAAAGGATATTGAAAACAAGCTTTCACAAATTCAAAACAGTGGTTCCGATGTTGATACTTTGGAAAAGAGTTTGCGTGGTGCCATGCAGGAAGTTCAGAACCGCGTACTTGGAGATTTTGATAAGTTTACAAGTGAGCAGCAGCGTAAGCACGAAGAATTTTCTACACAAATTAAAGAAGATTCACAGACAATCGAAGTTCGCCTGCAGGAAATTGACAAATCACTTGATGAGCTTAAGAACACTGCAACAGGCAGCATGAGCGCTAAGCTTATTGATTTTGAAAAGGCCTTTAACAACAACATTCAGACAAAGAACAACGAAATTGATTCACAGCTTTCGGGCTGGAAGGTTGAGCTTGATACAAAGCTTAGTGAAATTGCAGGAAGCTACGAAGCCCAGCGAAAGGATGTTGAACAGAATTACCTTAATGACCTTAAGACAAATCTTGCTTCTATTACATCAAAAGCTACAGAACAGTACGACAATTTGTCTGATGTAATTGAAAAATCAAAGATTGGAATGGAAAAGAGTATTTCTGAAATTCAGGAAACCTTTACCGACTTCCAGGAAGAAACCATTACAAAAATTTCTAAGATTTCTACAAGCACCGACAAGGAACTTAGAACCGAAATTGAACGCGCTCTTTCTCAGGCACAGTCAAACCTTAAGAAAACACAGGATGATCTTATTAAGGATTTGCAGACCTTTGAACAGGGAATACGCGAACGACAGGAAACAAGTACTTCTTCTATTGATGCCGCACTCGCAGAATTCAATACCTGGAAACAGCAGCTGCGCTCTCAGTTAGATGGTGCTAACACAGTATTCCAGGAAGAACTTACTGCCTTTAAGTCTGCTTCCGACAGCAGTCTTGAAGAAACTCAGCAGAAAATTAATGAAGACATGAACAAGTATGCCGCTTACATTCAGCAGCAGCAGGATGAATTGAGCGAAAAAATAACTTCTTTGCAGAATCAGACAGAAAATTCTATTAAGGAATATGAAGAGCGTTCTGAACAGATAATGAACCAGTTAGGCGAAACTTACACAAAGATGCTTGAAGATACAGAAGAGCGCGTAAAAGCTCAGAACGAAGATTCTGCCCAGAGTCTTGCACAACTTAAAAAAGACATTCAGACTGCAAGCGAACAGAACCGTGCAAATCAGGCTCAGTTTGTTCTTAAAATGCAGAACGATGCAAACGACCTGCAGGTTCGAATGGGCGACCTTACAAAAGAGCTTCAGTCTATTCAGTCTAGCATTGGCCTTTATGAACGAGCCGATGCAATGAAGCGTCATCTTGATGAAAACCTTGATGAACTGAACAACCGTATTGAACAGCTTGATGGCTTTACAGACACCGCCGAAGACATTACCAAGCAGTACAACACTATTGTACGCATGAATGAAGAAATGGAACGCGAGCTTGGAAACATTGAACAGCAGAAGCAGCGCGTAACAAATCTTGAACAAAAGTTTGGTCAGTTGTTTGCTTTGTCTAATACAATTGATGACAGAATTAAAACACTTACAAATACTTCTGACGATATTGGAACTATGGAAGTTGCAGTCCGCGATTACCGTGACAAACTTGATATTGTATCACAGCAGTATGAACGCCTTGAAAAGAAGGATGAAGTTATTAACCGCGTTCTTAAAGATGTTGATACTTCGTTTGCAAACCTCAAGGATATTGAACAGCGCATTGCATACTGTGAACGCCAGGTTACTTCACTTCCAAAAGAAATCAAAGATGTTCAGAACACCGTTGACAGACTTCTTCAGAGTGGACCAAAGATTACAGAAGCAACAAGCAAACTGCAGAATCTTGATAGGATAGTTTCTGACGCCGAAAACAGGATAAACGAAATTAATGCTGTTAATACAGGTCTTAAAGGTACACAATTAAAAATCGAACAATTAGCTAAAGAGGCCGATAACAAAATCAAATTTATTCATGATGTTACAACAAAAGAAGTCAATAAATCAAAGCCATCACAAGACAAAGGTATTTCACCACAACAGAAGGACACAATCCGGCAACTTAGGCGCGAAGGCTGGACAATTCCTGAACTTGCAAAACGCTTTAACAGAACTACAACCGAAATTGAACTTTTGCTGGAGTTACCGGATTAACAGGATTTCTGAAAGAGTTTACTTAGATAACAGGCACACGGCGGTTGCTTCAACTGCCTCACCTGTTCCAACCGGTGGGAGCTTCTCACCGGTTTTTGCTTTAACAAAGACTTGTTCGGGTGCAATCTGTAGCGCACGTGCCACCGACTCAATCACCTGCTGGCGGTATGGAATGAACTTTGGTTTTTCAAGTTTAATTACACAGTCAAGGTTTTCGATTTTCCAGCCGGCAGCGTAAACTTTTTGCATAACGGTTTTAAGAAGTTCAGCGGAGTCGGCGTCTTTCCATTGGGGGTCTTCCGGTGGGAAAAAGCTTCCTATGTCGCCAAGGCCTGCAGCCCCAAGCACGGCGTCTGTTATTGCGTGAAAGAGAACGTCTCCGTCGGAATGGCCGTCTTCTCCTTTTTCAAAAGGAAGAACAATACCTCCAAGAATGAGCGGGCGTCCTTCAATGAGTCTGTGAATATCGTAACCAAGTCCAACACGAATCATAAAGTGCCTCCCTGTGTATCTGTGCCTGCCCCTCGTTCCAGGTCGCCCGGATATGTAATTTTTTTATTGTTTATGTCGCCTTCTACAAGTTTAACCGGACCAACATATTTTCCCCAGATTTCAGAATCGTCGGTGTAATCGTGGCCGTCGGCAGCGGCTTTTTTGTGAGCTTCATACAGCTTTTCAAAAACAAATCCCTGCGGGGTCTGAATTAAAGTCAGCAGGCGGCGTTCCAGATGTTTTGTAATAAATCCTTCTTCGTTTATTTCTTTAATTGTATCTGTTGGTTTTATGCCAGGAGCGGCGGCTTTATATTGTATTGTTCCGGCGATTACATTCTGAATTACCTGCTGTGTTACAAAAGGGCGGGCACCGTCGTGAATAAGAATGTATTCTGGCTGTTCACCGTTTTTCTTAATTTGCTCAAGTGCATTCAAAATTGATTTTTGTCTTGTATCACTGCCTTCAACAAAAGAAACATTATAACCAACTATTGCTTTTTGAGCATCTTCCAGGCCAGAAGGAGGAATTGTTATTATTATTTCGGGATTATCCAGTGCGGTTTCAAAGGCCTTTACGCAGACCGAAAGAACAGTTCCGTCACCAAGCGGAAGGTACTCTTTTTTAATTGTGCCGCCCATTCTTGTAGAAGAACCGGCGGCAGTTATAATTACAGCGATTTTATTCGGAGCGGAATTAGAATGCGTCGTCATCCTCGTCAAAATCTCCTTCTGCATCGTCCATATCGTCCGAAGCTCCGTCGTCATCATCATCCATATCATCATCACGGCGGCGAGACTTTTCGTTTACGTCATCCATCAAATCATCATCTTCGTCATCATCAAGCTGGATTGTATGTTTAACGCGAGGGGCTGCTCCAGGAGGTTCGAGTTTTGTATGAATAGTTGCTTCTATTTCTTTTGCTGATTTTCCAAGGGCAAATGAAATTTCGTCTTCAAGAAGTTTTTTTGCAGAATCGTAAAGCTTGCGTTCAAGAATAGGAAGCTCCTTTACCTTACTGCGGTTATAAAGACAGCGGACAATTGTAGCAATATCCTTAACAGTTCCCTTTTTAAGAAGGTCAAGGTTCATCTGATAGCGGAGCTTCCAGTCCGAAGTAATTGGTTCAAATTCATCAGAAAGAAGATTAAGGGCTTCTTCGGCTTCTTTCTTAGAAACAATCTGACGGATTCCAAGCTCTTCTGCCTTTGCAACAGGAACCATAACAATCATGTCTGAAGCTTCAATATAAATTTTGTAGTAGAGGTTCATTTCATCTTTGAATTTTTTTTCAAAGATTTCTGTTACAACGCCAACACCCTGGCTCGGGTAAACAACCTTCTGGTTAACCTTAAATTTTGTATCCATATAAAAATATTATAGCATAAAAAACTGAAAATTTCAAATTACATTTGCGTAACTTCGCCCATTATAACAGTACCATCTGCAAAATGAACTATGGTTGTGTACCAAAAGCCTTCTGGAATTTCTGATAAATATTTGTCTGTATATGAAAATTGACTGCCATCAGAATATGCAATTCCTGTTTCAATAGCACGCATTTCCCAAATTTCAGCATCGGCAGGTGTATTTGTTTTAGTCAGCTGACTTGAACAATACATAGTATGAGCAAAGCAAGGTGCATCACAAAAGATTTGATATCCATTCTGAGTTTTCATCCATGTTGTATCATTACAAAAGATTTCGTTAGGAGAACCAGTTCCTTTGTAACGGTAATAGTCTGGATAAATGTATACAGGATGAAAATAAATCCTCTTATTATGATCAGTAGTTAATTGTACAAAAAACGAATTGATTTTTATAAATGTATCAGAAAGACAATCTGTAGAAGAAAACTCCTTTATATAATAAAACGTATCTTCATCCTGGCCTTTTACCGAATCTCCTTTCGTCATTTTTTCATCAGTTAATTCTACATCACTATTATTTTTATAATAATTCCATTCTTTTGTTTGTTTATTTAGATATTGGCGGATAACTCTATTATTATTACCACCATATCTTGTACTATAATTAAAAGAAATATTACTTGGAAGTTTAGAAAAATACTCTTCAGAAAAAAGAGGACTAGTAATAGTCATAATATCATTTTCTATATTTATCGCAGGTTTTAAATTTACGTAATAAACAAGAAGTTGAGCAGGATTCGGGCAATACCATTTAAAATTTTTTAATTCTGAGTTATCCTGAATATAAAAATTAACTGCATAATATCCTTCGGGAATACCATCAATTGGGATTGAAAGATAACTCTTTGTATAATCAATAGGTACTTCTACTTTTGAATAATAACCAGAAGTAACTTGTTCAACAGGTAGATTTGTATTTAAATCTTTACCTGAAAAGAATACAGTTATTTTGTCAATATTAGATTGTTTATTATAATCTTTATCATAATCATAAGGCATTATTTTATATTGAATATGGTTAGCATCTAAAAGATAATATTCCTGTAAACTATTGTTTTGTAATATTCCTGGAGAATGATTATCTTTTGCATTTACAGTAACCGGCTGTTCAGCACTTTTTGCAACAAAAATTCCCTGTGAATTCAGTACAATCAATGAAAAATAATAAGTATCTCCACTCTTTATTTCGAAAGATTTTGAATCAAAAACATAGTCTTTTCCAGAATCAGAACGAACTGAAACAAGATATTTGTAATCATTCTGAGGAAATTCTACACTAACAATTCCTTTTGCAGTTCCTGAATTTCTTTCATAATTAATTGCAGATTCATCTATAGAGAAACTTGGGAATGTAACAGTTGTATCAAAATCTGGATTCGTAATTCCTTTGTAATAAACCGCAACAGCGCCTATATCACCCAATAATGCAACGGGACTACCAGCTGGACGTACATAACTGCTATAATAAAAGGTATAGATACCATCGGCTTGATTATTTATTGGATCAGTTTTCTCTTTTCCACCTGAATATAAACATACCGGAGAAGATGCTGCACTTGTAGCAGAGGCTTTATAAGTATAATAATATGTTCCCTCTTCGCTGTTATCTGGAATTTCTTGTACTGATAAGTTTTCTGTTGTAACCCCAGCAAGTTTTCCATCTGGATCCAAGAGTATGTATGTATCTCTAGCTGGTGGAATAGCTGTAAGAAGCTCAAGTCTATCTGCTCTTTCATCTTCAAATATAAAACGAATAAATTTATATTTATGAGGATTATATGGAGTATCGCTTAAGGCTTCTGCAGTAAAATATTCATTAATCCAGGTTACAAACTCATTTGTATCCTCGATTAAAACTCGATTCTTAACGAGTGTGGGATCTTTACCATCTTCGTATATTTCAAGAGAGAAATAAGTTGTATAGTTATATGATTTATCATTTATTTTATAAAATACTGTTGGTTTTTCCATTGTTACTGCACTAAACGAAGGTCGTTTAACATTATTAGATGTAGTAATAATCGAACTTTTAAGATAGGACCAATAAGGTTTTGATGTTTCATATATAACCTGATAACTACGCGAACTACTTTCATTTCCGGCCCTATCACAAAGAGAAATTTCAAGAAGAATCAGTCCATTTGTAACATTATTGAATTCATAATCAAGAGAATACTTAAATATTGTTTTACCAGAAGCATCTGTGACGTATGTTCCTTCATCATTAACAACAGGCACAAACATTTCTTTTCCATAATATTCGTCAAACGAATCATTTTGTAATTCAAGATTAGTTTTATTCCTGATTAAAGTTTCTTTTATGTGTACAGATTCTATTCCACTGGAATTATCATATCCTTGAATTGTTATATAAGGTTTATATACAACATTGTTTTTAAAATCAGAATCATCCCATTGCTCAAAGTCTTTGTCTGTTGTTTCAAATAGTTCTCTATAAAAATCATTTGAATTATCACTTGTAGAGTATATATGCAAATCCGTAATAACAGGATTCACATTATCAACATTTTTATTAATTCTGTATGTATACGATTGCAAACCCTCAAGCTCAAAACCTTCTGAATCTTTTATTTCATCTTTATTAAAATTGAGAACAATATTCATATAGTCAGGGGCATCATCTTGTCTTGGAATAATATATTTTGTCTTATTTGTTGAAATATTGAGTATTTTATTGTCATCTGTAAAATACGGCCGCTCATAATAATCCTTTAGATCCTGCCCTGCCTCTGTTGTGATTACAATTGATGAAAAATCTCCAAAGCTTGAAACATCCATAGGTTTACTGAAGGTTATTGAAATTGTTGTATCCTGATCATAACCAGTAGGAACAAAAGGAGGATAAAAATCTACAATTCTTGGAATAAGGGTACAATCCGGGATTATTAAAATATCAGAAGCAGTTTTAAGAAGTTTTACTGTTATTGCGTAAGTATTCTGTTTTTCTTCAAGTGGAGTGACGGCAAACTCTACATACTCATCACGACTAACGGAATTATCTTTTGAACTTACAGCTTTTAGTCCATTAAAAATATAATCATCGGCATTTACAGTAAACTGAAGGTTAATCGAATATCCAACTTTACATTCTTTTTCTCCAGAAGAAAGAAATGTTCCAAGTTTTGAATCTGACTGCACAATTACCGTACAACTTTTTGCATTTGCATAGGCAATTGCTTCTTTTATTTCGTCACTAACTTTTCCAGCATTCAGGAAATTTTTACAGGAAACAAGACCTGTTAATATTGCAAGCCCCCCCCCCGCACAAAAGTATAGTGGTTACAAATCGTGTCAGTTTTTTCATAAACATTCCCTTCAATAAAAAATTTGTCCCAGATAATATTAACATGATAAACTATATTATGGCAGAATTCAATAAAATATGTTATACTTAATATGTAAGGAGGAAATGATAATGACTTATGGAAAACCAATTTCATGGCGTGATTTTCCCGATTCACCTGGAAAAAGAATTCTTGAAGAAATATTTTCAACTCCTCGTCCTGATTTCACACAATTAGATAAAGATGTTGCAGCATACGAAAAGAAAAGAGCAGATGAGCGAAAAACTCAAAAGAAGGCTGATAAGTGAATTATCTACCAATAAAGACCGAAACCTTTTATTATCAGCATATTTTTGACTCTGAAGATAATCTTGAAGCTATAAGAACTTTTACTGTTTCGCAATCTTCAGGAAAAGGGTTAGAAGAATATCTTAAGTTATTGTCTGCTCCAGAAGACAAATTAATAGAGCATTATGAAGAAATGGGCTTTACCAGGCTTTCAGCAGAAAAAGAAAAATATGTTCATTCTCATGTAAAACCAAAATATGATGATGGGTGTATTTTTATGTATCAGATTTTATAATCAAAACACTCTAAAAAACTATTTCAAATAATTCAAAACCTGTTCAGTAATTAAAGGCACAAGCTGCTTCTTGCGTGAAACTATGCCCTGCAAAAAGTACACATCCTCTTCCTGTTTTGGGAAGGTGATGAACTGGTTGAACTTTGGGTCGCATGACATTAACAAGAGGCTCGACAAGGTTGTGATGTCTGTGACAAGAAGGCATGAGAACAAGGCTTTGCGGCTGCGGGCTTCAATTTCGAGTTCTTTGAGGAAATCTTCTTTGCGTTCCAAGACTTCTTTTGTACTGCCTACTTCTATCTGACTTACTGTGTAGCTGACTTTTCCTTCTGTGTATTCTTTGAGGTCCTGGCGAACAAGGTCACCTGCGTTGCGGCCTGTGATGTTGCTGCCGGCAATTAAAATTTCATTACCGATTTCTTTTATATCAAGGTCTGCAATATTTGAAAGATATTCTGCTGTTTCGCGGTCAATTTCTGTTGTTGTGGCAGACTGAAGAATCAAGGTGTCGCTAAGGATTCCACAGAGCAGAAGTGGTGCAATATCCTTTGGAATTGGGATTTTGTATTCGCGGTAAAGATTTGCAATTTGTGTTGCAGTAGAACCAACCGGACGGTTTATAAAGGTAATTGGATTTTTTGTTGGAATTGCGCCGATTCTATGGTGGTCTACAACTTCCTGAATTGTGTAGTGCTCAATGCCTTCGACAGCCTGAGTCATTTCGTTGTGGTCTACTAAAATCACTTCGATGTTAGGCTCTTTCATAAGGTCGTGTTCAGAAATAATTCCAATAACCTTGTTGTCGTCATCAACTACCGGAAGATATTTGCAGTGTGCTTGTGAAAGAAGCTCTTTGATTTTTGAAATTGTATCGTTTATGTGAACTGTTTTAATTTCGGTGTCACCCATTACGCTAACCGGCATGGAGTAAGCAATGAGCATTGAAGTTGGAGAAGTTGAGTAAGGACTCACAATTACACTAACTCCGTTTTTTTCTGCAAGCTCTCGCAGCTCTTTATTTATTACATAACCCGAAGTTGTAATGAGCAGTTTTACCTTATGTTCAATACAGATTTTGTGAATGTCGGTACGGTCAGAAGCAATTACAACGATGTTTTCAGTAGCGTGTGCATCAAGGCGGCGAACAAAAGTTTCAGGGCTGGAAGATCCAACATGAATTGAAGCTTTAAAGTTTTTGTCTGCGTCGTCGGCAATTATAATTGGCTGGGCGTTCAGTGTTTTTTGAATAAGATTTATTGTTGTAGAAAACCGGTGCTTTTTTTCGGGATTCAAAATTGTTAGTACGCTTTTTGCAAAACCTGAATAATGTAAGAGCGAAAGGTAATGGCCGTCCTTGTCTACAACAGGCATTACGCGGTTTTCCGATTTTTCCATGCGGGCAATTGCTTCCCAAACAGAAATATCTTCGGTAACAGTTTCTACATCATACTGCATAAAGTATTTTACTTTTGGAACAAGGTCCGGCAGATATTCCGGGCGCGGCACATTGAACTTTTTGAAGATGTAAGCAGTCTGCGGGTTTAAGTGTCCGGCGCGTGCTGCCTTGTATTCTTCGTGTCCTAAAAGATTTTTGAGTCTTGCATAACCAACTGCCGAAACAACAGCATCGGTATCGGGATTCTTGTGTCCTATGATGTAAACTGTTTTGTTCATTTATGCCTGCCCCTGCCAGATGTTGGCATTTTCCTGGTTCATGGCAACTGACCAGAGTGAATGCGGTTTGTCTGGATTTACTCCACATTTTTCAAACAAATCAGGAAGATTTACAAACTCGTAGCCCTGCTCTTTCAAAACAGGAATTGCGCGGTCAACTGCTTCAAGCGTTGCTTTGTTGCCTTCCATTACGTGAAGCAAAAAGATTGTGCCGTTCTGTGTTGCCTGCATCATGTGCTCGTAGCGGAAATCGGCATCCTTATCTGGTTCCCAATCGTTACAGCCACAGCCACAAATAAATGGAACCTTAATATTTTCATACATTTTTTCTGCCATATCTACAAAAGGAGGACGGAAGAAGGTTGGACGAACACCAACAATATCTGTAATGAGGTCGTCGCATTTTTTGTATTCTTCGCGAATCTCTTCTGGAGTCAACTTTGACATAAAAGGATGTGTCCACGAATGATTTTGAATATCGCAGCCCATTTTTACTGCACGCAAAATCACCTTTTTGTTTTCTTCTGTGATTTTGTTTCCAATTAAAAAGAACGAACCCGGAACATTGTGCTTTTCCATAATATCAAGCATGTCGTTCATTGTGTTATCGCCCGGAATTGTGTTAGGCCCGTCATCAAAACTTAAACAAAGATATTTGCTCATTTTAATATTCTCCCTTCTCTATTCTTAATGCGTTCTGCGTAGTCAAACACATCCTTTAGCGGAGTGTCAAATTCCATGCCACCAATATTAAGTTTGCCTTCTGCATTCGGAATAAAATCAACCCAGTGAATATCGCTTCCGCTTGTTACAGGAAAATCGTAGGCTTTTGCATAATGCTCGGCAAGTTCATTTTCTATAGCTTTGTTTCCTGCATTGTATATTTCAATTCCATGAATCTCGCGCGGATGAATATGAATGGCCCGAATGTAGTCGCGAAGCCTGAACGGATGTGCCTGAATCATAAGACCGCCTTCACGGTTTACTGCTTCAAAAACCTGCCAGTGGCGCATAGTTTCAATTTCGGGATGATCATAAAGCCAATTTTTGTCCAGGCCATAAATAAGATAGTCGTCGCCGTCAAAAGTCTGCTCAATTCCAAAAAAAACTTTGAACTCACGGTCGGTACCAAGGAGGTTGTTTTCTTTGTTGAAGACTTGGGCTTTGGCCAGTGCTGCTTCGTATCCGCTGCAATAAATGTCTATGCGGTCAAGCCAGTTTCCTTCACGGGGAGCCGCAGTGTTACCACCAAAAAAGTGATCTGTTACAAAAATGCCGGAATATCCAGCTTTAAAAAACGGCTCTATATAGTCAGCACCGCTGTTACGACCACAGGCACTTCCCTGATTTGTATGTAAATGAGTTTCGTACTTATAACCAGCCATAATTTTATTATAATGAATGCCGCCTTTTGTATCAATTTGTATATTTAGTTGTTTAGTTTATATATGAAGAAACTAGCAACCATATTTATTACATTAGCATTAACCGCATCGATTTTTGGAGCACCGGCACAGGAACTTGATTTGTCGCTGGCGCAGGATTCAATCAATTCGTTTGATACAAAGCTGTATGAAGCCTTGTGTACAAAGGAAGGCAACGTAAACTATTCTGCAATATCAATTTACAGCGTGCTTTATTCTTTGCAAAAGGGAGCGCATGGTCAGACTCAAAATCAGATTAACAACGTACTCACAATTGAGCCTTCAACAGAAATTGACGGGCAGTTAAAATCAGTCATCACCAAAACTCAGAATATGACAAATTCCTTGTGGTATAAAAACTCACTAACAATAAAAGGCGATTATAATCAGTTTACCAAAGATTATGATTTTACAATTAAGCCTGTGAACTTTTACAATTCCATCGGGGTCAAAAATGAAATAAACTCATACATATCAGAAAAGACCGAAAAGCTTATAGAAAACTTTTTGAGTGATCCGCTGCCGGTTGATACACAGCTGGTGCTTTTGAACACACTATATTTTCACCAGAAATGGCGAAATGAGTTTGACGAAGATATGACATATAAACTGGATTTTTATAAAACGGCCGCAAGCACCAAAAAAGTCGATATGATGCACAAAACCGCCTACTACCAGTATTATCAGACTGCCGATTGCCAGGTACTGGAGCTCCCGTACGAAGATAAGCGTTATTCCATGATAGTAGTTTTACCAAGAACTACGGACTATAATTTTGAAAACCTCAAGATTGAAGAAGTGTTAAAGGATCAGCAGCAGAAAAAATCTTCAAAACGAGTTCAACTTTCATTCCCAAAGTTAGATATTACCACCGGCTACGACCTTATTCCTGTTCTTAAACAAATGGGAATGACCAATGCCTTTAACCGCACCGCTGCCGATTTTTCTAATATTTTTGATTCCGACCAGAGCATTTACGTAGACGCCGTTGTTCACAAAGTGCGCATCCTGGTAAACGAAAGAGAAACCAAAGCCGCCGCCGTAACAATGGCCAGCGCCCGCGCCACCGCCGCCATGCCCGAGCACCCGATTATTTTCAACGCAGACCATCCGTTCGCATACGTGATTCGTGATAATGAGCTTGGAATTAATTTGTTTACTGGAATTGTACGGGAGCCGTAATGATGGTGGGGTGTAAATTAATCGGATAACATGCTTAACCCCCTCGAATTCGAGGGGGTTAAACAACTAAAAAATCTTTTCGAATTTTACAACTGAATTTTAAACGTGTCGAATTCGATACGTTTAAAACAAAAGGCATTATTAAAAACAGTATAAAAATCTAATTCCAAAAAGAATCTTTTTCCCAGTCTTTCGGAAAATTAAGGAATTCTATACACTTTGTATTATTTGCTTTAAGAAAGTTAACAAAATTACTTCTCCAATTAGAAGGCAAATCTATTTGTTCATTCAAATAAAGAAGAATAAGAATCAAGTTATATATGCAATTACTCTGAGAAGACCAAAGTTGTGAAATTGAAATTCTATTTGATTTAGGCCTCATTGGTTGAATTGTGATCTGTTTCAAAATCAATCTGCTTTGATGTGCACAGTGATTGCGTAAGACCGTCAGACTATGAATCCAAGACTCAAGAATAACAGAAGGCAGTTTATAAAATAATGCAATATCATCTTTTGCATTACCAGGACAACTAGCATTCTTTGAAGGAATTTCTTTAAGGTTTTTGTACCAACATGAAAGAGTACCAAATGAGAAAATTTCACAAATGACCCAAACAGGAGGAAAACTTTCTTCATATTTATCTTTATAGTGTTTTATGAAGATTTCTTTGGAGCGTCCTGTTTCGGATTGAACCTTTTTCATATTATCCAACCAGTCAGCAAAATCTTTTGCATATTCTGGCTTTAGATAAGAATGTGAACCATATTTCATTCCAACTTGATGTGAATATTGTGTTCTTAAAGAAACTTCAAAACGACTGATCCCTTCAAAAATATAAGAACGAAGCTCTTTTTCAAAATTATACAAATCTAATATGTCTTCAAATTTTGTTCCATTTTTGAAATGATGAGGATTTCTACAATCTTCAAAATACATCCAATATCCGCTTAAACGGTAATAGTTCAGATTTCGAAGAGCATTCTCTGCAAGAGGTTTATCATTTACGAGCAAACCTCTGCTTTCTAATTTTGCTATTTGCTGAGTAATTGATAATGCAGGTTTATTAAAAGGTATCTTATTCATTTAAAAAAAACTGACCCACCGATTTGAGGATGGCAAAGCCATTAACCTTGGCGGGTTCTGTTACTTATAAATATATGATCCTATGAAACAGTTGTCAAGAGTTATTTATGAATTTCATAATATAAATAATTTTTCTAGTTGTTATGCAAGTCCACCTCTTAGCTACCAACTTCGGACGGGCTTGTAATATCAGCTACGGAGGCGGTCGCTCATTTGCTTTGCGTCCCCTTTTATTTAACTATACATCGTTAGGATGTTTTCGTCAATTTTTCATTTTTAAATTTAATCTGTTACTTCTGCTTCACCGGTATCATTTTTTCAGTGCCGTCGGCGTAGTGGATAACTGTTACGTAATATTTGCCGTCAGGAATTTCTTCTACGGGAACCTTGTATGTGAAGCTTTCTGGCTTTTGCTGGACTTTGGCTTCTATGGCATAGCTTATCCACTGGGTTTTGTCGTCGCCAAGATTGTTTGTACAGTAAAAGGTCTGCACTAAACAAGGCTTGTCTGTAAAAACTGCAATTTCGTTATCTGCACATTCGAGGTAGGATTTTAAGTTGCAAGTGAAACCTGCAGCATAAGATGGCGGATAAAAATATACCGGGTAATACGCATAAGCATGATTATCTACATATGTACCATTATTAGTATAATAATGATAGTCAGTTCCCAGTCTATGACTAACAACCTTTACAAATGATTCTTCCGCTTCTGTTGAAAGAGTAAAAGAAGAACTTTGTAGATAGCATTCATAAATTTTATCATGCCTTCCAGAAATGACATCCCATTCGTCATCATCATTTAAATAAAAAGCAGTCAAACCCGGAATATAAAGAGATTCCTTTGAAATTGTAAAAGTTTGTTGATTACTTTTTTCCACATCTAAATCATGAGCCCTTTTGGAAATATAAGTTTTAAAAACACAGGCGTTCCCTTCCTTATCGGATATTAAAACATATATGTAATTACTGTTTCCGTCATATGGAATTTCCAACCCATAAAAAGACTTAATACTACCTGATTTTACATTTTTATCGTTTATCCAATCAATGTTCTTTTCGTCAATTGGCGCTACTGAGGTCATATACTTAACCACAATTTCATTATTGTTGTTTTTATTAAAACCAACTCCATCATCTTGACACTCCAGATAAATATACAATGTATTTGATAAAAACATTACTTTGTAATTATCTTTGAAATTTGGACTTACATTATCATATTTTAAATCTTTTGATTTCTTTTCCGAATAAATACTTTCGCCTGATGTATTACAAATCATTAACCTGAAATCATAGTCTGTATAAACTGTATCTACATCAAAATCAAATTCCTTAGTGATTTTATATTCAGTTTCATTTGATTTTTTGTATTGGACTAAATATGTAAGACTTGAATCTAACTGTTCATTTTCGTTTATTTTAATATGAATATGTCGTTTCCCTTCATTTAAGACTGGATCATCCGATGTAACAAAAAAGTCTGGTATAAGCTCATCAGTAAGTGAAACAGCATTGTTTTCTGGCTGTAGAACTCCTTTGTAAAAAACAGCAGGACGGCCATAAAAACTGGGATAAACAGAATTCGTAGTAGCGTAAATATAATAAATACCATCTGAAAGATCATCAATATATGTATTTTGTAATAACAAACTAGAATTCCCATCACCTAAATTAAAAGGATTATTCTGTTCTCCTTGCGGATTTTCATATACGCAATAAAACGAAGGCTGATCATCTGAATCTGAATAATAATTCCATACAGTTCTTTCCTGTTCTGAAATTATTTTTTTCGTTTCAGACCATGAAATGACATTATTTGGTCTTTCTACAATTTTTTCATTTATACATGTATTACCAGCAGAATCTTTTGTTGTACAAATCAAATATAAATTCTTTGAACAATCGTAATCTATAGTTAAATAATATTTCTTACACCAACCAAAATCACGTCCAATTTCGTTCAAAAATTCAATTTGATTTGTAATTTCCTCAGAATACATTGTTGTTAAATTCTCTTTTGAATAACCATATTCAACTTTAATTAGTTTTGTAGAGTATTCAAAGGAATCGTTTTGATTTTCTACAAAAGGACTTTCTACATATTTTGTTCCATCCAAATCTTTTATAAAATATTGTTCGCCATAAAAATTATTTGGTTTAATTGCAAAATCCAACGCAATTGAAGATTGTCCATTTACATAATAGCTACTAATAATTGAATAAATATATGCTCCAATTGAACAAACAGAATCCTTTACTAAATCAATTTTTGATTCAATTACATGCTCTGAAAAATCATAAAGGTAAAAAGAAAGATTGATTACACCATCAGAAAAAGTTTGAAAATTATACTCTATACAGTCATTAAAATAACTATTACCAGAACTGTTGAAATATTCAGTTGTATAAATTTCACCTTCTATGGTATCAGCATTCTTATCTCTAATCATCTGTTCTTTTATAACCAGTTTGGATATTCCACTACTCTTATCTTCTGCTGCAAAATCAATCCATACTTTGTTTACATGATGATTATGAATATTTCCGGCAACTATATTACTGTCATTATTATAATTTGTTTTTGCTGCATAATGAGAAAAATCGTCCATTGTAATTAAATTCGTTCCATTCTGTACATCTTCTTTAGTATGTGCAATAGCAAACTTTTTAAACGAAGGATTATCTGTATCTTGCCCAGGGTTAACTGTGTACTTAAAACTATAAGTGCTTTGAGCAAAAGCAACATTTTCGCCTTGAATACCGTCTGTAATTCCCTGCAGATTCAAAGTAACTTCTATATCCCTTGTAGTTATAGAACTTTCTGTAAAAAGATTATTGCCATTAGAAAACTGAATAATCAGAGTTTTTCCTTCATCTTCGAGGTAAGGGCTCCTGAAGAAAGGATTCTCTTGTTCTGTTGTTTTAAGTAAATCTTTGCTTTCACATTTTATACTGATATTTTTTAAAAAACCATTTTCATCTGAAAAATCGGAAAGCATAATTGGTTTGTTGAAACTAACTCTAATAGGTGTATATTGCGGATAACTTGTGTTATCGTTCGGCGGCCAAACAGATGTAACTTTTGGAACCAGAGCACACTTAGGACGAATCCTTATATCATCTGCGGCTTTTGTTACTTTGGCATAAGCATAATAAATGCCTTCTTTTTTGTCGGCGGCGGTCTGTTCAATTGGGGTGAACTCTACGCAGTCGGCACGGCTTACCGAATTATCTTTTATACTAACAGCTTCAAAAACATTTGCGGGATCTGTAATTACATAATTTTGTGTATTTGGAATAAACTGGAGCTTAAAATTAAAACCAAGGCGGGCATCGTAAGTTGAATCTGGAGTGATGATTCCCATTTCGTCATTGCTGTAAAGGTTTACTTTTACTATTTTTGCATTGTTGTAGGCAATGGTTTCTTCTATTTGTCTGGCAACTTCGCCACCCTTAAGAAAATTTTCACACGAAGAAAAAACAAGGGCACAGGCAATTATTACTATACAACCGTACCCCCCCCCTCGAACTTTTGGACTAAATGGATTTTTCATTTTGGGAATCTCCTTTATGTTAATTATATCAGTTCCTTGGGTTTTTCTCAATTTTTTTAAAAATTTTCAACTTTTTTCGAAATTTACTTCCTCTTTTTTAAAAATTTTTTGTTAACTATAGTGTGGGAATTTTTATTCCGAGGAGGCAAAAATGGAAAACAATTATTATAATCCAAAACCAATCGAACAGTTGACCTTTACCGACAACGGTATGTTCCAGGCGGTGCTTCATGAACCGGACATCTGTGCAGAGCTTGTGGAGCGGCTCCTGCATATTCAAGTTGGACATATTGAATATCCAGAACTTGAAAAGCAGATTAAACCATACTACACGACTAAAGGCGTTCGGCTTGATGTTTATCTTAAGGACTCTGATAAAATCATCGACATTGAAATGCAGTCGTATCAGCAGAAAGCTCTAGGCAAACGAACCCGATACTATCAGTCAATGATTGATATTGATGCTATCATGAAGGGTGAACCTTACAAAAATCTTAAAGACAGTTATATCCTTTTCATCTGTAAAACAGATCCCTTTGTGACTGAAAATGAAAAAGGCTATGGATTACCTTGTTATACATTCAAAAATATCTGCATGGAAAACAGTGATGTAGATTTGGATGACAAAAGCATTAAAGTGATTTATCCTATGTTTATTGTCAAGCGAAGTTTTGATTTTCTCCAGTTCTCTTATTTGCAATCATTAAAGCCCTC
>JAFZXA010000009.1 GCA_017617115.1 Treponema sp.
CAATCAATCAATCAATCAATCAATCATAGATAATTTTGTCTCATTAATAACGTGAGAAAAGAGTCCGAAGCTTGTGGTGAATAAAGGCCATGGCCTCGGACTTTTTTTATATAAAAAAACTGGAGGGTTTTTAAAATGAAAAAGCTGATTATTTTATTGTTGGCAAGTGCATTTGTTTTTGCAGCTTGTTCAAATGGAAACAACAAAACAGATGAGCCAGAACAGCCATCTGGAGCAACAACAACTTCTACTACAAGTGGAAATGGTAGTGGAAACAGCGGCGGAGGAACACAAACTATAACTTATATTGGAACAAAAGCACCTGGTGAAGCAAAAGAAGTAGGTGATATTGTGTTCAATGACGGAAGTGCAATGTCATATTCAGCTTATGACGCTCTTGAGGATGACGTGAAGAATGCAAAAAGGATTTCCGCAATTGCGGTAATTTTCTACAAGGGAACAGACAACAGCGACGTACTAGGAGAAAAGACACTCGGAGTAGGCTTGAAACACGATGAAAAGGCATGGTGTACAACCGATGCAAACGCATACAATATCCTTATTCAATCAACAGTGTGCTATGGAGGAAAAACCGCTGGTTCGCTAACCTTTGCCGACAGTCAAGACAAGGACGGCAGTAACAATCTTAGTCAGATTGCTTCATGGCTTACTGATCCGGATAAAGGAAATACAACAGATGACACGACTGGAGAGGGTGCATCGGATAGGTATCCTGCCTTTTACTTTGCGAAGGATTACGCTCGCGAGATACTTGATGGTGAAGGCGAAAGCCGTCTGGAAGCCTCAGGGTTAGAAAATGGCTGGTACCTCCCGAGTCTAGCGGAACTGTTTCAGATTTGGAAGAACAAGGAAACTATAAACACTGCAAGCGGGGCTTTAGGTGGTGATACGTTTGGTGCATTTTACTACTGGTCGTCGTCACAGGAAAAGGCCCACGGAGCTAATTACGCTTTTGTATTAGGTTTCAGTAATGGAGACGGTGGATACAACAACAAGTATGGTCCCCTTCATGTCTGTGCCATCCGTGAGTTCAACTAGAGGAATTTAGTGTATTTACACGCGTTTTCTTTAAGATAGTTTATTTCGCGTGTAAATTGTTTAAGTTTTTCTGAAAATTTATCAAAAATCAGCTATAAAAACACGCGGATTGATTTAGTTAGTATCTTTCGCGTGTTTTTTCCCTATTATGTGGAAAAATCTGGAATGTGTGGTATAATAGTTTTATGCCAACCGTCCTGAATAAGAAAGGTTATAGATTTTTCTTTTTCTCTAATGAAGGAAATCCTTTAGAGCCTTGTCATATTCATGTCAGGAAAAATGGGGCACTTGCAAAATTCTGGGTTTCAGAGGAAATATGAATAAAATAAAGGAGGCCTGGAATGGATTTTTCTTTGAATAATGCTAAGGCTCAAAAAGTATGGTTTGATAGTGAAAATTTGTGGTTATTACTCATAGACGGAAGACAACTTTCTTTGCCTCTTGCTTATTTTCCAACTCTTTTTAATGCTAAGCCGGAAGAACGTAATGTATGTGAATTAAGTGGTGGCGGAATTGGTATTCATTGGGATGCTCTTGATGAAGACTTGTATGTCCCAAACCTTCTTATGGGGATTACTGATATTAACAGAAAGAATAAAACTGCATAAACTACGGGGTTTTAGGGGCAGAGCCCCTAGGAGAGGGGGTACAGTCAGGCATAGCCTGACTGAGTGCATTTTGTCGGAGAATCCTAAAACGACCCTAGCGGCTCGTTTTTTAACGGATTTCCGATAAGAGCAGGGGCAGGCGCCCCTCCTTTTATTTGTGGCCCTTCGACAGGCTCAGGGACCGTGTTATTCTAATCTTCCAGATTCTTGTATTCTTCGAACTTGGCTGCGGTTTCTTCATCTACTTTGGTGAAGAGAGAAACTACAACTGTTACGATAAGACAAACAATGAAGGCTGGGAGGATTTCGTAAACATCGAAGATTCCGCCGTGGAGGTAGTGCCATACAACATCTGTAATACCACCACAGATAAGGCCGGCAATTGCGCCAGGAGCGGTTGTCTTTTTCCAGTAGAGGGCCAGAATGATAAGAGGACCAAAGGTGCCGCCAAAGCCTGACCATGCAAAGCTAACAAGTCCAAAGATTGAGCTGTTTGGATTAAGTGCAAGCAGCAAACCAAGAACTGCAATTACAAATACACAGATACGGCTTACAAGAAGAACTTTTTTGTCATCGGCATCTTTTTTGATAAGACCCTTGTAAATATCCTGACCAATTGCTGACGAAGCTGAAAGAAGCTGTGAGTCGGCTGTAGACATTGAAGCGGCAAGAATACCACAAAGAAAGAGTCCTGCAATAAAGGCCGGGAACATACGGATCATTGTTTCGCTGAATACGGCTTCCTGAGTTCCTGTTCCAAGTACTTTAAGACCTGCTGTTGTTACTTCTGACGGGTCGGCACCAAGAATGACTCCTTTGTTCAAAAGGTAAGCGGTACCAAGTGCACCAATAAGAACTGCACCAATATAAGAGATAATCATCCAAACAATTCCAACGCGGCGGGCTGTTTTGATTTCTTTGTTTGAACGGCAGCCCATAAAGCGGATGATAATGTGAGGCATTCCAAAGTATCCAAGACACCATGCAAATGCGGAAACGGCAGACATTGGGCTGAAGCTCTGGTTTCCTGTAAAGGATTTGAGCATTGCAGCACCAAATTCTCCATTGAGCGCGCGGGTTGTAAAGTTTTGAACCTGTGCTGTTGCGTTACCAAAGCCTCCAAGAGATGCAACAATTACAATTCCAGAAACTACAAAGGCTATAAAAATGAGTGAGCCCTGGATAAAGTCTGTTGTACAAACGGCACGGTATCCGCCAAGAATTGTATAAGAAAGAATAATTACAAAGCCGATCAAAAGTCCTGTGTTCCAGTTAAGGCCGAATACTGAGCGGAAAAGCTTTGCACAGGCAACGAATCCGGAAGCGGTGTAGATTGTAAAGAATACTACAATAAAGAAAACCGAAACGATTGAAAGAATGTGGGTTTTATCGTTGAAGCGGTTTGTAAGGAATTCCGGAATTGTGATGGAATCTTTATATACTACAGAACACTTGCGTAAAGGTTTTGCAATAAAAAGCCAGGCAAGGTAAGTTCCTACAATAAGACCAATGGCTGTCCAGAAGGTTTCTTTGAAGCCGCCAAGGTAGCAAAGGCCAGGGAGTCCCATCAAAACCCAGGCTGATGAGTCTGATGCTTCGGCACTAAGGGCAGTTACCCAAGGTCCAACTTTTCTTCCGCCAAGGAAGAAGTCCGAA
>JAFZXA010000010.1 GCA_017617115.1 Treponema sp.
GCAGCAGGTTGAGATTTAATATGACGAACGGGGTAAACAGTTTTGCTTCCCTAATTGCGAGCACAACCTTCGCCTGCCTCCAAGTCCCGTCAGACTTAGAGTACCATATTTTTTGAATCTACTAAATCATAGCTATATGACGGAATCTGTGGAGGATTTATGAAAGCATTATTCATTGGTGGAACCGGCACCATAAGCATGGCAATTTCAAAGCTCCTTTTGCAAAAAGGCTGGGAGCTTTATCTTATAAACCGCGGGAACCGTAACGCAGACCCGGCGCTTAAGGGGGCACATTTTATAACGGTAGATATAAACGACGAGACCGCAACCTCAAAAAAACTTGAAGACATGACTTTTGATGTTGCCTGCGATTTTATTGGTTTTGTGCCCCAGCAGCTGGAACGCGACTACCATCTGCTAAAAGGAAAAGTCCGCCAGTTTATGTACATAAGCTCTGCCTCTGCTTACCAGAAGCCTTGCTCAAACTACATCATCAGCGAAAAAACTCCGCTTGCAAATCCTTATTGGGAGTATTCCAGAAACAAAATTGCCTGCGAAGATTACCTTATGAAGCTTTACCGCGAAGAAAACTTTCCTGTAACAATTATCCGCCCGAGCCACACTTATGATGAACGTTCTGTTCCGCTTGGAGTTCACGGAGACAAGGGAAGTTACCAGGTTCTAAAACGCATTAAAGAAGGAAAGCCTGTTATTATTCATGGTGACGGCACAAGCCTTTGGACAATTACTCACAATTCTGATTTTGCAAAAGGTTTTGTTGGCCTTATGGGAAACATTCACGCAATTGGCGAAGCAATTCAGATTATGAGCGATGAGTCTGTTACCTGGAATCAGATTTACAAATGCATTGCAGATAGCCTTGGTGTTGAGCTTAAGCCTGTTTATGTTTCATCAAGTTATCTGGCAGCTCATTCTCATTATGACTTTACAGGAAGCCTTATTGGTGACAAGGCAAACTCCGTAGTTTTTGATTGCAGTAAACTTAAAGCGCTAGTTCCTGATTTTGTTGCAACAAAACGTGCCGATCAGGGAATTCGCGAAACAATAGAATATGTAATGAACCACCCGGAATGTCAGATAGAAGACCCTGAATTTGACAAGTGGTGTGATGGGATTATTGAATCAATGAAATAGATTGTCGGGTCAAGCCCGACAATGACATGTCAATCCAGACTTACACGTAAATCAATTTCTCCACCGGCAAAGTCGTAGCCGTAGAGTTTGTAGTTTCCACGCTTAAGGAGAATTTTATGCTTTTCCTCAAACTTTTTGCCGTCTTTTGCTTTTGATGAATCTGTGCGAATCTGGGTCACAACTTCATCAGTCTGTGCATTTACAAGAGCCCAGGTCATTGGCGAGCCTGTATATCCGCTTACTTCAAAGCTGTAGAAATCCGGGTAAAGAACCTTTACATTTCCCCAGTCAACTGCATCTGCAATGTTTGAAGAAATTGATTCGTACACCTCGCTCTTTGTATTGAATCTGTTGTTATTACGTAATCCCATAAGAACTAAAGTACTAACCATACCAAGCAAAAGAACAATCATAAAAGTTGGAGCCCCGTTCCAGCTGCGTTTGTGTCCGTCGGCACGCTGTGTGTTACGAAGAATAAATACTCCGCGGCTAATTACAAATGCTTCGATAATCAAAGTCAAAGTCAAAACTGCAGAATAAAGACGTGGCCATCTGATTGTAAAAATCAATTCAAGAATTGCAAGCAGGGTAACAGTTACTATGGCGACTGTTCCCATCTTCTGCCATTTAGCCTGCATTTCCTTAAGCGACTGAGAATCGTTATAGATTTCGTAATCTTCGCCAGTTTTGTCATAAAGCTTCCTGAAGTAGTGCCAGCCATTGAAGGTTGAGTTTACATATTCCCAGCCCTGTTCACGGAAGGTTTCGATGTAACGACCCATATCTTCAATTTTTGGATTAAAATCAATCTGATAGCGATAATGCATTGAATCGTTCTTCTTGTAGCGGTTAGAAAACAGACCGCCTTTGATAAGCTGCCAGCCATTGTCTGACATTTTGTTTAAATCTTCAATTTCTCTGGTGTAATCCCAAGCTGCATAAACATTCCAAACTCTTTTGTATTCTTTCATTGTAAAATCCTCCTTATATAGCACTAATCATCCTTTTAAGACGTGCAACTTCTGCCTTAAAAGCTTCTGTTCCTTCAGGTGTAAGAGTGTAAAGTCTCTTTTTTTCTGATCCTGGTTCGTCCGATACAATTTCTTTTATCCAGCCTTTTTTGATCATGTTGCTGGTTGCTCCGTACATTGTACCTGACCCGATTTTTACTTCTCCTTTTGAAAGCGTTTCTGTCATCTTCATAATACCGTAGCCGTGATTTGCTCCCTTTGAAAGGCACAGCAAAATATAAAAATAACTTTCTGATAATGGTTCAAATTTAACTGTTTTCATAAGCTAACCTCCTGTGAGATCCCGAAACAAGTTCGGGATGACATTTTTGATGTGGCGCTATAGCATGGTCGACTCTCGTTATATCGCCACTCGATATATATATCATATCACGACATATGTCGTGTGTCAACATATTTTTTTAAAAGTTTTTAATTTTTTTTCACTTGCCGAATTGAGTTTTTTTTATTAAATTTAATATATAGATTGTCGGGTCAAGCCCGACAATGACAATGATTCACAAGAGGTATAAATATATGAAAATCAAACCATTAGCTGACCGTGTACTGGTAAAAAACGATAAGGCAGAAACTAAAACTGCTGGTGGACTTATTATTCCGGAAGCTGCTCAGGAAAAGACTCAGACTGCAAAGGTTGTTGAAGTTGGACCTGGAACTGATGAAGTAAAAATCACACTTAAAAAAGGCGACCGCATTATGTACGACAAATATGCCGGCACCCCAATAAAGATTGACGGCGAAGATCACCTTATTCTTCGCATGAACGATATTATTGCTGTGATTGAGTAGTCTACTGCGACAACTTTTCTTTTAGCAAAGATGCCCTTGCGTTATCGGGATAAAGCAGAATTGCATATTCCGCAGAACGAAGGGCATTTTTATTGTCTCCGCTGGCTGCATAAATATTTGCAATTCTATAAAAAACATCAGAACGAAGATAATTTTTACTTTCACGACCGGCGGCCTTTCCATACAAATCAAGTGCCTTGTCTTTTTTGCCTGTTGAAAAATAAATATCAGCCAGATTCATGCACGAAACTGTAGAAACAAGCGGAGAAACAATTCCTTCGTACAAAATGCCGCCGCTTTCGTAAACACAGTATTCGTAAATGCGCAGCGCTTCATCAAATTTTTTTTCATCTGTTGCAAACCAGGCTGCAAACTCTGCAGTGCGCTCATCCATTAAAGCTATATTTTTTCCAACCTGACTCCAGAAATCTTCTTTTGCATTAAAATCATACAAGGTAGAAACATATTTTGTAAAAAGCTCGCGGGCATCGTCTTTTTGATTTGTTTTAAGCAGGAAGCTCAGCACATACTGAACAAGCAGCGCCTGGTACTTTTCGCTTTCGGTGTAATTGTTTTCCATCTGCAGCCACAAATCGGCAGTTTTTTCTTTTACTGTAAACGAGTTGTCGGTTTTATATTTAAGGTCGAGTCTTGCAATTGAAAGATAAGGATCTTTTGTTCGCTCCATTGCCTGCTCAAGACGATAAACTGCATCGCTAAGCGGAATCTTTCTGCGGTTATCATATTTTTCCATTGAGACAGAAGAAATGCCGTTCTGCCTCAAGTTCCTGATTTCCATAGTTTCTTCACGCTCAAGATTTGAGTTATAGGCAAAATCGGAATATAAAATTAAAGCCGCAACATTGTCTGGCCAGCGGTTTACAGAATAGAACAAAAGGTCAGCACAAGAGTCATCATCATACTGATTTTTTGCCCACACTGCACTGTTTACTACAATTATAGAAAGAAGGTTTTCATCTTCGGCAGAAAGTCTGTTAAAGTTATCAAGCTGGCAAATAAGTTCCTGACGTTTTGCTTCGGCACTTTCCATTTCGGAAACAGCCATGTAAGCATCGGATTCAAGCGCAATCTGCTTGATTTCTGAAGTTCTGTATGCTCTTTTACCGCCATTAACTGAATAATCGGCAAGGAAGGAACGTGAAACTTCAAGGGCACTTACAGACTCATAATATTTTCCGGCATCAAACAAAACAAGTGCCCAAAAATATGCATCGTCGGCGTCGGCAAAAGAAGCTGGAAGCAGTGATGCCGCACTGTCAAAACGCCCATCCTTAAGATTAAAAATTGCACAGTTTCGAATCCAGATTGGGTTCAGACTTCCGCGGTAGGCATCGTAATAAATTGAATAGTATTTTGGATCTTTATAAAAATCACTTGTTTCACCAGCCATTGCCTGCTTAAGAACAACCTCGGAATAAACAGAACCATATTTTGTACCATGCAAGTCTTCCGCCATTTTTTTTGCTTCATCAAGCCTGTTTTGACGCAAAAGCAGCGTTGCATAAATTGCTTTTAGTTCAGGGTTACGGCTGTTTTTTTTGAGTGCTTTTTTAAGAAGTTTTTCGGCAAGCTTGTCTTCACCAATCTGAGCATAGCGCTTGTAAATACCAATGTACGACCAGACATCATAAGCCTGCTTTTCGATTTTTTTAAGCTGCTTTACTGCATCGGCAAACTGATTGTCGGCAATCTGAATATCCACCATTTCAAAATGGCTTGTTAACGACTTTTGCTCTGCCTTTAATTTGCACGAAGCCCCCAGCAGAGCAAAGCCCAAAATTGAAATGAGAAATATAAATGAAAGGTTTCTAAACTTCTTTTCCAATCTTATCAAGTACGGCATTAATAAACTTATAGGAATCTTCGAGTCCGTATTCACGCGCTATGTTTACAGCCTCGTCAATTACTATTTTTGGCTGCGAGCCGTTCTGGAACTTCATTTCAAAAATGCTTGTCCGCAGAATAGCAAGCGAAACCTTATTTATTCTTTCAAGAGTCCAGTTTTCAGAAAGGTGATTTTTAATAAGCTCATCAATTTCCTGAATGTGCTCTATGGTTCCCGTAATTATAAGGCTTGCAAAAGTTCGTTCTTCAAGTACTTCAGGGGCTGGAGACTGTTCCTGCTCCTTGTCTTCACTTTCGGAATCTTTTTGAAGCCATGAGAATTTAAGAATATCTTCAACAGAGGATTTACTTACATCCCAGGAATAAACACCCTGAAAAGCTAAAATCCTGCCTTTTCTTCTAGACACCTTAGTCTCCCCAGTTCAAGAGTTTATCCAAAGCGGCACCGGTTTTCTTTTCTTCAACATATTCTGGTTTTCGAAGTTCATTTGCAACTTCCTGTGCAGCCTGCTGAATATAAGACTGAGCCTTTGTTGAAGCAAGATTCTGTTTGATATATTCATAAACAGTTACTGTTGAATCTGGAGTTACAACGTCGCTCAAGGCAAGCATTTTTGCAGCATACTTTCCTGTCAAAACAATGAAAATATAAGCATCGCCTCTGTCTGTTACATCAGAAATATATCCAATATCTCTTTCATATAATCCAAGAAGGCTTTCATAAGTAAGCTGAACCTGAGCAGCTGCGGCTTCGGTTTTTGGAAGAAGTCCTTCTTCTGCAGAATATCCGTTTTCGGCTACCTGTGCCTGTGTAAGAATCTGGTCTTTAGTAAGCTTTTTGTCTACATATTTGTTTCTAAGTTCTGTACACTTATTTTTTGCAGCATCTGCATTTGTTCCTTTTGCAACTCCAACAAACATAACTCTTACCATGTCGTTCCATACAAAAGAAGCTTTGTTACCTTCATAAAATGCTCTTATTTCTGCATCTGTTGGAGAAGCGGCTGCCTGAATTTCACTCTGTTTCTGCTGAACAACATACTGCTGTGCAATAAGCTGATTTTTAAGATAAGCCTTATAATCGGCAACATTCATTCCTGTCTGCTTCTGAAGTTCAGCATCAAGAGTTGTACCCTGAGTTTTGAAATAGTCATTCAACTGTTTTTCTGTAACAGAGGCACCTATTGACTGGCTCATTGCTTCAAGGAAGTACTGATCAACTGTGCTGTCAAGAACTGTAATTCCTGCCTTTGCTGCAGCCTGAAGTACAATTTTTTCGTCTACAAGAGCACTTAATACCTGTTTTTTCTGTTCAAGTGTAAGCTTCTGACCAAGCTGTTTTTCGTAAGTGTCGCAGCGTGTCTTAAGCTGTTTTACAGTAATAGATTCTGACTTATTATATTTTACAATTGTCAAAACCTGCAGGTCATTTGACTGTGCAAAACACATACCTGCTGTAAGCAAAAGTATTGATAAAGCTGAAATAATCTTTTTCATAAAAACCTCATTTATATTTCTTTTATATTTAACAATTTTAATATTTTCTAGTTACAGATCCCGAAACAAGTTCGGGATGACACCACTTTGTTCGGGATGACACTGCTATCCTTCCAGCGGAAGTCCTCCACTAATTACTGCACGAATACGGCGCACACCTGCAGAAGAACTCTGTTCCTTCTGAATCTTAAAGTCACCAATTTGTGCTGTATGTTGAACGTGCGGGCCACCACAAACTTCCTTACTGAACCAGTCGTTGTGAACATCACGGCCGATTGTGTAAACCTTTACGTCTTCGCCATATTTATTTGTAAACAATGCACGGGCTCCTTCGGCCTTAGCCTTGTCCAGCGGCATAACTTCCATTGTAACAGGCAAATCTTCCTTGATTTTTTCGTTTACAATGTCTTCTACCTTTTTAATTTCTTCAGGTGTCATAGGGCGTTCAAAAGTAAAGTCAAAGCGCATGCGTTCGTTGTTGATATTTGAACCCTTCTGTGCAACCTGCGGACCAAGTACATTTACAAGTGCCTGCTGCAAAAGGTGAGTTGCTGTGTGATATTTAGTAGTAACTTCGCTCTGTTCTGCAAGACCACCTTTAGCGGCTCCTGCATCAACTGTCTTACTGGCTTCCTGGTGCTTACGTTCTGCTTCCTTAAAGCCTTCTACATCTACTGTAAAGCCATTTTCGGCACCAAGCTCCTGAGTAAGCTCAAGAGGATATCCGTAAGTTTCGTACAAATTATAAGCAACCTTTCCGCTGATGATTTTCTTAGGATTTTTCATGAGGTTTGGAAGGAGCTTCTGGAATTCTGCTTCACCCTTCTTAAGAGTCTGGCGGAATTTTGCTTCTTCGGCTGTGAGTTCCTTAAATACCTTTTCGCGGTTCTGCTCAAGTTCAGGATATGGTCCCTTAAAGTTTTCTATAACTGTTGCGGCAATGTCGGCAAGGAAGTCTTTTTCAATTCCAAGCTTCATTCCGTGTCTAACTGCACGACGGATAAGACGGCGAAGTACGTAACCAGCACCTACACGGTCTGGAGTAACACCACGCTGGTCTCCCAAAATGAATACAGCTGAGCGGGTGTGATCTGCAATGATGCGTACAGACTTGTCTTTTTCGGCATCGCTTTCGTATTTGTAATTTGCAAGCTCTTCAATCTTTTGAATGATTGGCTGGAAAACTTCGGTAAGGTAAACGCTTGTTTTTCCCTGTAAAATACAGTTTGTGCGTTCAAGTCCCATACCTGTATCTACGTTCTTTTTTGGAAGCGGTACAAGAGTTTTTTCGTCAACGCGGTTGTACTGCATGAAAACATTATTCCAGATTTCCATCCAGTTTGCGCTGTCTGTTCCCTTGTTGCTTCCAACAGGAGGAAGACCTTCGCCTACCCAGTAGAAAATTTCTGTATCAGGACCACATGGACCTGTAGGACCTGCTGCCCACCAGTTGTCGCTGGCTGGTAAATAGGCAATTTTATCTTCAGGCATGCCGTTATCTTTCCAGATCTGGGCTGCTTCTTCGTCACGTGGAGCGTTTTCGTCTCCTGCAAAAACTGTTACGCTGATTTTTTTAGGGTCAAGTGCAAGCCAGTCTTTGCTTGTTAAAAATTCATAAGAAAATGCGATTGATTCTTTCTTAAAATAGTCACCAAGCGACCAGTTACCAAGCATTTCAAAACAGGTAAGATGGCTTGGGTCCCCGACTTCATCAATATCGCCGGTGCGTACACATTTCTGGTAGTCTGTAAGACGTGTTCCTGCAGGGTGTGTTTCACCAAGTAAATAAGGAACAAGCGGATGCATTCCGGCTGTTGTAAACAATACAGAAGGGTCATTTTCGGGAATAAGAGACTGTCCCGAAATTACAGCATGATTTTTACTTTTAAAGAACTCAATATATTTTGAGCGAAGTTCGTTTGCGTTCATAAATTATTATTATATAGAAAAAAAAGATTTATTACAATTATCTATTCTGTTGCCCGAGTGAAAGTATACACCTTTCCATCTGTTGCAAAGCAGTCTGTTGGGGTGATTTTTACCGGAGTAAAGGTAATTGTATCGTAGTCGGTAACTGTTTTTTCTACAGTCTTCTTTTTTACTGTTTCGGTGATTGTTTTTGTACCAAACTCAAGCGCATAAAACTGATTAAGCACTGTATTAAATGATGTTGCACGTAATGCAAGAACATTATAAGAGCCTATTTCCATCATTGAATAAAGCCCTTCTTCCTGCATATCATCAAAAAGGAAGGTGTAACGGCTGTCATTAAGATTAATTGAGTTTATGCCGTCAATTGTGTTCCATACAGTATCGCCTTCAAGTTCAACAAGGTATCTGTTTTTTTCTTCATCAACAGGTTCTTCAAAAGAGCTTTGCAGACTCATTTTTTTGTACTGACCATCCCATTCAGAGCTTTCTTTAATAATGAGACCAATTGAGTCATAAAGCGTAATCTTAATTTCATCAACCGAAATCAAAAGCAAATCAAAACGACGCTGAAGGTTTGTAATATCAGAGTTTACTGTGTACAAATAAATTCCGTTGTGGCGAAGCTTACTGTCTTCCCATTCATAAACTTCCTGAACATCGGACTGAAGAAGGATAATTTCGCGGTTTTCGTAATTATAATAAATGTAACGTATTACATTATCTTCGTTTGAAGTTTTATACCAAAGTCCATCAAGGAAGGCTGCAAAGGTTTCTACTGTTCCATCCTGAATACGCGAAAGTTCATTAGCAGCAAGCTTACCTGCCGTTACTTTTATTTCATTTGCAAGTTCATATTTTTTTGAACCGGAGTTCCATTTGTATTCCTTTTGAATCTGATTCTGTCCCGAAACAATGTTTCCGTTTTCATCAATAACCTTTTCCGATTCATAAACCCATACCGAAAAACTTTCGCCTTTAGAAAGTGAAAGCTGGTAAGAATCGGAACGTTCTGTCTGCTGAATAAAAATTGTTCCGTCCGAAACAAAATCACCGATTTTTAATATTTTATCTTCATCTGGTTCCCAAAGAAAAATCTGCATTACATAATTTTCATCATCTGCCACACCCTGATAAATAAGAGAATTGCAGTGGTCACCAATAATATCCATGCCCGAAAGAGAAAAAGTTCTGATTCTTGAAATAGATGTAGGAATATCTTCAAGCCTGTCATAATCAGCAGTTTCGGGATTAAAAAGACCTGGTACAATGGTAAAGTTTTCGGAGCCGGTTTTTCGTACGGTAATAACTTCATCATCATAGCCGTCGTTATTAAAATCAATTGTAATTGTATTAATTAAAGTTTCGTTTGAACGCAGTGCTATAAAGGTATCAAAATTTTCGGAATTAAAATCGGAATTACCTCTGTCGGTATCTGTTTCGGTATCGGTTGTTTGAGAGCCTTTAGGTGTTACAATTTTTGCACGAACAGAAGTTTTTTCGCTCTTTCGAATAAATTTTTTAGAAGCAAAAAATCCCGCACCCAGGAGAATGGCAATTATGATAAACATTAATGTAATGGATTTTGTCTTCATACTATAACTTTACAGTATTTTTTGATAAAATAAAAGATATGAAGAAATTATTTATTACCCTGATTTCGGCACTTTTAATTTTAAACTTCGCCGCCTGTAAACCAGTAAAATCTGCACAAATACCAGTTCCTGAACAAACCCGGGATGATTCTGCGTTTTCAAAAGAAACTTATTATGATGAAGCCTCTGCCCTAAAAGACAATGATTCTGTTGTCTTTGGAAATATATCTGCTTTTGAACTTACAAAAGCAATGACAACCGGCTGGAATCTTGGAAACACCTTAGATGCAACCGGCACAAGCGGAATGCAATCAGAAACCAGCTGGGGTCAGCCGCTCACAACTAAAGCAATGATTGACGGACTTGCTGCAAGAGGAATTAAAACAATCCGCATTCCGGTTTCATGGCATAATCATATTACCGACAAACAGAATTATACAATAAGCCCTGAATGGATGAAGCGTGTAAAAACAATTGTTGACTGGGCAATTGAAGACGGCATGTATGTAATAATTAATTCTCATCACGATAATTATCTTTCAAGCGGAACAATGCCGCGCGCAAACGGTTACTATCCAAGCACTGAAAATCTTGTAGAATCACAGCGCTTTTTATATAACGTATGGAGCCAGATTGCAACTGCCTTTAACAACGGCTACGATGAACATTTGATTTTTGAAACAATGAATGAACCTCGCCCTGCCGGAACTTCAAGTGAATGGTGGTTTGGCGGAGATTCGCGAAGTATTGATGCAGCGAAATGTCTTTTGCAGATGAATCAGACAGCACTTGATGCAATTCGTGCAACAGGCGGAAACAATGCAAAACGATTTGTAATGTGCCCGGCACTTCAGGCAAGTGAAAATGCGGCTTCATCCAGCGCTTTTAAAATGCCGCAGGATATTGAAACCGGTCGTTTAATTCTTTCTATTCACGCCTATACTCCGTATTCATTTGCAATGGAATCTCCGGGTGTTCGCAGCTTTACGCAGGCACACAAGGATGAGCTTAATACGATGTTTTCAAAGCTTAAGAAAAAGTTTATTGATAACGGCTACCCTGTTGTAATTGGTGAATACGGTGCAACAAACAAGGATAATTTAAGTGAACGCGTTGCCTGGTTTGATTATTATGTTTCTACAGCAAAGAGCTTTGGCATTCCGTGCTGCCTTTGGGATAACGGAGTCTGGCAGATTGGTCAGGACGAAAACGGCAACCCTGATTACAGTGAAGGGTATGGATATTATAATCGAACTGAACAGAAGTGGTATTTCCCGGAAATAACAGATGCAATAATTAGTGCATCGAAATAAAAAAGACGGGGTCCCTGAGGTTCTCGAAGGGTCCCATTTGATTGCCCTTCGAGAGCCTCAGGGACCCCATCTATTCTTTAGATTAATGGTTTCATAGCAGTCATGTAGGCACGAAGCTTTCTACCAACAACCTCAATAGGGTGGTTGCGGATTTCTTCGTTTACAGCTACAAGTTCTGCGTTATTAACCTGAGTATCTTTTATATCAAGTCCTTTACCAATAACATCGGTGTGAAGCTTTGGCATAAGGTCTTTTGCCATCATTGGAGCGGCAACACGGCTGAACAGGTAACATCCGTACTCTGCAGTATCAGAAATTACGCGGTTCATTTCGTAAAGACGCTTGCGGTCAATGAGGTTTGCAATAAGAGGAACTTCGTGAAGTGATTCGTAGTAAGCAGATTCTTCCTTAATTCCGGCATCAACCATTGTTTCAAATGCAAGTTCACAACCGGCTTTTACCATTGCAACAAGTAAGATTCCCTTGTCAAAGTATTCCTGTTCTGTAATTTCTTCGCTTGATTCTGCTGTTTTTTCAAAATCAAGTTTACCTGTGTCTTCACGCCATGCAAGAAGATCCTTGTCTCCGGCTCTCCAGTCTTCCATCATTGTGCTACTGAATTTTCCGCTGATGATGTCGTCCATGTGTTTCTGGTAAAGCGGGGCAAGCAGTTTTTTGATTTCTTTAGAAAGTTCGTTTGCCTTGATTTTTGCAGGGTTAGAAAGACGGTCCATCATGTTTGTAATTCCACCCCATTTAAGAGCTTCACTTACAACGTTCCAGCCGTGCATAAGGAGCTTTGTTGCATATTCAGGAGCAATTCCTTCGCTAACCATTTTGTCGTAACAAACAATTGTACCAGCCTGAAGCATACCGCAGAGGATTGTCTGCTCGCCCATAAGGTCAGATTTAACTTCTGCAATAAAGCTTGATTCAAGTACACCGGCCTTTGAACCGCCCATACCAACTGCAAGAGCTTTTGCATAAGCCCAGCCCTTTCCTTCAGGGTCGTTTGCAGGGTGAACGGCAATAAGATCTGGTACACCAAATCCGCGCTGGAATTCGTGCCAAACTTCTGTACCTGGTCCTTTTGGAGCACACATTACAACAGTGATATCAGGACGGATAATCATTCCCTCTTCAATCATGTTAAAGCCGTGGCTGTACCAAAGGGCTGCACCTTTTTTCATTTTTGCCATAACTTCTGTAATTACAGGAGTATGCTGTTTATCGGGAGTAAGGTTTCCAACTAAGTCTGCTGTTGGAATCATTTCGTCATAAGTTCCAACCTTGAATCCGTTTTCGGTAGCGTTTTTCCAGGACTGTCGTTTTTCCGAAATAGCAGCTGCGCGCAAGGCATAGCTGACATCAAGTCCTGAATCACGAAGGCAGAGACCCTGGTTCAAGCCCTGAGCTCCACATCCAACAATTACAATTTTTTTACCTTTAAGGGCGTTTACTCCGTCCGCAAATTCTTCTTTTGCCATTGAACGGCAGTGTCCCAGCTGAAGTCGAGCTTCGCGCCAAGGGATTTTGTTAAAATAGTTTTCACCCATTTTTGTACCTCGAGTTTTTATTATTAATCAAGAATTTAATTATAATTAAAAGTGGAAATTAGGGCAACTATTGAAGGATGCGCGCCCGTTTATACAAATATCGCCAGAAGGCAGTGGCGGCGCTTAAAAACCAGACAATGCCTACAGACCACCAGATGCCCCAGACATTGAAAAGCGGAATTGCAGTGAGCAGGAACGGAACAGTAAAGCGGCCGATAACTTCTGTAATGCCGTTGAGAAGAGAGAAAAATGCATCGCCTACTCCGTTCAAAACTCCGCGCACCATGTAAATTGTTCCTAAGAAAATGTAGAACCAGCTTGTAATTGCAAGAGCTTTGGCACCCATTGCAATAACTTCGGCGTCTTTTACAAAAAGCCTGGTAATTGCACTTCCAAAAAACTGCATGACCGGGAGCATGGCAAATGAGAAAATAGCTGTCATGAGCATGCTCTTTTTAAAACCTTCGGCAAGGCGGTCTTTATTTTTTGCACCGTAGTTCTGACCGCTGTAGGTACTTAGGGCGGCACCAAGCGTTTGATACGGCTGATGAATTAACTGTTCAATACGGCTTGTAGCTGTAAAAGCTGCAACCGCAACTGCCCCGTAATTATTTACAACTCTCTGCAAGGCCATGCACGAAACTGCAATCATTGAAAACTGTAGCGAAATTGGGACACCAAGCTTTATGCACTTCCATAAAATTGCGGAATTAAGGTGAAGGTCGGCACGCGTAAACTTAAAATACGGATTTGTTTTAAAGGCAAAACCCAGACACAAAATGCTGCAGATAATTGTAGAAATAAGTGTTGCAATGCCCGCGCCAATTACGCCAAGGTGAAGCGTGTACACAAAAATCAAATCAAGGAAGATGTTTAAGATGCACGAAAGAATTAAAAAATAAAGAGGTGTTTTTGAGTCGCCCAGAGCACGAAGCATGGAAGAAACAAAGTTGTAGGCGCTGACCAGAAAAAGATTGAGGCACATAATCTGCATGTAGGCGGTGGCGTCTGAAATAATGTTTTGCGGAGTATTTAAAAGGCGGAGGATTGGACCTGCACAGAAAAACGCAATTGTTCCAATTACAAGCG
The DNA here is from genome assembly GCA_017617115.1 of Treponema sp. Classification (GTDB taxonomy): domain Bacteria; phylum Spirochaetota; class Spirochaetia; order Treponematales; family Treponemataceae; genus Treponema_D. The sequence continues at coordinate 13,821 of JAFZXA010000010.1, forward strand.
GAACAACTATCATTATAAAGGCTGTGTTTACAATACAGTTTTTTACTTTTGCATCGTTGCCTTCGCCAAAAAACTGAGAAGTTACAATGCCGCCAGCGGAGCCTGTTCCGTTGCACAAGGCAAAAAAGAAAAATGTAATTGAAGCTGTAGCGCCAATTGCAGCAAGTGCGTCGGCACCAATAAGCTGACCAACAATTACAGAGTCTGCAAGATTATATAACTGCTGAAAAATATTACCAATGAGCATAGGCACCGAAAAAGTCAAAAGCAGGTGCACAGTATTGCCGCTGGTCATATTCATCATATTTGTTTTCATAATGCCAATTATATTTAGCCGCAGTAAAAGTGAATTGTACGATTATATATGATTATGTTAAAAAAAATACGTCATTGCAAAAATGCAATGACGTTGTTCTTTGTCATTATCGGGGTCCCTGAGGTTCTCGAAGGGCCGCTACAAGATGTTATTCAAAAAGGATGTCGCCAACTTCGATAAAGTCGTCGTCTGCACTGAATACTGTTTCTTGTGACCAAGATACATCATAAATATCCCATTTAGCATTCAGTGATTTTCCAGAATAGATGTTGGCATAAGCACAGATTTTTCCCTTTGCACTAGTTGAATTACGACCTGTTTTTGTTGCTTTAGCTTCAGCAGTATGAAGTACTGTTCCACCAGTAGTTGTAGCAGCCTGATGGTTTTCTTCAACGTCCTTTAACCAGGTAATTGTTACACTGCCATCATTTGCTTCTACAAGCTTAACAGCAACTGTCAATGTACCATCTTTATCAAAAGTAATACCTGACAATGTTTTAGGGAAGTGTTCAATTTCTACTTCATATGGTTCTGTAAGAGCTTCAGAATATGATTGTTTTTGATTCTTTCCTACACCAAAGTTTTCTGTACTAAGTTTATCTTCTGCAATGTTGTAGAAGAATGAAGCATATGTTTCTGTTGTACCTTTGTTATTTCTAACACCAACTACTAAGAAATTATATGTTCCATTATTTGCTTTTGTTGCATCCTTGTTTTTTGTAAAACAGCAGGCAAAACCAACCATACCATCACAAGAAGTTTTAGTCTGGTCAAATTGGCGAAGAACACAAGTACCCTGAGCACGATTCAAAATACCAATCTGTTTCATACCTCTGATTGTTCCATCAGCCTCATTTGTCTGTTTTACTGTGAAAGTAGTATTTCCATCACCAGAGCCAACTACACCACCTTTCCAATCAATTTCTCCAATTTCTTTTTGACATGATGCAAAACCAATCACTGCTGCTACAGCGATAGCTGCAAAAATAAATTTCTTTGTCATTTTCATTGTAAAACTCCTGAAAATTAAAATCTTATGAAACAAATTTATAATTTTTTTGCATTTGTTTCAACTATTTAAACACTTTTTGTTGGGCATAGTAACAGTTTTTATGCTAAAATAATTCTCATGAAAATACAGGTTGCTGCAGTTTTTTCCAATAACATGGTCTTACAGCGCGGAAAAAACATAAATATTTTTGGATGGCTCGACAAGAACAGCGAAGAAGTTTTTATTGAGGCACAGTTGTTTGATAACAAAGGCAATATTATTGGAGAGAATGTGGGAATTTATAAGGGGCCTCAAAAATGGGTGCTTTCGCTTCCACCACAGGTGGCACAGGACGGGTGCACACTCAAAATAAATCTGAACAACGAAGAACAAATCACATTCCAGAACATTGCAATTGGCGAAGTGTGGCTTGCGGGCGGGCAGTCAAATATGGAATTTGAACTTGGAAACTGTACAGAAGGGCCACAAGCACTTGCAGACACAAACGGTGAAGGCGGCGCAAAAAATGTGCGCTTTTATTACACAAATAAAATTTCGTGGATGGACGAACACTTTTACGAAGCAGAACGAAACACCGCCTGGCAAACCTGGGATTCGCCAAATAAAAACGCATGGTCAGCAGTTGGATTTTTCTTTGCAAAAAAACTGGCACAGGACCTTGGCTGTACTGTTGGTGTAATTGGCTGCAATTGGGGCGGAACAAGTGCAAGTGCCTGGGTTCGCCGTGAATACCTTGAAAAAGACAGCGACCTTAAAACATATCTTACAGAACAGGAAGAAGCAACAGCCGGAAAATCTGTTGAGCAGCAGTGCCGCGAATATGACGAATATGAAAAAATCAACGACGAATGGAACAAAAAATGCGCTGCGCTATATGCCGAAAATCCACAGATTAAATGGCACGAGGTAGAAAAAATTCTTGGCAAGTCTCCATGGCCGGGACCACACTCCTGCAAAAATCCATACCGTCCCTGCGGACTTTACGACTGCATGTTAAACCGCGTGCTTCCTTACACACTAAAAGGTGTAATCTGGTATCAGGGTGAATGCGACGACCACAAGCCGTTAAGCTATGCTAAATTATTCTCAAAGCTCATAGACAACTGGCGCACAGACTGGAAAGATCAGAATCTGCCGTTTGTTTTTGTACAGCTTCCAAATCATCGCAATGAATACGACAAAGATTTTAAGCACTGGTGTTTAATCCGAGCCGCTCAGCAAAAGGTTCACAACATGGTAAAAAATGCTTACATAACCTGCGCGCTTGACCTTGGACAATTCAACGACATTCATCCAAAGGCAAAAAAAGTTCTGGCAGAACGAATGGAACAAAATGCGCTTGCAAATGTTTACGATGGAGCATGCGGGAAAAAACCGGAAGAAGTTCTTTCGCCAATGTTAAAGGATTTTATTATAAAAGGTGCAGCCCCTCAAAACAAAGATTCCTTTGGAAAAATAATATTGACCTTTGAAAATGCCGCAAACGGATTTGTTGCCCGCGAAGATAAAATCAATCTTGATTACTACAAGCACATGGAACAGCTTCAGGGTAATTCTGTTTCTCCTGCCTTCAACGGATTTGAAATTGCAGGAGATGATGGAGTATTCTTTCCGGCCGCATATAAACTTGGACAGCAGCAGGGAGAACTGAATACAATTACAGTTTCATCCCCGCTTGTAAAAAATCCAGTAAGCGCCAGATACGCATGGTACAATTACGGACCGGTGAACATTTACGGGAAGAATGGACTTCCACTGGCGCCATTTATGATTTAGCGTATTGATTTTGAACTGTCTTAAAATTTGCTGATAAATCCATCAACTGCAGAAACTCTTGTTCTAATCCAGTTTATTAAATAATCAGCAGAAGCTTTTTGAGAAGTTGCAGCTACGGCACTTGAAGCTTCACAAAGCTCTCCATCTTCGCTTGGATTTCCCCATCGTGCACGGTTGTTTTCAAAACTGGCCGCACAATCTTCATAACTCAAAATCAGATATTCTGCGGTGCCTGCCGGGTCTGTTGCTTTTGCTAAAGCCCATTCATCTTTTACAAGTTGCTTGAACCAACCGCAGCGTATAAAAATGAACATCCACGGATTTCCGGTTCCTGCACTCTGGTAATTAACATCATAGCTTGTTACACCTGCAAACATTCCCTGTCCATTGGCACAGTGACGCTTATTTCCCATTGTTGAATCAAAATCCCAAGGAGCCTCAAAACGCAAAAGCTTATCGCCGCTTTGGCTAAAATCTATATCCATGAAAAAGCTTGTCAAATAAATATCAGGGTCACAGATAATTTCATTAAAGATGTACATATCTGCCAAAGATTTTAAGTCGATGATTTTTGAAATGCAGTTCTGACATTTTTCGTCGGTTGTTTTTCCTTCAGGCACATACTCCTCGAGTTCATAGTCTTTTGTAAACTGGTAGTACTTATTTTTGTAAGCAGCTGCATAACAGATTTTCCATAAATTATTCATGTAATTTTGAATAAAGAGCTTTTGTGCTTCATCATAAACATCACTCTTAATTGTGTAGCCTTTTTGAAGCTGCTCTTTTATCTGCTTACCATCATAACCTTTAATTCCTTCATAACCTTCGGCATTCTGATAATTAATTACAAACTGTTCATTTTTAGCCTCGGTTGAGTAGTAGTAATCAAATTCAATCAGGTAGCCTATGTCTGTGCCGGTATAATTTTTTTCGGCTTCGGCAACTTCAATTCGACCTTCTTTTGTTTCCTGCTGCTCTGCAAGAAGATATACACCCCAATATTCATTGTTGATATAAAGGTCTACAAGAACAGAATCACTTGTGTAATATTCCGGGAACATTGTGCTGAACATTTTAAAGGCAACGGCATCGCGCAAAAGAGAAGCATCCTTCCAGCCGGCAAGCAGAACCCAATTTTTATACTTACCGCCATTGTTCAAACCAAGCATTGTCTGTTTTTTATCAAACTTAATTCTGAACGATTTTTTTGCATAGTTTGTAGTCCAGTTTCCGCGAACCTTAACCTGAGCAGCAGCCCCATCTAAAAGAACTGCCCCATCAGAAGCTTCTGTAGAAATTGTACATTCTTCATACCATGGGTCAGGTTTATCTATGTTACTAAAATCAAACCACGACATTTGCGCTTGTTTTACATGCTTTGCAACCGGCAGAGTCACAAAATCATTGTTTCCACCGTTTTTGGTAGAATTAATCCGAATTACAGGAAGCTGCGAAATCATATCTTCGCTTGCAACAACAACAGGCTCGTAAATCGGAGCGTTTTTATTTGATGCAGCATTCTGCGACGTGCTTCCACAGGAAATACACAAACCACAAAGTGCAAGTGCAAGAATTGTAAAAAATAATTTTTTTGTTTTCATACGAACTCCTTTTTTTTAGTATAAATCCAAAGGAATCAATTTGCTAGTATTTTTGTAAATCCATGTTATAATTGATGTTATGAATCGTCGAATTGCTGTACTTGCCTGCGGATGGAGTTCACACTTTCTAAAAGGCTTTATTCAGGGAATGATGCGGGCCGTAGAAGGTAAGAATATTGATATTTACGTATTCAATACTTACAACTACATTGAATACTCAGGCTTTCCAAATAATACCGGTTTCTCTGTTTTTAATCTGATTAATTATGAAGATTATGACGGAATTGTCATGCTTTCGGATTTAATTAATAATGCACGTGTTCTGGAACGAGAACGGCAGCGCATTTTAAAAGCAAACAAACCTGCAATTACAATAAATAAAAAGCTTCAGGGAATATGCTGCCTTAAGGTTGATAATTTTGCGGGCATGTACGAGGTAATTGCACATGTTATAAGAATGCATAATGTAAACGATATTGCCTACATTTCCGGCAAAGAAACCGCTGTTGATATTGCAGAACGATACAAGGCATACAAGTCTGCTCTTGAAGATAATAATATTCCATTTGACAATAACAAGGTTTTTACAATTGATTCCTGCGATTATCATAAGGCTTATGAGTTTTTTGATGACTATGTAAAATCCGGTAAAAAGCTTCCTCAGGCTTTTTGCTGTGCAAATGATTTACTTGCAATGGCCTTACTTAAGGTTTGTGTAGAAAACAAAATTAAGGTTCCGGAGCAGCTCAAAATAATTGGCTTTGATAATATGCTCGAAACTCAATGCACAAAACCTTCAATTACAACTGTAAATAACAATGCAGAACTTTTGGGTTCAGAAGCTGTAAACCGATTAATTCAGGGTGTAAAACCAATGCAGACGCTGAGCATAAAAAGCAATCCTGTTTTGCGTCAATCGTGCGGGTGCAGCTATTCAGTAACTTCGGCACAAAATCTTTTTGCGCTCAAGATTCTTGATGAAGCAAATAAAAAAGAAGCCTTTGATTCTCATATGGAAATTATGGGCGAAATTTTTACCGAAGCTGCAGATGTTTTTACGCTTCTTACAAACATCGAAAATTTCTTTGTAAAATCGCACAGTTTTGAAGGTTCTGATTTTTGTATTTTTATGAAATCGGACTGGAACTCTGTTCTTATTAATTCTGCCGAAAATCTTCCTCAAAATCTTTCTTATGGTGCGCAGGTTCAGTCAATTTGTTCTGTTCAGGAAAATAAAAAATATCTTCGCGAAATGATTCCTATCCGCGAGCTCATTCCTTCAAAAATGCGAACAACCGACAAAAGCAATGTATTCCTGTTTCTGCCTGTTTTCCATCATTCTTATGTTCACGGATATTATGTAGCAAAAAATAATCTGACAATGATTGATAACCGTTACGGATATTTATGGGCCCGCAATATGGGGACGGGCATTGAACACTTTCGAAAAAGAAATATGTTCAAGCAGATGAGTCAGCAGTATCTGCGTCTTTCTACAAAGGATGCGCTTTCTGGTGCACTCAACCGTCAGGGACTCGAAAAACTTGCAAAACCATTTTATGCACAGAATAAAAAGAATGGTCTTACAACTGTGCTTTTCTTTGTTGATATAAACAAGATGAAACACATTAACGATGAGTTTGGACATTTACATGGAGACCTTGCAGTAAAAACTGTTGCCGCTGCCGTGCTTGAAACTATTCCAAAAAACTGGCTTTGTATTCGTTATGGTGGTGATGAATTTCTTGTTGTGGGAAACAGCAAAAATTACAACGGCGAAGATTACTGCACAATGATAAAAGATCGGCTTGCAAAAAAAACTTCTGTAATGAAGCTGCCGTATAATCTTTCTGCAAGTGTTGGAACTTATTCTGTTCCGCCGCAGATGGAGCTTACGCTTGAGCAGGCAGTTGAAAACGTAGACAACATAATGTATGAACAAAAACAGGCATTCCACAAGGAGCATGACAAAAAATGAAAACACAAATCAAATTAACCGGAAAAGAAAAAGTAAAATTTAACAATAACGTAGACTACTGTGTAGGCACCGGACGCATGGGGCTGGCGCTTACCAAAGAATATCTGGACCAGCTTGCCGTTGTTCAAAAGGATATTGGTTTTAAGTTTATTCGCGGACACGGACTGTTCAGCGACGACATGGCAATTTATCAGGAATTCAAAGACAGGAGTGCTCTTAAAAAAGGTCCCAAGGATTTTAAGGATTACCGCGAATATTTTGAATATGTGGATAAAAATGCTCCACGGATTATTGAATATAATTTTACTTATCTTGACCGTGTTGTTGATGATTATGTTCGTTTGGGAATCCGCCCGTTTTTGGAACTTGGTTTTATGCCAAAAAAACTTGCCAGCGGAGAACAGACAATTTTTTACTGGAAGGGTAACACAACACCACCAAAGGATTATAAAAAATGGACTGACCTTGTACAGGCAACACTGCGTCATTTGCTTGAACGCTATGGCGAAGAAGAGGTTCTAACCTGGCCAATTGAAGTGTGGAACGAACCAAATCTTCCTGGATTCTGGAAAGATGCCGATATGCAGGAGTACTTTAAACTTTATGATAAAACTGCCAGGGCAATTAAAAAAGTAAACAAGAATTTTAAGGTTGGTGGTCCTGCTATTTGTGGTGGTGCCGACAAAAAATGGATGGTTGGGTTCCTGGACTTTTTAACAGAAAAAAAACCTCCGATTGATTTTATCAGCCGGCATCATTATTGCACAGACTATCCTGATTACAAGGGACACTACGGTTACGCACATCTTATGCCACTTGATGAAACTTTGCAGACTTTGCGCGATTGCCGTAAAATCATAAACCGCTACAAGGATTACAAGGACCTGCCTTTTTATATTACAGAGTTCAACACATCGTATATTCCAAACTGTCCGCTTCATGACACAAACCTGAATGCTGCTTACCTTGGACGAACACTTAGTGAAATAGGCGACTTTGCAACAGGTTATTCTTACTGGACTTTTGGCGATGTATTTGAAGAAAACGGTGTTCCTTTTACACCATTCCACGGAGGCTTTGGACTTTTAGCAAACGGAAGCATTCCAAAACCAACTTACTGGACATTCAAGTTTTTTAAGGATTTAAAGTGCTGCGAAGAAAAATGCGTTTACCGCGATAAAAATATTGTGATTGTAAAAGCAAGCGACGGTTCTTACAAAGGCATTGCCTGGAACTTAACGCTCGAAACAAAGCAGAAGGAACTGACTTTTGAAATAGCCTTGCCGGGAATTGCAGCTGGTGGAAAGACTGGATCAAGGGCGCGCGCAAACCTCATCACAAAAACTGTTGATGAAGAATGCTGCAACCCGCTTAAAGTATGGCACAACATGGGTGAACCTGCAAACCTGAACGAAGCGCAGATTGAACTTCTTAAGTCTGCAGCACACCCGCTTGTTGCTTCACAGTTGATTGACGGCAAAGCACCAAAGTTTACAATAAAAGCCGGCCGCAACGCTGTCGTTTATTTTGAAGCTTCCCCTGCTCCACTCACAAGCGACAATAGTTACGACTACGGTTTCTACGAGAACATGTAGGGCCCTTCGAGAGCCTCAGGGACCCCACTGTTACGCAAACTGCGCTTGTCTTAATTTGTAGTAGGCACCTTTCTTTGCCATAAGCTCTGCCGGGCTACCCGACTCTACAATGCCGCCGTGGTCAATTACAAAAATGCGGTCTGCATTCTGAATTGTAGAAAGGCGGTGGGCAATTACAAAGTTTGTACGTCCCTTGAGCAAACTTGCAATTCCGGCCTGAACCATAAGCTCGGTTTTTGTGTCGATGCTGCTGGTAGCTTCGTCCAGAATGAGGATTCTTGGGGCGCTTAGCATTGTTCTTGCAAAGGCTACAAGCTGGCGCTGACCGTTACTAAGTTCGCCGCCTCTTGCAGTGAGCGGAGTGTCGTAGCCTTTTTCGAGCTTTTGAATAAAGTCATCGGCATGAACTGCGCGGGCTGCTGCAAGCATTTCTTCTTCGGTTGCATCAAGCTTTCCGTACATAATGTTTTCGCGGATTGTACCGCTGAAGATGTAGTTGTCCTGAGTCATTATGCCCATCTGGGTACGTAGGCTTTCAAGCTTTACGTCGCGCACGTCCTTTCCGTCAATCAAAATGCCGCCGTCTTTAACATCATAAAAACGACTGACCAGATTTACGATTGTAGATTTTCCGGCGCCTGTTGGTCCAACAAGAGCAATTGTTTCGCCAGCGTGAACGTCAAAGTCTACGTGCTGCAAAACATCAACCTCATCTTCGTAGCCAAAGGTAACGTTTTTAAACTGCACGTTGCCGTTTATTGGAGGCATATCGGTTGCGTTGTCCTTGTCTACAATATGAGCCGGAGTGTCTATAATTTCAAAAATGCGTTCGGCACCGGTTGCGGCATTTACAAACTGATTGTAAAAGTTACTAAGGTTCATAATTGGCTGCCAGAACATGCCAACGTACGAACCAAAGGCAACATAAGTTCCTATTGAAACATTATCAATTCCAAGCACCTTAATTCCAACAAGGTACAAACACATGGTTCCAACGCTCCAGCAAATATCAATCCAGCTGAAGTATCCGTCGCACCAGAAAATGGCCTTCATAAATTCCTTGCGATCTGCCCAGATAAGCTCGCGGAAGGTTTTGTCTGTTTCTTCTTCGGCGCGGAAGCTCTGGATAATTTTAATACCAGACAAGTCTTCATTTATAAAGGCGTTCAGGTTGCTGGACTTTTGCCTTTTAGCCTTCCAGTGTTTTTCTGCCATTATCGAAATCAGGAAAACTCCAACGATGAGAAAAGGCAGAGTACACAAGGCAGCCAGAGCCAACTTCCAGTTTTTAATAAACATAATTACCATTACGGCAATAACAGTAACCATGTTTGGAATAAGCGTTGTAACTGCGTTTTCAATAATATCCTTGAGGGAGTTTGTATCACCGATTATACGTGCCAGAATCTTTCCCGAAGGACGGCTGTCAAAAAACGCAAGGTCAAGCTTTTGAATATGCTCGTAAAGCTCCTGACGCAAATCCTGAATAACCTTGTTGCTGAGCTTTGCCATAATGAGCATACGCACTTTTACTGCAAGCACCGCAATAATATTTATTACTGCCATAATTGCAATAAGGCGCAAAAGCCCCGGAACATTTTTGAGCATAATATATTTATCAATAGCAATCTCGTTCAAAAGCGGATTACTCAAATCAACAGCAGTTCCCACCGCCATGAGCGCAAATACCACACCAATTTTTGCCTTATGCTTAAGCAGGTATTTGAACAAGCGAGGCATGGTCTCAAAGGTGGACTTCTTTACCTGCTGTTCGTCTATTTTATAACTGTTCATATTTACTCTCCATTAGTATTGGGAGTCATAAGTCTCCTTATAGAGACCTCCTCTTTTTAACAACTCATCGTGAGTTCCTTCTTCCGCAATGCGACCTTTTTCCAGAACAATAATCTTATCTGCCTTGCGCACTGCACTTATTCGGTGGGCAATGATAAGCTTTGTCATGCCATGCAGGTCTGCAAGTACCTTCTGAATATCCTGTTCGGTTTCAGTGTCGAGCGCACTTGTTGAATCGTCCAGAACAAGAACAGGTGTTTTTCGGGCAAGGGCTCGCGCAATTGTAATTCGCTGCTTCTGGCCGCCGCTTAAGCCAACACCTCGTTCGCCAATTACGGTGTTTTCCTTTTCTTCCATCTTGTCTACAAACTCTGCAGAATGCGACTTTTCAAGGGCGCTTCGAACCTGCGGAACAGTCATTGTTTCGCGCTCGCCAAGACGGATATTTCCTTCGATTGTGTCGCTGAACAAAAAGATGTCCTGCATTACACAAGAAACTGCCCTGCGCAAAACTCCAAGTGGAAGCTCTCGGATATCTACTCCGTCAATCTTAATGCTGCCGCTTGTAACATCGTACATTCGCTTAAGCAGGTTTATGATTGTAGTTTTACCGGAACCTGTTGCACCCATAATTCCAAGAGTCTGGCCGGCACCAATCTTAAACGAAACATCATCCAGAATTGTGCGTTCGCCAACCTTGTAAGTTACGTGGTCAAATTCAATTTCACCTGCCAGGTCATCAGTTGTAAACAGGGCATCAGCAATTTCTTCTTCAGTTTCCCCACTGGCAGCCAGTGCAGACTCATCCCTGATCTGTGGAAGCTGCTCGTAAATGTTGTTGATTCGTCTGAGCGAAGCCTTAGCCCTGGAAATACCATTCGCAAGCCAGCCAATCATTTCAATCGGCCACACAAGTCCGCTGACGTAGCCAAGCAATGCCATAAGTTCACCAATTGTAAGCGGTTCCCCACCTGCAAAAGGATTTCCCTTTATAATCATAAGTCCGCCAAAAAGACAGGTAGCGGCACTTAAAAGCCTTGTAATTACCTGAATCTTCGGGTTGTATTTTACAAAGACTCGGCTCAAATCAATGTTTAAGTCATAATACTTCTGATTATGCTTATGGAACTTTGCAATTTCAAAGCCTTCGCGGGCAAACGCTTTTACTGTACGTACCCCTGCTAAGTTTTCGGCAGCAGTATTGTTCAACTCGGAATTTTCCTGCTCAACGCTTTCAAAAAGAACATCAAGCTTGTTTTCCATTTTTACGGCAATAATACCGGTTGCAAGCATTCCCAAAATAGGAATAATCGAAAGCAGCCAGTTTATGCGTACCATAAAAAACATTGCTGCTACAGTTCGCACAACAACTTCTGCCGAAAGGATTGCCATAAAACAGCCCACATCCCAGATATGGTCAACATCATCTTTTACGCGCGACATGAGCTCACCAGAGTTTATTCCATCAAAAAAGTTTGCCGAAAGACTCTGGATTTTCTGGAACAGATTAATTCTAACTTCGCAGGCAATTTTACTGCCGGCATAGTCGCAGAGCCATTCGCGGGCATAACAGAAAAAGAAGCGTCCAACACCAATGCCAAGAATAGCAAGGAGCAGCATGTTTATAAGCTCCAGCTTTCTTGCAATGAGAACATCATCAACTATATGCTGTACAACAATTGGAAAAACCATATCGAGCATAACGCCCACCAGCATTCCAATTACAGCTAAAAAGTATATAAAGGCGTATTTTTTAAAATACGACCCCAGGTTTAATTTGTTTTGTTTCATAATTAAAAATTTTTACAAAGAATAAGAAGACCTTCCAGCAATGCTTCGTGCTCGTGTGGTGCAATACGGGCGTACAGAGTGTCTGGTGTGTCATCCGGCAAAACAGGAACCTTCTTTTGCAAAAGAATCTTACCGCCATCGCAAACTTCGTTTACAAGATGAACGGTACAGCCGCTTTCCTTTTCGCCGTTGGCAAGCACAGCCTCGTGAACATGGTGACCCCACATTCCAACTCCGCCGTATTTTGGGAGCAATGCCGGATGCAGATTAATTATTCTGTCTGCATATTCACTAAGGATTGGACCAGACAAAACTGTAAGGCAGCCTGCCTCTACAATTACCTGGGCACCAAAATCCTTGCAATCTTTAAGCATTGCATCACTCACAGCACGACGCTTTGTATCACGGTCGGCTCCTTGAGCAGCCTCTTTACCCATTACAGAATAGGGACTACGAACTGTAGCAGGAATGCCTGCCTTAGCCGCACGCTCAAGCGCAAATGCATCTTTGTGGTCGCTTATTACGCACACAATTTTGTAAGGGCATTTGTCACCCTGAGCCTGTTCGTAATCAATAAGAGCCTGCAGATTGGTTCCACCACCGCTTACAAGCACCGCTGTATTTATTTTCATATTTATCTCAGATCCCGAAACAAGTTCGGGATGACATCAGTCTTCAAACAAAACCGCATCCTTCTGCGATTTTACCTCATTCTGTGCATACTCTACTCTACCAATAATGTATGCCTTCATATCAGGACAATAATCCTTGTGGTATTTAGCCGCATTTGTGTTAAACATTTCTACAATGGC
>JAFZXA010000011.1 GCA_017617115.1 Treponema sp.
AAAAAAATTCAACTTTCTGAAGAATCTGCCGATAATTAAAAGGTAGAGGGGTAGGACGTTATGATGATAAATAGTGTAAACAATGTTTCTCAATTGAACAATGTTCAGAACATCCGCAAGACAGAGAACTCTGCTAAGGTAGAAAAAGAAACAGATTCTATTTCTGTTTCAAAAGAAGCCGTAGAAATGGCCGAAGCTTACTACCTTGACAAGGTTGCTTCTGAAACTCCTGATGTAAGGGCTGACCGCATTGCAGAAGTTAAGGCAAAAATCAAAGACCCTTCTTATTTGAGCGATGCTGTAATCATGTCAACTGCCGAAAAATTTATGACTAGTGTTGGTCTTTAATTTTGTGGTTGCATAATTCAGCCAACTGAATGGTAATGAAAAGGTTGTTCGAATAAACGGGCAACCTTTTATTTTTTTTAAAAAAAGGGTATAATATACAAATCAAAGGAGAAAGTGGAGTTTAAAAATGCAGGATTTTATTTTTAGAATATCACCTAATATTGTTCTTGGTTCATATACTGTCAGCCGACTTGGTATTCAGGCTTTGGAATGGGGTTCACGCTACATGGTTATTATGGACCCAATCCTGAACGAAGTAAAAATGCAGGAAAAAATCATTTCTGCCCTGAACGACCGCAAGCTTGATCATTTTGTATTCAGCGAAATTACCGAAGGTACTGCTACTAAAACAATTCAGCGTGCCCTTGCCCTTGCAAAAGAAAGCCATGTTCACGGAATTATTGCAGTTGGTGGTGCTAAAGCCCTTAATATTGGTCGTTGTGTTGCGGCCCTTTATAACGAAGTTCACGATTTTTATACTTTTGTAGACGGTGCACTTCCTACAACCACGGCAATTCCTTGTATTTGTGTTCCAACAACCTTCCGAACACCTTTTGTATTTACAAATGAAATTCCTGTTACCGACTCGCGAAATCACCAGCTTAAGCTTATGAAGGTTCAGAGCAATCTTACAAAGCTTGTTGTTATTGACCCTAACCTTATGCTTACCCTTACCGATAATCAAAAATCTTCACTTTCTATGGAAGTTTTGAGCATGGGTATTGAAGCATATCTTTCGCAAAAAGCAAACTTCTTCAGCGATATGTTTGTAGAAAAAGGTCTTGAGCTGCTTTCTTATGCATTGGACGGCTCTCCTTCGCTTGATATTACTACTCCGGAAGAGATTTTGCTTGCTCAGGCTGGTGTAATGGTTTCGATTGCAAGTTCTTCAAGCTCTCTTGGACTTTGTTCTTTACTTGGTCTTACAATAAACTCACGCTATAAAATTGATAAATCGCTTGTTGCTTCTATTCTGCTGGCCTATTCTGTTGAAGATGCTGCAAAGTTTAAGGCAGCACGTCTTGAAAAGCTTGCACACATTATGCGCATTGTTCCCGAAGACACAACCGGTGAAGCTGCAATTCAGATGTTTGTTGATTATATCCGCCAGAAGATTGCTAAGTTTAATCTGCCGGCACGTCTTAAGGATTTGTCACTTTCTATTGAACAGCTTTCGCTTGCAGTTGAAGATGTTCGCCCTGTTGATATTGTAAATAACCTTCCGCGCAGCATGACAACAGACGATATTTTTGATTTTGTAAAGAACGCATACTAAGCGGGTACCAAAAATTGATTGAACCTGGCAAATTGTTCCAGCTGGCAGGCGGGCAAAAACGACGAAAGCTTGCCCTGACTTTTGGAGCCCTTGAACGCGATATTCTTGGCATTGCCGAAAAAGGAACAGAATACTCTTTTACAAATATCCCTCGAGCTGAGTATATTAAAGAAATAACCAGGATTTTATTAAAAGACCCAAAAATTACACCGGAAGCTGCCGCAGAACTGAATGCACTACTTGCCGCCGAGCCTATTGATGAGCTTCGACTTTGCAACTGTGCCCGAAATCACCTTCTGGCAATAATCGGAACATTCCCTGCCGAGTGGGATTTAGTTATTGCGCCCCACCCTAGCCTTACAAATGAGGACGGAACTGTAAAAGAGAGGGATTTTTTTCCTGGTGTTGCAGTTTATGCAGAAGATATTCGTTCACCGTTTAATATGGGTTCCATTTTCCGTACCGCAGAAGCAATGGGAGCCGAAAAAGTTTATATTTCACCCTGTTGCGTAGACCCCGAGCAGCCGCGTGCAGTACGCAGTGGTATGGGCTGTATTGAAACTATGGGTTATGAGCGACTTGCGCTGGATGAGTTACCGCAGGATGTTCCTGTTTTTGCGCTTGAAACTGGCGGCACAGACATAAATGATTTTGTTTTTCCAAAGCAGGGAATCTGTATAATTGGTTCCGAAGAGCTTGGTGTAAGCCCCGAAGCATTAAAACGAGCAACTTATGGTCGTGTTAGCATTCCTATGAAAGGGCTTAAGGCGTCTCTTAATGTTGGCGTTGCGTTTGGAATATTAATGCAAAAGTGGGTGGAGGCTCTTAATTAAAAAATCTAACTGCCCTTTAGTGTGAATCTGGAAAAAGTTCAGGGCATCTTTATTAATCTGGTAGAATTCAGCTTTTCCCTGCTCGTAGTACTGCAAAATATCGGCAAGGTAAACGGCATAAACAATGTGCTGAAGCTTTTCAGGTGCAAATGACGGATTGTTATGATAGCGCACAACCTGTGCAACTGTTTCTGGCAGCCCCCAGCTTTGTGCAATTTTATAGCAGCCGTGACTATGACCAAAATCCTTAAGGAACATCTGGTACAAAGCGCCTTTGCTGTCCAGGGAATCGGCAAGCTTTTTAACACCCTGCTTTTGTTCGTCTGTGGCAACTTCAAGAAGCAGACATTCAATATCGTGGAACAGGGCACAAACATAAACTTCTTCTAAATCAAATCCAAATTCCGGTGTGTTTTTTGCAATATTGTAGGCATAAAAAGCAACATCTGTTTCATGCTTCCATAATTCACGAACATCCTCTTCTTTTTTAATAAGTCGAATGGCAGGATTTTCTTTTGAAAGCAGAGCAACAACACCTTCACGTCCAAGAACTGCAAATGCATCAGAAATTTTAGAGCAGGAATGTCCTTTAGCGGCAACATCCTTTAAAAGAATTGCGGCCAGTGAAATATCCTTTGAAATTGCGTCTATAAGTGCGTTGTCATCTGAATTTGCTGTCAGATTTGTAAAGTTTGTTAGTGTTTCTTCAAAAACAGGAATTGTCTTAAGGTTATCGACAAACTCTTCGTAAAGGGAATCCATCTGCTTGTCAATTTCGGTATTAAGCGGCAAAAGCATTTGGGTTATTGTTTCTGTTTCGTTTGTAAAAACCTTGTAATTGTTGCGCGAAAGACCGATTTTGCGCAACATAAGAACAATGATGATAATTCCAAGTCCGGCACCTTCTGTCTGGTCTACCATGAGCGAAACTACCTGATGCGGTTCTTCGTATTTTTCGGCAACACGAAGCTTTTCAAGAATTCGCTTTTTTTCAAACTTTGTAAGAATTGCATTATTGCGGATTTCAATTGTAATTCCGTCGTCGTTTAATTGAAGAATAAGCTTTATATAAAGACCGGCTTCTTTTTGCAGCTGCAGATAGTGTTCGATATTTGAAAGGGTTTCTTCTTTGCAGGTTACCATTCCCTGGTGGTAATCCATTTCATTATTAATATCCAGATTTTTTTCTTTGAAGTAAACGCGCTTTGTATTTGCTTTTTTTGCGTTTGTTAAAAGTTCGCTAAGACAGAACACAAGGTTATCGGTCATGTGTTCCTGATGGCATTGCAATAAAAAATACATGAGAATTTCCTGGATATATCGTTCCTTTTCGCGTGGAAGCGTGTACGACATAATTTCCAGGGGTGTGTGCAGTTGAACTGCTAAGCTGATCTTCTCTTTATCCTGTTCTGTTAAGAACTTGCCTGCAAATTCCATTATGGAGCTGATCGGACTTGAACCGACTACCTCTACAATGCCATTGTAGCGCTCTAGCCAGGTGAGCTACAGCCCCGAATAATATACTAATTATAACAGAGACTTGTTGATATGTGAAGTATTGCCTTAGATTTTCTTTACGCTAAGTGCGCGGATTGCATTAAGTACCGCAATTACCATAACGCCTACATCGGCAAAAATTGCAAGCCACATGTTGGCAATGCCAAGGGCTCCCAAGGCAAGGCAGGCAAACTTTACGGCAAGCGCAAACCAGATATTCTGATACACTATGCCAATACATTTACGGCTGATTTTGATTGCTTTTGAAATTTTAAGCGGGTCGTCGTCCATGAGTACTACGTCGGCTGCTTCTATGGCGGCGTCGGAACCCATAGCTCCCATTGCAATTCCAATGTCTGCTCTGGAAAGAACCGGGGCGTCGTTTATGCCATCGCCTACAAAGGCAAGAACGGTGTTTGAGTTTTTGTTTGCAAGAAGATCTTCTACCTGGTTTACTTTGTCTGCAGGAAGAAGCTCGCTGTGAACTTCATCAAGGCCAAGCTCTGCGGCAACCTGTTCTGCAACTTTTTGGGAATCGCCTGTGAGCATTACAGTTTTTTCTACTCCCGATTTTTTGAGTTCATTAATTGCAATTCTTGAATTTGGCTTTGGAACATCAGAAATTACAATGTGGCCTGCGTATTCACCGTCTATTGCTATGTGAATAATTGTTCCAACCTTGTGGCAGTCGCAGTATTCTATTCCAAGCTTTTGCATGAGCTTTGCGTTTCCCGCAGCAATTGATTTTCCGTCGACTGTAGCTGTAATTCCGTGGCCGCTTATTTCTTCTATATTTGTTACGCGTGAACGGTCAATTTCTTTTCCGTGGGCTGCAAGAAGGCTTTTACTAATCGGGTGAGACGAAGCACTTTCTGCCAGAGCTGCGTATTCCAAGAGCTTTTTGTTTTCCATTATGTTGTGGTGCACGCCTGTTACTTCAAATACGCCTTTTGTTAAAGTTCCGGTTTTGTCAAATACAAGGATTTTTGTTTTTGAAAGTGTTTCAAGGTAGTTGGAACCTTTTATAAGAATGCCTTCCCTGCTGGCCCCTCCAAGCCCCGCAAAAAAACTGAGCGGAATGCTTATTACAAGTGCGCATGGGCAGCTTATTACTAAGAATGTTAATGCGCGGTAAATCCAGGTTTGCCATTCGCCTGATGTTTGTAAAATGAAGAGTCGTACAAGCGGTGGGAGAACTGCAAGAGCCAGCGCACTGTAAACAACTGCCGGAGTATAAATGCGTGCAAACTTGGAAATAAATTCTTCTGATTTTGATTTTCGACTGCTGGCATTTTCTACAAGCTCCAGGATTTTTGAAACTGTAGATTCTCCAAAAGCTTTTGTTGTTTTTACTTTGAGTACGCCTGTTAAGTTTATGCTTCCGCTGATTATTTCGTCGTTTGCGGAAACTTCGCGCGGCAGGCTTTCTCCTGTTAGGGCGCTTGTGTTTAGCGTAGAGCTGCCTTCTACAATAATTCCGTCGAGAGGAACTTTTTCACCTGGCTGTACGACAATTATTGTGCCGATTTCTACAGTGTCGGGGCTTACCTGCTCAAGCTTGCCGTCTTTTTCTATATTTGCGTAATCGGGGCGAATATCCATAAGCTGTGCAATATTCTTACGGCTTTTGCCAACTGCATAGCTTTGGAAAAATTCTCCTACCTGATAAAACAGCAGAACCGAAATTGATTCGTTATAGTCGGCAGAGCGTTCGTAAATTGCAAGGGCAAAGGCTCCAAGAGTTGCTACTGCCATCAAAAAATTTTCATCAAAAATCTGACGGTTTATAATACCGCGGAATGCTTTGCGTAAAATGTCACCGCCTATGATAATGTAAATTGCAAGGTAAAGTGCTGCAAGTGGAATGCCGTAAAGGAGCCTTGAAAAAGGAGTTCCGCCAAGCACAACAAATCTTGAAATGATGTTTACAAGTATAAGCTCTGCTGCCGCAATGATAATTCTTCGTAATGCTTTTTTTTGTTTCTTTGTCATATTACAATTCAATTTCGCAGTCTGGTTCAACCTTTTTGCAGGCTTTAAGAACAGCTTTCATAACCTTGGCTTCGTCTGCGCCGTCTGCAAACTCAACTTCCATTTTCTGGGTCATAAAGTTTACAACAGCACCGGCAACACCTTCGGTCTTTTTAGTTGCTTCTTCCATAAGGTTAGCGCAGTTTGCACAGTCAACTTCTATAGCGTATGTTTTTTTCATATTACCCCCAGTGTCATTGTCGGGCTTGACCCGACAATCTTTCTCCTCAATTAAACACTTGTTTAATCTTAAGAATACTATATAATTGAAAGAGCAAATTCACAAGATTTTTGCCAAAAGTATTTCTTTTTGGACTAAAAAAATGTCTTTTTGGCAAAAAATCAGGCTGTCTGGGGGCAAAAATGGAACAAAAAATCACCCATAATCACAATGAATACTTTAAGCTCGACTTTTTAAAAAATCAGATTGGCCGGCAACAGGATTTTCAGACAGTTGCAGACATTTTTTCGCTTCTGGCAGACCCTTCCCGATTAAAAATCTTCTGGCTTTTGTGCCATTCTAAAGAGTGCGTTATAAATATTGCGCAAATCCTGAAAATGACAAATCCGGCTGTTTCTCATCATTTAAAAATCCTGCGGGAATCTGGTCTTATAGAAAGCTACCGGGACGAACGAGAGGTTTTTTACACAGTTTCAAACAACACAAAAAGTCAGGCGCTCCATTCAATTATAGAAAAACTCATGTCTGTAAACTGCCCCGACTTTGACAACAGGCACGAAAAAATAAACGAAAACTCCGACTACCTTGAAAATCAGATTGAGACCATAAAAAAAGTTCACGATTACCTTACGCAAAATCTTTCAAAGCGCATTACAATTGAAGAGCTTTCAAAACAATTTGCAATGAATCCTACAACGCTTAAAACTGTTTTCAAAGATGTTTACGGCTCTTCGCTTGCGGCCCACATAAAAGAACACCGCATGGAAAAAGCCGCCGAACTTTTAGTACAAACGCAACTTCCCGTAAACCAGATTGCACTCGAAGTGGGATATGAAAGTCAGAGTAAATTCAGTTCTGTGTTTAAAGATTTTTATAAACAGACTCCAAAAGACTATAAGAAAAATCATCAATAATTGAATATCTCTTAAAATTCTTCTATAATAGTTTATTATTCTTTAAATAAGGACTTGAAAATGCCTAAAATCGAATGTAACGAAAAACTGTTTTTTGATGCTATTGGAAAAAAATATACTTATGATGTTCTGGAAGATATTCTTCCATGCGCTAAGGCCGAACTTGATGAAAAGCCTGATATGAGCCAGCCGGAAAACGAACGCGTTGTAAAAATTGAATTGAACGATACAAACCGCCCTGACCTTTGGTCTACAAATGGTGTTGCACGCCAGATTAAGCTTCACGAAGGCGGAAAAACTGTTGATTATATGAAGCTCATGAGCAATCACGGAAACAACGATTACGGGGAACGCGTTGTTACTGTTGACCCTGAGCTTAAAGATATCCGTCCTTACATGGTTGCCTTTATGATTACAGGTAAGGCAATTGATGACCCTATGCTCAAGGATATTATTCAGACACAGGAAAAGCTTGCCTGGAACTTTGGACGTAAACGTAAGTCAATTTCTATGGGTGTTTACCGCGTAGACCAGATTAAGTTCCCTGTAAAATATCATGCTGTTGACCCAGACAAAACTTCTTTTGTACCACTGCAGTGTGACGCTCCTATGACCTGCCGCCAGATTCTTACAGACCATCCAAAGGGAAAAGATTTTGGCTGGATTTTGCAGGACATGAAAAAGTTCCCTCTTTTGAGCGATGCTAAAGATGAAGTTCTTTCTATGGCTCCGATTATTAACAGCGCAACTCTTGGTGCTGTTCAGGTTGGTGACAAGGATTTGATGGTAGAGCTTACCGGCGACAATATTGAAAACCTTGTTCTTAGTGCTAACATTGTTGCTTGTGACTTTGCAGATCAGGGTTATGAAATTAAACCTATTTTGGTAAAGCATCCTTATGACACAGGCCTTGGAAAAGACATTATGGTTCCATACTATTTCCAGCCTACAACAAAAACAACTTTGGGCGCAGTAAACAAGCTACTCGGAAGTGATTTTGATATTGAGAAAGTAAAAGATGCCCTCATCAGAATGGGAAATACGATAACCGTGGTCCCTGAGGCTCTCGAAGGGCCACAAAGTAAAGGCCCTGCCGACTACACCATCACCCTTTCCCCTGCCCCATACCGCAACGATTTCCTTCACGAAGTAGATATTATTGAAGACGTAATGATTGGCTGCAATGTTAGTGCCTTTGAACCTCGCACTCCACAGGATTTTACTGTAGGACGCCTTTTACCACTTACAGAGTTCAGCCGCAAAGCAAAAACTTTGATGGTTGGCCTTGGATATCAGGAAATGATCTTCAATTATGTTGGTTCTAAAAAGGACTACGTTGACAATATGCTCATTGACGGCTCAAAAGTAATAGAAATTGCAAACCCAATGAGCGAAAACTATCAGTTTATCCGCCCGGAAATCCTTTCTAGCCTTTGCCGTGCCGAAGCAGGAAGTGCCAACGCCATGTACCCACACAAGATTTTCGAAATCGGTAAAGTTGCATATCTTAAAGAAGACGAAAACACAGGTACAATCACCCGCCAGCACTTAGGATTTTTGACCGCCGCTGCAAACGCCAACTTCAACACATTGGCAAGCGAAGTTTCAAGCTTAGTATACTTCCTTGACCACGAATACAAAGTTGTAGAAAGCGAAGACCCTCGCTTTATTCCAGGACGCCAGGCAGCCCTTATGGTAAACGGAAAACA
>JAFZXA010000078.1 GCA_017617115.1 Treponema sp.
AGCAGGTTATGTAGATGAAGCAGACGCAAAGAGAATCAGAAAGCAGATGCTTCCTTATGGTTAATAGGAGAAGACTATGTCAAGAGCGATAGACGGAACAAAAAGAAAGAATCGCCGTGTAAAGATTTTGAAGCTTGCTAAAGGCTTCCGTGGCGACAGAAAATCAAACTACAAGCCAGCAAAAGATGCTGTAACAAAGGCACTTGGTCATGCATATGTTGACCGCCGTGACCGTAAGCATGAATTCCGCTCTTTGTGGATTGCTCGTATTAACGCTGCTGTTCGTGAAGAAGGAATTACATACTCACAGTTCATCAACGGAGTAAACAAAGCAGGTATTAAATTGAACCGCAAGGCTCTTTCTAATATGGCTATTGAAGATCCAGTTGCTTTCAAAGCAGTTGTAGAAGCTGCTAAGAACGCACTTAAGGCTTAGGAAGAAAAATTATGATATCACTCGATCAGGTTGAATTGTTAGAACAAAAGGTTGAAAGCGCTGTTGAAAAAATCAAACAGCTTGAAGGCGAAAATGCTGCTCTGCGCAATAAATGTTCAGAGCTCACAAATGCACTTTCTGCCAAAACGGAGCAGCTTGCAGCTTTTGAAAGCGAACA
Organism: Treponema sp.; assembly: GCA_017617115.1. Classification (GTDB taxonomy): domain Bacteria; phylum Spirochaetota; class Spirochaetia; order Treponematales; family Treponemataceae; genus Treponema_D. The sequence goes on from JAFZXA010000078.1 coordinate 615, forward strand.
AAAAACTATCGAGTCTGGTATCATTAAAGCAATTGACCGGCTCAATTCAATTGAACATTCAGTATTGAAGACAGCCGGTGCAATTGCTTCTAAAGAACAATCACCAGAACCAATCGAAGAACCGGTTGCAGAACCAGCAGAAGTACCAGTAGACGAACCAATTGAAGAAACCGCTTCAGTTGTAACTGACCTGAACTTTGATCAGATGACACCGGTAGAAGAACCAGAAGAACCTCCTTTTGAAGAAGTACCGGTTGAAGAAGTAATTGAAGAACCAGTTGAAGATGAAGCAGATGATGCTGAACAAGATCCGGAATCAAAGGATAATTTAGGATTCGATATTTTCTAATGGGTAAGCTTCAGATTAATCTTTTAGGAACAACTTTCACAATTCAGGCAAACGAAGACGAAGAATACCTGAATAAACTTTTGGGCTATTATTCACGCATTGTAAACGACGTTAGCCAGATAGAATCAATAAAAACACCATTACAGACTTCAATTCTTGCAGGCATAATGCTTTGCGATGAAGTATATAAAGAAAAATCAAATGCAGTTGCAAAAGAAAAAATGCAGAACGATCAGGTTTCTGTAATTGATGATGAACAAAGCGAAGAACTTGAGCGACGCACAATTGCAATGATTGATAAAATCAACAGAGTTTTATAAGAGATTTTTGAATTGATAAAACATATCTGGGTTGATGCAGATTCCTGCCCTCTTAAAGTCCGAAATCATACAGTAGATTATGCAGCAAAAAAAGGCATTACCGTTTATTTTGTTGCTAACAAACAGATTGAATGCCAGAGCAAAAATCCTTTTAATATGATTGTTACAGACACTCAAAAAGATTCTGCAGATAATTATATTTTTGAACACATACAACCAGGAACCGACCTTGTAATTACCCGCGATATTGTTTTTGCAGACCGACTTGTATCAAAAGGCGTACCTGTAATTAATGACCGCGGTACAGAATTTACAAAAGAAATAATTAAAGAAAGATTGAGTGAACGCGATTTTAATCTTCAGCTTGTACAACTAGGTCTTTCAAAACCTTACCACGAAGGCTACGACCAGAAAAAATTTGAAAAATTCGCAAATTGTTTGGATAGAGTTATAGTAAAGAATTTATAGAGCCAGCGGGCTTACTCATTATTCGTAATCTTCGTCCGGGAATGCCATCTGAATAGCACAGATGCGGTCTTTAATCTGCATAAAGGCGTAAACTACTTCGGGGTCAAAATGTGAACCTGCACTGTTCTGAATCTCTTCAAAAGAATCATCCATTGACCACGACTCTTTGTAGCAGCGCTTGTGACTCAAAGCATCAAATACATCTGCTACTGCAACAATGCGGGCACTAAGAGGAATATCTTTTCCACTAAGAGGTTCTGCCTTTGGTACTACTCCATCGCGGATAGAAAAATCTTCGAGCTTAATGTTTCCAGGATAACCGTTTTCACCACCATCCCAGCGGTCATGATGATGAAGAGCAATTTCCTGTGCCATAACATCAAGACTAGATTCAATTGGTTCAAAAAGCTGCGCACCAATACAGGTGTGTCCCTTCATAATATTTCGTTCTTCTTCGGTAAATCGGGGGAATGTCTTTTTTAAGATAACATCAGAAATTCCAACCTTTCCAACATCATGGAACTTGGCAGCAATTTTAAGGTTATCGCGGTATTTTTGAACTTCGGCCTGTGGAACATTGTGATTAAATGCCCAGCGGTCATAAATTTCCATTGCAAATGACGAAACGCGTTCAACATGTGGATATGTTTCTTTAGGGTCGCGGAACTCTGCCATTTTAAGCATACGCTTTACCATGTTGCTTGTCAGGTAAGCGTGTCCCAAAGCCTGTACGGCACTAACTGCAAAGTGACCAATAAAAAGTTCATCTTCTTCGTCAAAAGAAATTACTGTTCCGTTTTCGTCAAGCTTATTGATAATCTGAAGTACACCAAGAATTGTTCCGTTTGCATTTTTTAACGGGAAGGTATACATAGACTTGGTGCGGTAATTTGTCATAATATCAGAGTTCTTATTAAACTTATATGGCTCTGATTCCGGGATTTCGTAACAATCTTCAATATTTACAGACTTACCTGTTGAAGCAACATATCCGCAAATCTGTTTTTCGTTAATAGGAAAAGAGAAACAGCTGTAAGGAAGCTTTTCTCCGGGAGCGAGTTCTTTAAGATGAGTGTCGTTCTGACCATATTTAATTTTAATACGGTCTTCTTCTACAACGTAAATTGAACCGGCATCGGCATTTACAATATGCCTGGTTTCTGTAAGAATTCTTTCAAGAAGTACGTCAACGTCCTGTATTTCATTGAGCTGACGTTCAATTTCCATGATTTTCTGAAGTTTATCTTCATTTTCCTTACTGGTTGGCATCAAAATACTCCTATTACTCTCTATATATTATCGTCTTAAAATGCGTAAAAATCAAGATGGTTTAGCAAAATAGGTGAATTTTCTTAGGATTTTTTTATAAGTGAAAAATAGATTGGACCGGCACCGTTTGAAGTGTCTGGTAAAATCTGATATCCGTATTGTGTTTTTTCGTATGCCGGAAGCGTAAATTTTGCACAATGTGCTATTTGTGTCTGATCCGGTTCTGGATTTTCAAAGACAAAGCCGCCGCTGCCCTCTTTCTGAAACTTTTTTAGAAGCCGTTCCATCATCTGGTCGTTTTCCTGAGGGGCTAAAGCACAGGTTGAATATAAAAGATATCCGCCTGAACGAAGAAGTCTGTATGCACTTGAAAGAAGAGCCCATTGTTCCATTGCAACTGTTTTAATTCTTGCCGGTGACCATTGGTTTAGATATTTTGGATCTGCAATGACATGGCGCTCTGAAGAACACGGGGCGTCAAGCAAAATTGCATCAAAGCATTCGGTTTGGCGTGTACACCAGGTGGAACCGTCGCTGCACGAAACTGTTATGCGTTCAGCTATTTGGGGTGGCAGGCATTCTTCTACTACAGTTGCAAGGCGATGTTTTCGCTGCGGTGAGCGTTCATTTGAAGAAAGATGTGCATCCTTTGACATGCGGCTTGCAAGTACAAGTGTTTTACCTCCTGGAGCCGCACAAAGGTCTAGAATATCGGTGGCATTGTTGAGCGGAAGGCAAAGAGCGGCCAGAATACTTGCACTGTCTAAAAAATAGGATTTTTGAGAACCCGGGACTTTATATTCAATTGAATCTGCCGGAGCCGCAAAAGCCTGTTTGAGAGATTGCCATCGCTGACCATAAAGCTCTGAGTAAAACTGTTCAAAACCTTGTGCTCCTTTATATAAAGCTTTATTCTGATTTTTTGACATTAAAAGCTCTCCTGGTAATTTACACAAAGCTCGTATTTTCCGTTTATAAGTTCAAGCTTTAAAAATCCACATTTGATTTTATATTCAAGAATGCGTCGCACAGATTCATTCAGACGGTTTTCAAAATCAGAGTCTGCAGCGGCTTTTTCAATAAGAACCTGTACACTCTGCCCTATTCGTTTTTCAGAAATCATGATGCAGTCTATTCCTGCTTCAATTGCCATAACAACTGCTTTTTCCGGAGGATATCCGTTATCGGCAAGCGCACCCATAAAAATATCATCAGAAAAAATAATTCCGTTAAAACCAAAATCATTTCGAAGCACATCGGTAACCCAATATTTAGAAAGACACGCAGGATTTTTTTCATCATAACCTTTTACACGCGCATGAGACATGAGCACTGCACTTGGATTTTGTTTAACAAGCTCACGGAAAGGTTTCATTTGAAGCTCAAGCTCCTGTTGTGTCCAGTCAATTTCGGGAAGACCTGTATGAGGGTCGGTATTTGTGTTGCCTGGAAAATGTTTGATTACAGTGCCTATTCCGTTTGATTCGTAGGCATTTATACAAACTGCACCATAAGCAATAACTTTTTGCTGGGAGCCAAAACTGCGTTCCATTAAAAACTGTTCATTGTCCGGAGTGCACACTTCTGTTACAGGTGCAAGGTTCATTGTAAAACCAAGAGCACGCATCTGTTCGGCCTGATTTTTATAAAGAGTTGTGGCCTCTTGTTCAGTAAGTTCATTTGCAACTTTTTCTGCCGAAGGAAGCGGTGTATTAAGTGTGCGAAGTCTGTTTACATAACCACCTTCCTGATCTACAGTCAAAAACGGCGGGATTTTTTTGTTAGCCTTACAGTATTCAAAAATTGATTTGTTAAAGGAAATCATCTGAGATTTGGTGTCTGCAATGTTGTAGCTGAAATATAAAAAGCCTCCGGCGATATTTTCTTCAACAGGTATGAAAGTGTCGCACCCAACAATATTTACAACAAAAAGCTGGGCAATGCGTTCTTCAAGCGGAATGGCTTTTATAAAATCATCAATTGCCTGAGATTTTTGCCGAGCCACATCATTTATACAGTCTTGAATTTCAAGTCCAAGCTCGTGTGTTCGTTGTTCGTGTTCATTTATTTTTTTTTCGTTATTACATGCTGTAAAAAGTACGAGAGAACAAAGAAGTATCAAACTTGGTTTAAATTTCATATGTATATTATAACTATGTAAACACTTTAATTCTACCTGTACCACTGTTGGCGGCAGGCTATTTGCACGGGAGGACTTTTTTCATTGATACAGACATTTTAAAATGTTATAATATATATATGAAAAACATCGCGGTGATTACTGGTGCCAGCTCCGGAATGGGCAAAGAGTTTACCATTCAAGTTGCGCAAAAGTATGATTTTGATGAAATATGGATTGTGGCTCGACGACTTGATAATCTTAATGCACTTGCACAACAAATCAATCAGACTAAAAATTTTCAAATTGTAAAACCTGTAAAAATCGACCTTGGTTCACGCGATGGAGTTACTCAGCTGGAAGATTTATTAAAATCAGAACACGAAAAAATTGTAAAGGTTGAAAGCGGCATTCAGATTGGACTTTTAATAAACAATGCAGGCTTTGGAACTTACGGGCCTTTTGAAGAAACTTCGGTAAAAGCCGAAATGGATATGGTTGAATTAAACTGTACTTCACTCACAGGAATCTGCGGAATTGCACTTCCATATTTGAAAAAGAATTCTGTTATTATTAATACATCAAGTCTTGCAGCCTATATGCCGCTTGGAAACTTTGCTGTTTATGCGGCTACTAAATCTTATGTTTTGAGTTTTTCAAAGGCACTTGCAGCAGAGCTTAAAGACAAGGGAATTAAAGTACATGCACTTTGCCCGGGTTCCGTTAGTACTGAGTTTGCGAATGTAGCCTCAAACGGAGCACGCCCCGAAGTAAAGGGAGGCATTCCGCCACAGAAGGTTGTTGAACAGTGTCTGAACCGTGCCTTTAAGGGTAAGATGACTTCGCTTTACAGACTCAAATGGAAGTGCCTTGCATTCTTAAGTCATTTTGTTTCGGGAAAAATGGTTGCCCGATTCACATATAAATACAACAAGCGTCCGCGTACACCGGATGAATCACAACAGGAAAAGGAAATAACATTTTAAGGGCCCTTCGAGAACCTCAGGGACCACAACGAGGTAAATATGAACGAAATAATTGAAAACAGCACAATCAACAGCGCACTTTTTACAGATTTTTATGAGCTTACTATGGCACAGGGCTACTGGAAAGAAAACATGAACGAACAAGTAGTGTTTGATATGTTCTTCCGTAAAAATCCTTTTAACGGAGGCTTTTCTGTTTTAGCCGGTAACGAAACATTGCTCGACGCACTCACCTCTTTCCGTTTTTCAGAAGATGATATTAAATATCTTGCAGAGCAGAAAATATTTGAACCAGGCTTCCTTGATTATCTTAAAGACTGGCACTTTACAGGCGACCTTTACACAATGGACGAAGGAACTGTAATTTTCCCACAGGAACCGCTTGTACGCATTCACGCAAACTTAATTGAAGCTCAGATTCTTGAAGGTCTTATTTTGAACCATGTAAACTTCCAGAGCCTTATTGCAACCAAAACTGCACGAATCTGGCTTGCAAGCAAAAAAGCTCCTATTATGGAATTCGGTCTTCGCCGAGCCCAGGGACCAGACGGTGCAATGAGTGCAACAAGAGCCGCTTATATTGGTGGAGCTGCCGGAACTTCTAACACACTGGCGGGTAAGCTTTACGGCATTCCTGTAATGGGAACAATGGCACACTCATGGATTATGTCGCATAGTTCTGAGCTTGAAGCTTTCCGTGAATATGCAAAAATCTATCCGCAGAATTCTATTTTCTTAATTGATACTTACGACACACTTAAATCTGGTGTAAAGAACGCAATCATTGCCGGTGGTGAACTTGTAAAGAAGGGCTACAACTTTGGTGTACGCCTTGACTCAGGTGATATTTCTTATTTAACCCGCGAGGTTCGTAAAGCATTGGACGAAGCCGGCTATCCTGATGCAAAAATCAGTGTTTCAAATGAGCTTACAGAAGAAATTATTTCTACTCTTGTTGCAGGAAACGCTCCTATAAACAGCTGGGGTGTCGGCACTCATATGGTTACCGGCGGTAACGAATCTTCCTTCACAGGTGTTTACAAGCTTTGTGCACGTCACGACAAAACAACAGGCGGCATGACTCCTGCAATGAAGTTCAGTGACAACCCTGCCAAGACAACAAACCCTGGCATTAAAAATGTATTCCGTCTTTATGATGAAAAAGGCATGGCCTGCGCCGATATTCTTGCGCTTGAAGATGAAGTTCTGGAAACTGGAAAAGAATACCGCTACTATCACCCGATGGTAGACTACAGACAGTTCTCTTTCACTGCTGCCCGCATAGAACCACTTTTGAAAAAACGAATTTCAAATGGTGAACGAGTACAGCCACGTTTGAGCGATGCTGAACAACTTAAAATCAGCCACAAAAATATGCAGGACCAGCTCGACACCTTTGACGAATCATACAAGCGAATTTTGAACCCGCACATTTACAAGGTTTCAATTTCTGAAAAGCTTAAGAATCTGAAGATGAAATTTATTCAGGAGAATATAAAATAGTTACGGCAGATATTCCATTTTAATATTCTGCAACGCCGTAAACAATCTCTCTTTCACTTCCAGTTTTCCGCCGGTAAGCTGCTTGAGTTTTTTCTTTGATTCCTTACGCGTAGAATTATCCTGAAAGTTACAGGTACAGGTAAACTGCTTATAGCCCTGCTCTTCTACATATTTAATAATACGATCTTCGGCAACATAACAAAGCGGGCGGATTATTTTAACAGGATAATTTTCGTATTGCAAAGACGGAATCATTGTAGAAAACTCACCCTTTTGAAGAACATTCATTAAAAGAGTTTCAAGAATATCATCCATGTGGTGACCAAGAGCAATTTTATTATAACCGTGCTCCATGGCATATTTTATAAGCTCTGTACGGCGCTGAGTAGAACACCAGTAGCAGCTCATCTTCTGCCCTTCTTTAACGCGTCCGCTTATATTCACTTTGAGCGATTCAAAAGGAACATCCCATTTTTTAAAAAGGTTTCTGATTTTTATAGGAAACCTTGGAGCAAAATCACTCTGAATATTTAAAGCCTTGTACGTGAATCCGCAGAAAGGTCGCTTAGCTCTGTTAGCAAAATACTCTGCCAGCACAGTAGAATCCTTTCCACCACTTACGCCAATCAAAATGCGGTCGCCGTCTTCAATGAGGTTATAATCAAAACAAGCCTTATCAATGAGGCTGGAAATTTTTGGTTCCTTTTTCATAAAGGTTATTATACTACGAAAAATGGAATTTGTAAAAAAAGGATTGTCACACGGATTGGAAACGACTAACGTCGTTTTATAAAAAAAATGGATTGCCACGCTACGCTCGCAATGACCAGACATTACCGTCATTGCGAACGAAGTGAAGCAATCCACTTTATTCTTTGGAAAATCGTAGATTTTCCGAATCCGTGTGGCTATTCTTTTTTAGAATGAACCGGCAACTGCGACGGCACATGCGACGGTACATCCAACCATTGGATTGTTACCCATTCCCATGAATCCCATCATTTCTACGTGGGCTGGAACAGATGATGAACCGGCGAACTGTGCGTCTGAGTGCATACGGCCAAGAGTATCTGTAAAGCCGTATGATGCTGGACCTGCAGCCATGTTGTCCGGGTGAAGTGTACGACCTGTACCACCACCAGAAGCTACAGAGAAGTAGTTCTTACCAGCGAGTAAGCGTTCCTTCTTGTATGTACCTGCAACTGGGTGCTGGAAACGTGTTGGGTTTGTAGAGTTTCCTGTAATAGAAACATCAACATTTTCGTGCCACATGATTGCAACACCTTCGCGAACATCGTCGGCACCGTAGCACTTTACGATAAGGCGGTCAGGGTTAGAACCGTAAGGAATCTCTTTTACAACTGTAAGAGCCTTGTCTGTTCCTTCACCATTGAAATAGTCAAACTTTGTCTGAACATAAGTGAATCCGTTGATGCGGCTGATAATCTGAGCAGCGTCTTTTCCAAGACCGTTCAAAATAACGCGGAGCTTGTTCTTGCGAACCTTGTTTGCGTTAGCAGCAATCTTAATAGCACCTTCGGCAGCAGCGAATGATTCGTGTCCTGCAAGGAAT
>JAFZXA010000079.1 GCA_017617115.1 Treponema sp.
ATGCTTGTACCTGAAATTAACTACAGCCACCTTGATGTTATTGCAGAACAGAAAAAGCATCACGGTTGGGACAAGGGCTTTATTGCCGTAAAACCTAACTGTTCGCTTCAGACATATATGATGCCGCTCCATGCTCTTATTCAGGCTGGATATCCTGTAAAGCGTATGATTGTAACTACACTTCAGGCAACTTCCGGCGCCGGATATCCTGGTGTTGCTTCATTTGATATGATTGATAATATCGTTCCATTTATTGGCGGCGAAGAAGAAAAAACAGAAAAAGAATGTCTCAAGATTCTTGGTAGGGTTGTAGACGGAAAGATTGAAAATGCAGCCGGTCCTCTTGTTTCTTCTACTTGTACTCGTGTACCTGTAGTAGACGGACATACAGCATGTGTTTCTCTTGAGTTTGATTTGCCTGATGACAAAAAACCAAGCCTTGAAGAAATTGAACGCGTATGGACAAGCTATAAATCAGTTCCTCAGGAGCTCAAGCTTCCAAGTGCACCGGAACATCCTATCGTTGTTCGCCACGAAGAAAACCGTCCTCAGCCACGCCGTGACCGCGAAACAGAAAAGGGAATGGCATGTGTAATCGGACGCCTCCGCCCATGTAACGTATTCGACGTAAAGTTTGTTGCTTTGAGCCACAATACAAAACGAGGGGCTGCACTGGGTGGTATTTTAAATGCGGAATTGTTGAAGGCTAAGGGGTTCTTTAACTAAAGAATAAATATAATATATGGCATAACGTCATCCCGAACTTGTTTCGGGATCTCTTTTAATATAGAGATGCTGAAACAAGTTCAGCATGACGTTTTTTTTTATTCGTTATGACGTTTTTTTTGGTTGAGGTAAAAAATGCAAATTTCAAAAAATCTAAAATTCATTTGTGATGCAAACGAATTATCCGGCGTAAAAAAGATTGCCGGCAAGGTTCGCAACGATTTTAAGCTTGTTTTTGGTTATGAACCACAACTTGTAGAAGTTGATTCCGGTAAGGCAATGGAAGGCAATGACCCCTGCGTAATTTTTGGTACCGCTGCTACTTCTTCATATTTTGCAGAAAAGTTAGGCACGCAGAACGTAAACAAACGCGAAGTTTATGCCTTTATTGTCCGCAATAATCAGATTATTATTGCCGGTAGCGGCAAGCGCGGTGCAATTTACGGACTTTTCCATTTGTCTGAACTTATTGGAGTTTCGCCTCTTGTTAACTGGTGCAATATTTTACCTCCTAAGAAAAAAACTTTTGAACTTGAAGACGGCATTTTTGTTTCTAAGGAACCTTCTGTGCGCTTCCGCGGATTTTTTATTAATGATGAATGGCCTGCATTCGGCAATTGGGCAAACCACAACTTTGGCGGTGTAAATGCAAAAATGTACGAAAATGTTTTTGAACTTTTGCTTCGTCTTAAAGGAAATTATCTTTGGCCTGCAATGTGGGCAAGCCGATTCAGTGATGACGGTCCGGACTTAGCCAACGCAGAACTTGCAGATGAACTTGGTGTAGTAATGGGTGCAAGTCACCACGAACCATGCTGCAGGGCGGGGGAAGAATACCGCTATCTTCGAGGACCAGATTCAATTTACGGTGATGCCTGGAACTTCCGCAGCAATGAAGAGGGTATTACAAAGTTCTGGGAAGACGGACTTAAACGCAACGGTAAGTTTGAAAATGTTATCACTGTTGGTATGCGCGGTGAAGCAGATACAGCAATTATGAAAAATGCAACGCTCGCAGATAATATCAACCTTTTGCGTGATGTCTTAAAAACTCAAAACCGTCTGATCCGCGAAAATGTAAACGAAGATGTTATGCAGGTTCCACGTATGCTTGCTCTTTACAAAGAGGTTGAACCATATTTCTACGGTGACAAACATACAAGAGGCTTAATGGGCGACCCTGAACTTGAAGGCGTAACACTCATGCTCTGCGACGACAACCACGGAAACCTTCGTACAGTTCCGACAGAAAAAATGCGCAACCACAAGGGTGGCTACGGGATGTACTATCATTTTGACTACCACGGCTGGCCGTTCAGTTACGAGTGGCTCAATACAAATTATCTTCCAAAGGCAAAGGAACAGCTGTGCGCCGCTTATGATTTTGGAATCCGCGATTTGTGGATTGTAAATGTTGGCGACATTATGACAAATGAGTTCCCGCTTTCGTACTTTTTGAATCTTGCCTATGATTACGAAAAATATTCTGCTAAAGAATACACAACTCAAGGTTATACTGCAGAATGGATTGAACAGCAGTTCCCGGAATTCAGCCACAAGCAAAAGGCTTCGTTGAATTACATAATGAACACCTACTCAAAGCTTGCAAACATGCGCAGAACCGAATGCATTACCCCGGATACTTTTGCACCTGCAAACTTTAATGAAAGCCAGACAATTCTTGCTCTTGCCGAAAGTGTTCTTAAAGAATGCGAAAACTTAAAGGCCGAGATTTCTAAAAAAGATTACCCCGGATTTTTTGCACAGGTTTATTTTCCTGCCTGCGGAACAATGAATGTTCTTAAAATGCAGCTTTTAGCAGGTCGTAACAAGTGGTGCGCAAGCTACAATATGATGGCTGCAAATGCCTACGCCGAACAGGTAGAAGCCTGCCTTGATTTTGATAAAAAACTTGTAGACGAATGCGACAAGGTAGACGGCGGCCGCTGGTATGCAATGGGCTGGTCTGAGCATTTTGGCTTTGTTCACTGGAATGAAGAAGAAAACCGTTACCCTGTTTTGGCAAATGTAATTGAACCTCGTAAGGGACGTTTGTGTGCCTGGGTAGAAGGTTCCGGCTTTGTTACAACAGGCGGCGACTGGCAGGGCTTCCCGTTGATTTGTGATGCTTTTAAAAATCCGACTGTTGAAAGTGCAAGAGTTTTTGTTGCGGCCTGCAATAAAAAAATGCTTGCTTACGAAATTGCAGTTGACGGCGATGCTGACTGGTTAAGTTATTCTGTAAAAAAAGATAAGACACTTTTAATAGACACAATCACGCTTAAAGTTGACCGTTCAAAGCTGGAACAGGCTGAAGACAAAACAGCAGTTCTTAAAATAACAGGCGACGGTGGACACGGTTGTAGAGTGCGCATAAATGTAAAGATTGATGCTGCAGTTCCAAACTTAAATTACGACAAAGGAACTTTTATTCAGACTTCAAATTACATTTCTATGGAAGCCGCTCACTTTGCAAAAAAACAGTCAGGAAGTTGGAAAGGGGAGGTTGCCACTTTTGAAGAACTCCCTGGCTACGGAAAAACGCTTTCTGCTATAAAAGCATTCCCTGTAATTGCAGAATATCCAAAGGGTAAACATGCGCCTTATGTTGAATACAAATTTGTGTGCCAGAAGCAGGGTATTATGCAGTTTGATTTTTACTTGAATCCTTCGAACCCGGCCTACAAAGACAATAAACTTGCATTTATTGCAGAAGTTGGCGGTGACAAGATTATGAAGCAGCTTGTAGACACAAAGACTTTTGCAGTTGGCGATAACCAGTTCCCTTGGGGCACAGACATTACAAATAATATCCGCATAAGCAGTATTTATGCCGAATGCCGCGAAGGTTTTAATATTCTGAGGTTCTATCCGGTTACGCCGAATATTGTTCTTGAAAAGATTGTGATTCACGCAGCCAATGAACCGTTCCCACAGTCATATTTGGGAGCACCGGAAAGTTATAGAATATAAATAAATTTATTAAGGGGGAATAATTTCTGTCCGCGAGCGAGATGGACGAAGAGGAATCTCGCTCGCAGCCAGAAATTATTCCCCCAAATGTCTCTATTATTTCTTTGATATAACTATCATCGTCCGCAAATGTTCATCATACGGTGACAAATCAAAATCACCGTAGACGTTTGCACTTTTAAAACCACATGCAATCATTCGTCTGCATAAATCGTCAGCAGCGTACAATCTCTGCACAAACTCATGCTCAATCTTTTTACCGTTGTCATCGGTCAGCACCCACTTGGAGCGAAGCCCTTCCCATGCGCCAACAACTCCAAACTCTGTGTGAACATGATATCCGGCGCGGTCAAAATCTTCGCCCGCTGTCCAGTATTTTATAGCGCTTTCTCGGCTGGTGCATTCCATAATAAAGGTGCCGCCTGTTTTCAAAGCTCCCGCAATACTTTTCAAAATCATCATGTCTTCTTCAATTGTATCGCAGTAACCAAACGATGTATAAAGATTCACTGCGCAGTCAAACTTTTTGTCACTGGAAAAATTACGAAGGTCGGCCTGAACAAGATTGAGAGGTACACCTTCTGCCGCTGCACTATCCCTGGCTGCATCAAGTTCTGCTTTAATAATATCAACTCCGGTAACATCAAACCCAAGCAGTGCAAGCTCCACGCTTATCCGGCCAAGTCCGCACCCTGCATCAAGCACTGAGTCACCCTTCTGCAAATCTGCAAGCTTCATAACATATTCTGCAACATCGGGAGCTTCGGCCCAGCGTGCGTCATCAAACATTATGGGGGCAAAGGTTATCCAGAAATTTTCTTTTTCAAACCATTCGATTCCGTTTTTTTTATTTTCCATAATTACTGTAATTCTTTTGCGGCATTGCGGCTGCGTTCAGCAAGTTCGTTTGCATTTACTGCTGTATAGATTTCGGCAGAATGAGTAAAGGCTTGTCGCGCACGTTCCTTTTCGCTCTCCCTTGCATTTCCCTTTGTTAATATCAATCCTACAGCATAATAGTCAGCCCCCAGGGCAAGCGAATTTTCTGCGGCGCGGTCATAATAAATTGCCTGTTCCATTGCCTGCAAGGCTCCATCTTTGTTTCCGGCCAGCGACCTTGCCTGTGCAGCCTTATACCAGCAGATTCCTATTTCCGAAAGATAGCGGTTGTCGGTAAAAGCTTTTGCGGCGGCAGTGTACGATTTGTCGGCGGAAGCATAATCATTTTTGAGTTTATAAACATCGCCTTCTACCTGTAAAACCTGAGATGAATAATAATCATCACCTTTTAATACTTTTTTTATTTCTTCAAGATTTCCGCTGTAACTTCCCTGAGAAATACTTACACGAGCCTGACTCAGTTCAACAATTGCCTGCTGCTTTTTAGGGTCTGAACAATTTTTTACAAAACCCTTTGCATAATCAACATATTTTTGTGCAGTTTCAATCTGCGGAGGATTAAGCGAAAGATTTAAACTGCATCGGGCAAGTGCAGCTGCGGTTAGTAAATCGTAATTATCAATAGACATTGCCTGATTTTCTGCAGCACTTAAAAAGAAGCCGGCCTTTTCGTAGTCGCCGCTAAGAATACAGGCATTTGCACTTTCAATCATTTCGGTAGCAGAAGAATAAATTGTAGAAACCTGCATGGAACGTTTTGGTGCAGAAGAGCAGGCGGTTAACAAAAAAAGGGCGACTATACATAAGCGGCCCTTCGAGAGCCTCAGGGACCCCACATTATTTCTTTTCATTAAAAATTCTCCTCCCTTAATTTTGGTGTTGCGGCCTGTTGTTCGGTTCGTTCAGGTACTCCGTTTTTAAGAAGAGGATTATTCTTCAATCCTGTCATAACATCCTGAACCTGCTTGAGCAATGTCTGAACCTGTGCCAGCAAAATACTAACCTGCGGCATTTCACTATCGAGCGAACCAGAAATTCCGTTCAAATCCTGAATTGTAGTATCAAGTGCTGCATATAATTTATCAAAGGTTCCTTTGCTTTCTTCGGTTTCGAGCAGCTTTGGAACTAATCCCTGTGGGTCAGCGGTCAGACCGTTTACATCGCCCAAAATAGAATTGAGTGTATCAACTGTTGTATTCAAATCATTAATAATTGCGGCCATAGGAACAGACTCATCACCCGAAAGCAGAGCGCTAACTTGGCGTAAAATCCTATTAACATTATTAATTGTCTGTGCAAGTGGAACCTGCTCGTTGCCGGCAAGAAGTTCATTAATCTGCTGAACAAGCTCATCGATGTGATTTACAAGACTAGTTGCAGAACCAATGATTGTATTAAGAGTATCGTTAGATTCCGGAATAAGAACTAATCCATCTTTTATATAATCCTTGGCAAGTTTACTTGATTTTTCCGGAATATATGAATTGTCAATAATTGGTTTAGAAGAAGTTCCCTGATAAAAAATAAAAGACGAACCAAGTCCAATAGGACTAACAGAAAGTTCAACAATAGAGCCTTGGGTAACGCGGTCGTAATATTCATCAAGAACATAAAAGTGAACTGTTACACTATCATCATCACTAAGACTTATTTTTTTAACTTTTCCAATTGCAAAGCCTTTATACTGGAGTGCCATGCCTTCGTTTACGCTGTTTGCAGAAGAAATTGTTGTAAAGAAATTATGTTTTTTTACAAACCATTTTTGAGTAGAAGCAATGAAGAATGTAAAAAATATAATTGCTGCAATTGCAAAAATACTTAGAGCACCAACAATCTGATCTGCAAACCTTATTTTAAATTTCATCGTAAACCTCTTGGAAAGCCTCGTGTAATAAAATCTTATCAACGATTGTCCCTTTTGAAAAGTAATATTTATCATTATTAAATGTATTTATAAATGCATTGTCGTGACTAACATAAACAAGCGTGTTTCCCGCACTGCAAAAATCCTGAATGATTTTTATAAAAAGTGCAGTTGTTTTTTCATCAAGCGATTCGGTGGGTTCATCTAAAAAAAGAATTTCTGGCTCACAAATAAGGGCACGTGCAAAAGCAATTCGTTTTTGTTCACCGGTAGATAGGGCAGCGGGGCGTAGTGAAAGCGGCTTTGAAAAATCAACAAGCTTTGCTACTTCTTTAATGCGTTCATCAAGCTGGGCAGGGGGAAGTTTTGGAAAATGAAGCTTAAGAGGAAGCTCCAGATTCTGGTACAAACTCTGATTTGCCCAAAGTGCTGAGTTCTGAAACATAAAGGCCATTTTTCTTCTAAAGGCAAGATTCTCCTTTGAACTCATATTCGAAATATTTTTGCCGTCAAAAAATACTTTTCCGCGGGTTGGAACAATTACACCAGAAATCAGTTTTAAAACCGAAGATTTTCCGCCGCCAGGCTCACCCAAAAATGCAGTAATTGAGCCTTTTTCAATAGAAAGTGAAACATCGTTTACAACAGGAGTGGGACCATCATAAAAACTTGTATTTTTCATTTCTAAAAGCGGCATGTTCTGTTCCCCTAAAAAATATAAGTTATGACAGTTATAAAAACATAGGCCAGAATAAGGTATACAAATGATTTTGAAACCGCTTTAAGACCAGCCATAGGAATTTCGGTAGAAGCGCGTCCTGTTGAAAATCCATACAGGGTAGCACAGCCAGAAATAATCATGCCGAAAACAAGACTTTTTATTATAGAAATTAAAATTGTTCTGAGCGAAAGGGCAGTAAAAAGATTTTTAAAATATTCTACAATGCTTGTTGTAGAAATAAACTGAATTACAATTGAAGGTGCTGCAAGTCCAAAAATAGAAAAATAAAGATTCAGAAAAAATACCGAAAAAGTTACTCCTAAAAATCGGGGAGCCGCAAGATGAACAATAGGGTCAATTCCAACCGAAATATAGGCTTCAATTTCCTGATTAACTACCATGGTACTTATTTCTGTTGCAATTGCAGTAGCAGAGCGGGCGGTTACTATAAAAGCAACAAGTAAAGGCCCCAGTTCTTTTGTAACAAGAATTACAAGAAGGTCATAAGTAAGCTTTGCCTGACCCAGCGAAGCCAGAAAAGTTGTTCCCATAAAAACAACCGCAGTTCCAATAACTACCGAAAGTATTATACAAATTGGTAATGCTTCGACATAAGTAAAAAGCAGCTGCATAATAAGGATTTTTCGGGCAGTTTTTCCGCGTGAAGTAAATAAAAGCGAGGCTGTTATGAGTTTTCCTATATAACCAAGCGAATAAAGAAAGTTAGAGAAGGAATTCCGTATTTTCTGTCCAAACTGAGCAACCATTTTTTAACTCTTTACTATAATATCACTTTTTTTTCAAAATTTCTATGAAAAATTCTTTTATTTTTTTTGATTTAGTTTTACAATGGTAGAACACTTTACTTTTGGAGTTAATTTTATGTCAGGCAAAGTAAGAGAAGTTATTACTGTTGATCCCGAAAAATGTACAGCATGTCATCGTTGTATATCTGTTTGCCCTGCAAAAATGTGTAATGATGCTTCTGGAGACTATATAAAGGTTAATCCGGAACTTTGTATTGGCTGCGGCCGCTGTATTTCTGCATGCCACTTTGGTGCACGTCAGGGAATTGATGATTTTGATTTGTTCATGAATGATCTTAAAGCAGGTGTAAAAATGATTGCAATTGTTGCACCTTCTTCTGTTGTTTCGTTCCGTGGCAAAGTGCTTGAGCTTAATACCTGGTTAAAATCAATTGGAATTAAAGCTGTATTTGACGTTAGCTTTGGTGCAGAGTTAACTTCAAAGTCTTATGTTGAATATATTCAGAAAAATAATCCTGATCTTATAATTTCACAGCCATGTCCAGCTCTTGTTACCTTCTGTGAAATTTACAGACCAAAGCTTTTGCCGTATCTTGCTCCTGCAGACAGCCCTATGCTTCATACAATTAAAATGATTAAGCGATACTATCAGGAATATAAAGATTGCAAGGTTATGGTTGTTTCACCTTGTTATGCAAAGCGCCGCGAATTTGATGAAACCGGTTATGGCGATTACAACGTAACAATAAAATCGCTCGACAAGTATTTTACCGAAAATAATATTGACCTTTCTAAACTTGCAAAAACTCCTTATGATAATCCGGAAGCAGAACGCGGAGTAACTTATTCTTCTCCTGGTGGTCTTATGAAGACTACAGAACGTTTTGTGCCTGGTATTTCTGATGTTACAAGAAAAATTGAAGGACTTCCTGAGGTTGTAGAATATTTTGTTCACCTTGAACGCTCTTTGACTCAGAAAATCAAGCCTGTTTATAAGCTGATTGACTGTCTTGGCTGCTGGCAGGGTTGTAACGGTGGTGCCGGAACTATTGCCGGTGAAATGACTCTTGATGAAATGGAAACTTATGTTGAAAACCGAAGCCGCCGCAACAAGGAAACACATCATACTGCCGATGCAAAGGCAAGTGCCATAAAGAAGTTTAATAAAAAGCTTGATGCTTACTGGAGTGAAGGTCTTTACGACAGAACCTATTCCAACAACAGCACAATTTTTGAAGCAATGATTAAGCATCCTACAGAAGAACAGATTCAGGCAATTCATACAAGCATGGGTAAACTCACTTCCCGCGATATTCTGAACTGTGGAGCCTGCGGATACCGTACCTGCGAACAGATGGCTGTTGCTATTTTTAACGGCTTAAATAAACCTGAACACTGTCACCATTACAAGGGTGTTGAACTTGTTAAGATTACAGGAAACCATAAGAAAGAGCTTAATGATGCTATTGAAAACGTTAAGACAACAAGTCTTGCACGTCTTGCCGAAAGCGATGCCGATGTAGAAGCAATCGGAATGGTTTCTGAAGAAATGGTAGAAAGTGTTAATTCTTCTGCCGCTGCTATTGAAGAGATGATTACAAGTATTCAGTCTGTAAATACAGTTTTGAATACAAACTCTCAAAGCATGACTGCGCTTAATGAAGCAACAAAAACCGGTAAAGTTAGTGTTGAAGAAATTGCCGTTCTTGTTGGTGAAATTGAAAAGAGTTCAAACGGACTTAGCGAAATGTCTACTGTAATTCAGCAGATTGCTTCACAGACAAACCTTCTTGCTATGAACGCCGCAATTGAGGCTGCTCATGCCGGTGAGTTTGGAAAAGGATTCTCTGTAGTTGCCGATGAAATTCGTAAGCTTGCCGAAAGTTCTGGAAAAGAAGCAAAACAGATCAGCGATGTTCTTAAAAAAGTTAAATCGCTCATTGACTCTACTTTTGGAAAAACTATTGCCGTTAAAGAAGATATTGAACATATTGTATCTCTTGCCGATGAGGTTACTAACCAGGAATCTGTTGTAAAATCTACAGTAGCTAAACAAAGTGATGGTGGTCAGAGTTTGCTTGAATCGCTTAAGCAGATGAAAGATAACACACAGAGCGTTTCTGATGCTGTTGAAAACCTGCGTTCTTCTACAGAATCGGTAAAGATTGCAATTACACAGATTAACCTGAACATTTAATTCTTCTGTGGTCCCAACTATGGCTAAAAAGTCAAAAAAAAATAAAAAGGCCTTTCTGGTTATTCTCACTATATTAGTTATCGTATTATTTGCGTCATGGTACCTTTTTGGTAAACCTTATATTGTTCAGATTATTCAGGGGGACACTGTATCTGAAGTGGTCCTTCGAGAGCCTCAGGAACCACAGACAGCTCAGGAATCACAGAAAATCAGCGATAAAAACTCAAATATTTCTTCCCAAGCTGCCGACCTTGGTTATGCCGAAAATACTCCGCTTTATTTTGGAAATCCAACCGATGCTCTTGCAGACACTTCGCTTGATACAAACTATCTTATGACAAAACCTCAGTACACGCTTTCGTATAATACAAGTACTCTATGCCCAAACTGGGTTGCCTGGCATTTGGATGGCGATAATATGGGTGAAGCCGACCGTTCAGATGACTTTCGACCAGACACAGAGCTTCCTTCGGGCTGGTACGGCGTAAAAAAAGCAGATTATCAGTATAGTAAGTACGGCTTTGACCGTGGTCATGTGTGCCCAAGTGCAGACCGCACAACAACAAAAGAAGATAATTCAATGACCTTCCTTATGACAAACATGGTTCCTCAAACTCCGGACAACAACCGTGTAATCTGGATGCATTTTGAAAATTTTGAACGCCAGCTTGTTACAGAAGGAAACGAAGTTTATATTATTGCGGGGCCTTACGGAACAGGTGGAACTTCGCAAAAAGGAACCTTTGACAATATTCCAATCACACTTAAGTCTGGTGAAGTTTTGTACATGAATGTGCCTGCTTATACCTGGAAGGTTCTTATTGCAATTCCTGGTGGAGAAGGCGACCTTGAACGAATTGACGAAACTGCAACTGTTATTGCCATAAATGTTCCAAACCAGATGGGCATGCAGAAAACAGGCGACTGGGAGCAGTTCCTTTGTTCAATTGATGATATTGAAAAACTCACAGGCTACGACTTTTTTGAGCTTTTGCCTGATGATGTTGAGAATGTTTTAGAAAAGCGGGTATATACCCCATAAAATAATCAATTATGGGAAAGTTTTCTGCCCGCGTGAGTGATGGACGAAGAGGAATCACTCACGCAGTCAAAAAACTTTCCCCAAATGGAGTTTTTATGATAAAGATTCTTGCACGCATTTTTATAAAAAATCACAACGATTACTCCAACGAAACTGTCCGCAGTCAGTACGGCATTCTTTGCGGGTCATTTGGAATCTTTTTGAACATCCTGCTTTTTGCACTTAAGTTCACTTTTGGAACAATTGCTGCTTCGGTTGCTATGGTTGCCGATGCGTTCAACAACCTTTCTGATGCTGCTTCTTCTGTTGTTCAGATTCTTGGTTTTAAGCTTTCTACAAAAAAACCTGACCCTGATCATCCTTTTGGGCACGGAAGAATTGAATATATTTCGGGGCTTATTGTTTCGTTTTTAATTCTTTACATGGGAACTGCACTGCTTAAAGATTCCGTGCTTTCAATAATGAATCCCCAAAAAATGAATATAAGCGCGTTGTCTGTTGTTGTAATGGGTATTTCTATTGTAGTTAAGCTTTATATGTACCTTTACAATCATCTTACAGCAAAAAAAATAGGTTCAGTTGCAATGGATATTGTTGCAATGGACAGCCTTAATGATGTTATATCTACTTCTGTTGTAATTGTGGCTTTAATTGGAAGCCGTTTTACAACCCTGCCGCTAGATGGAATTGGTGGAGTAGTTGTTGGCATCTTTATTCTTAAAACAGGCTTTGAAGCTGCCAAAGATACAATTGTGCCGTTGCTTGGTTCTGCACCTTCGCCTGAGCTTGTTGCACAGATTGAAGAAGAACTCATGAAGCACAAACCGATTGTTGGTATGCACGACCTTATTATTCACGACTATGGTCCTGGCCGAATGATGATTTCGCTTCATGCAGAAGTTCCGGGAAATATGAATATCTTTAGTCTTCATGATGTTATTGATATTGCAGAAAATGATATTGCCAAGTGCTTTAACTGTCATGTAGTTATTCATATGGATCCGGTTGATACAGAAAACAAGCGTCTTGCAGAACTTAAAGAAGTGCTTGCCCAGGAAATTGTAAAAATTGACCCTGAATTAAAATATCACGATGTGCGCATGGTTCCGGGAGACACACACACAAACCTGATTTTTGATGTTGTAAAACCGTATTCGTGCCAGCTCACCGACGAAAAACTAAAACAGGTTATTCACGAAGCAGTGCATGCAAGGTGTTCAGATGTGTACTGCGCAATTACGATAGATCAGCCATTTGTGAAATAAATCATGTAGAGCCAATGGATTGCCGCTAGCGCACGACATAGACGAAGAGGAATGTCGTGCGCCAACGGCAACCCATTGTCTCAGATGCCTTCTGTCATTGTCGGGCTTGACCCGACAATCTACGTTCTTGTAAACGTTATATACTTATAAACAATCCCATTTTCTTCATGAGTTTCATCAATGTTCACAACCCATTCGGGCCCAAGTTGTGGGAAAAAAACGTCGCCGTCAAAGTCGGCGTCTATTTCGGTGGCGTAAATTTTGTCTGCGTAGGGGAGGGCCTGTTCGTAAATGGTGCCGCCGCCTGCTATTAAAATTTCTTCCTGATTTTGTGATTTGCAATAGTTGATGGCGTCTTCTAGACTTTGTGTTTTTGAACTAACAACCACCAGCTTACAATACGGCAGCGGTTTTCCAATTTCTTCATACGACTTGCGGCCCATTATTACATATTTTCCGGCACAAATCTGTTTAAAACGATTGCGCTCAGAAGAAAGCTTCCATGGAATTTTCCCCTGAGCACCTATAACGCGCTTGTTTTTTGTGTATGCAACTAAAAGGCTGATCATTAAGCTTCAACTTCTACAAGCGATGCAACACGCTGTGGTTGGGCATAAACACTCTTAAGATTTGCATAAGGATTTTTGAAGTTCTGAATCTGCATGCGGATGCTTTCAATGTGTTCTCTAAGCAAATCGCGGTTAATCTGATTCTGTTTGAGTACTCTTGACTGCAAATCATTAAGTTCGTTCTGAATCTGGGCAATATTAGAATCTTCGGCAGTATGAGCCATTGGAACAGAAGCCTTATACATCTTGCTCATAGGAACAATAACCTTCTGAAGATTTGCAATATTTCTAACAACCTGCTGTTCAAGTTCTGTATGTGCAATCAGGTTTTCAGGATTTTCTTTTGTAATAGAATCCTGCTGTTTTTCAAGAACTGTTAAATATTCCTGAAATTTATTTCTCTGCTGTTCCAGAAGACTTCTGAATTTTCTGAGCAAAGCAACTCTTTCGTCCAATTCCTGTTGTGTAATTTCTGCCATAGGATTCCCCCTTTGTTCCCCTTATCCCTGAATATTAAGTGCATTCTGTACAGTTGCTGCCGGTGCATTTGCAACACTATTTGCAATTTTACGCCAGCTGTCTGCAAGATCTTTTACCATTCTAAGTACAAAATCAAGCTTTTCCTTGTTATGATTTATATTTGCGGCAAGCAGTTCTTCGTTAAAGAACACATAAAGCGACATAAGATTGCGTGCAATGTCTCCGCCTTTTTCCATATCAAGCGAAACCTGCAGTTCAGTAATGATTGCCTGAGCTTTTTGAATGCAAATTCCGTATTTTTCAATGTTTTCAGGCTTAATTTTGCCGTCATTTTCTATATAAGTACCAGCAGTAGTCAACTGCTTAATAATTCCTTCATAAAGTAATACAACCAATCGTCCCTGGCTGGCAGTATTGATGTTAGTTTTCTGATAAGCGCTGTAAGCATTAGAATATCCCATAGGGTCCTCCTTGATAGAATATAATCCTATATCCCTCTCTCATTGTCGGTAATATAAAAATCAACTTTAGAAAAAATTACAAAAAATTTCATTAAAAATTCATAAGAAAACTCTTAAAAAATGATTTTCTATATATAATATTTTTTTATAATGACATTCTAACGTTTTATTAGTATATTTAATGTATATAGGTATTTATTTATGGCTGACGAAAAACGAGAGAACGACGATAACAAGAAGGACGAAAACGATCCTTATAAGTTTTTTAAATTTGCTGGTCCTGAAAAAAAGGACGATGATGACAAAGACAAGAAAAACAAGAAGAAGCCTAAGATTTCTTTCTTTACTGTATTGCTCATTCTTTTCTGCGCTTTTGCAATTGTTGATATATTCTTTATGTCCCGCAATGATGACTATATTGCATATTCGGAATTCCGTGATAAGGTTGCAAATGGTCAGATTGTTTCTGTAGAAATTGGCGAAAACACAATAATCGGTTATGGTCCCGGCGTTAGTCTTTCTTCTGATTCTACCAGAGGCTTACAACTTTTTACACCAAAATCTACCCGCACCGGTCAGCAATATAAGACATCTGCCGTTTTAATGCAGAGCTTTATTGATTTGCTTGATGAAAAGGGTGTTCCTTATAAGTTTACTGTAAAATCAAGCGGCATTTTCTGGCAGCTTTTGGGCTCGCTTATTATTCCACTTGGATTTTTATTCTTAATTTATTTCCTTTTCTTCCGTAAAATGGGCGGCGGTTCAAACGGCGGTGGCATTGGAAGTATTTTTAATGTAGGTGCTTCTCGTGCAAAAGTAGTAGAAGAAGGAAAAATTAAAACCCGCTTTACCGATGTTGCCGGTGTTGACGAAGCAAAAGAAGAACTTGTTGAAGTTGTAGACTTCCTTAAAACTCCAAAAAAATATACAGAAATTGGTGGTAAGATTCCTAAGGGCGTGCTCCTTGTAGGTGACCCTGGAACCGGTAAAACCTTGCTTGCCCGCGCAGTTGCCGGTGAAGCAGGCGTTCCTTTCTTCAGCATCAGTGGTTCTGACTTTGTAGAAATGTTTGTTGGTGTAGGTGCCAGCCGTGTACGCGACCTTTTTAAGCAGGCACGCGAAAAAGCACCTTGTATTATATTTATTGATGAAATTGATGCCCTTGCAAAAAGCCGCGCCAACGGATTCAGCTCAAACGACGAACGCGAACAAACTTTAAACCAGCTTCTTGTAGAAATGGACGGATTTGATAACGAAAAAGGTCTTATTGTACTTGCCGCAACAAACCGTGTAGACGTTCTTGACCCTGCGATCCTTCGTCCGGGCCGCTTTGACCGACAGGTTCCTGTCGAAAAACCTGATGTTAAGGGGCGCGAAGAAATTTTACGCATTCATGCAAAGAACGTAAAACTCGACAAAGATGTAGATTTTGAATCAATTGCACATGGAACAACCGGTTTTGCCGGTGCAGACCTTGCAAACGTAGTTAACGAAGCAGCTCTTCTTGCTGTCCGCAACGGCCGTAAAAAAGTCACAATGGAAGACTTTAATGATGCAATTGATAAGGTTAGCATTGGTCTTAAGAAAAAATCACGCAAGGACAATAAAAAAGAAATCCGTCTTGTTTCTGTACACGAAACAGGTCACGCACTTGTTGCAGCCTATACTCCGGAACACGAACCTGTAAATAAAATTACAGTAGTGCCTCGCAGTCATGGAGTAGGCGGCTTTACACAGTATCGCGAAGAAGAAGAAAAATTCATTATGACCAAAAAGGATATGATGAACGAAGTAGACAGCCTTTTGGGTGGTCGTGCCGCAGAACAGATTATTCTTGGCGACATTTCAACCGGTGCTTCAAACGATATTGCCCGCGCTACAGACATTATTAAGCGTATGATTACCGATTTTGGTATGTCAGACAAATACAAGAACGTAACGCTTGGTAAAGGTGTTCTTGGAAACCGTGGCGGAGACCCAAGCCTTGTACGAGAATTCAGTGAACAGACCCAGAACTATGTAGACGAAGAAATTGCCCGCATAATGAACGAGCGCTATGATTATGTCCTCAAGCTTTTAGGCAAGCACAAAGATTTAATAGACTACATAGCCAACCGTCTTATGGAAGTAGAAACCATAGACGGCAAAGAGTTCTACGAAATAGTCAATGGCGAAGCTCACTGTAAGCAGTTAGAAGAAAAGGCAGAAAAAAAGCCTGCAAAAACCCGTAAAACGACAAAAAAAGCAGAATAGACAATGCTTTGATTTAACTGTATAATTAAACGATATGAAAAAGATTGTAATTGCATTGTTTTTGCTTTTTTCTGCGTCGTTGTTTGCACAAAGTATTACAACGGCAAGTGCTTACTTTAAAACAATATCAGAATATTATTCTACTCTAAAAGACTACGAAGTAAATTTTGAAATAAAAATAGAAAAACAGGAAACCGCAGGTCGTCTTTCTTTTAAGGCTCCGGATCTTCTTCGCCTTGATTATACAAATCCCGAAGAACAGGTTATCTGTTACAATGGTGACACCCTTACAATTTATCTGCCCGATTCAGATGCAGTTCTTCAGCAGAGTATAACAGAAGACACAGGTGCCGAAGCACTTACAACTCCACAGGGACTTTCTCTTTTGAGCCGTTATTACACTGTTGCTTACGAAACTGGTCAGAATGCAGAACCTCTTGAAGACGGCTCTGATGAAATGGTTGTAAAATTTATTCTTACAAGAAAAAGTGCTGCAGAAGCATTCAGATATATAAATATTGCCGTAAGTGAGCAGACAAAGCTTATCCGCAGAATTGAAGCAGTAACTCCAAAAGGTGAAGTAATAATGTTTGATTTTTATGATTATGTACTTAATCAGAATATAACAGATCAGCGTTTTATTTATGATGCACCATCTTCTGCAAACAACTACAACAATTTCTTGTTTTCGGAATAGGAGAGAGGGATGGACAGTTACGGCGAATTACTACGGAATGCCCGCGAAGAAAAAAATCTTAACATAGACAAAATCTCACGCGAAATATCAATCGAAAGCAGATATCTTACAGGCCTTGAAGAAGAAGATAATGGTGCATTCCCTGGTGAAGCATACATGGTAGGTTTCTTAAGAAACTATTCTAACTATCTTGAGCTTGATACCGATTACATTCTTAAGCTTTATAACAATAAAAAGATTCAGGAGTCGCCTGTCCCGGAAGGCTTGATTATTAAACGAAAACCTATAAAGCTTATTCTTGCAATAGTTATTCCTGTGGCTGTGGTTCTTATTGCAGCTGGAATTACAATTCCTCTTGTCCTTGTTAAGAAAAATATTAAAACCGATGATTCAGTACTTTTAAGCAATGCTGCACTTGCCAGACAATTTGAACTTGATAATACAAAATTTTCGCAGAGAGTTTACAAAGGCGATCAGTTTATTGTTCCTACAAGTAACGGTCAGATTGTTCTTACTGTACGCGATACTCTTTCTTCTTTTGGACTCGATACTCCAAGTGGAGTTTTCTATACAGACCTTAGCGAAGAAACCGAAATTGATATAAACGGAGATTCAACTCCCGATTTGATTGTATATGTTTCTGACATTTCTGCCACAGATGATTCACGTGGTGCAGAAGTAAGTCTTCTTCTTCGTCATGGAATACCTTCTGAAAGTTCCGGTGTAAATGTTGAGGATATCCCATTTGAAACAGATATAAAATCAAAGCATCCGCAGAAAGTTATTCTTGAAGATAATCGAGCTTATCCATTTACAATCAACGCAAGCTTCCGTGGTTCATGTCTGTTCCGCGATAAGGTTGATAACGACAATTCTGTAGAATCTTACTTTACTCGCGGCGAAGTATTTACTGCAAATCCTCACAACGGTATAAGATTGTGGATTTCAAACAGCAATGCAGTTAAGTTTACAATTGTTGCCGATTCGCGCACCTTTGACCTTGATATTGGTGCTGCAGGACACGTTCTTGTAGAAGATATCAAATGGATTAAAGATTCCGACGGACGCTACAAGCTTGTAGTTATTGAACTTGACTAACCGGCGGTAATCAAAAAATATGGCAAGCTTTTTTATAGACCAGCACGGCTGCGCAAAAAATCAGACAGACGGTGAATTATTATGTGCTTATCTTGAAAAAGCAGGTTTTAAGTTTACAGAAAATCCCCAAAAAGCAAATTTCATAATCATAAACTCGTGCGGTTTTATTGAATCTGCAAAAAAAGAATCTATAAATGCAGTTTACAGTATAAAAGCTGCTTACCCCGATGCAAAAATCATTTTAGCAGGTTGTCTTGCAGAACGCTATGCAAATGACCTTTATGAATCAATGCCCGAACTGGACGGCATTTTTGGAAACGGCGACCTTTCGAAAATTACAGATTATATGAAAAAGGTTAGTGCTGCTTCAAAAAAACAAACCCGAGCAGCCCCCGCAGTATTCCCACAGACAGGAGTTTGTGCGGCAGAACGAACAAGGCTTTTTGGTTTTAAGGGCTCTGCTTTTGTAAAAATCACCGAAGGCTGTTCCAATAACTGTTCCTTCTGTGCTATTCCTCTTATTCGTGGAGCTGTGCGAAGTCGTCCTGCAAAAGAAATTGTTGATGAAATAAAAGCTTTAGTTGCCGGCGGTATTTACGAGATAAACCTTATTGGTCAGGATCTTGCTGCCTACAGTTATAAAAATGCAGACCTTGCCCAGCTGCTTCACAAAATCAGTGCGTTAAAAGGCCGTTTTATTGTTCGAACTCTTTATATTCACCCTGACCATTTTAATGTAAATATCCTTGAAGTTTTTAAAAACGATAAACGCTTTGTTCCATACTTTGATATTCCTTTTCAAAGCGGCGACGACCAGATTATTAAGGCTATGAACCGAAAGGGAACTGCAAAACAGTATGTTTCTCTTGTAAAAAAAATCAGAAAAGAATTGCCGGGTGCAACACTAAGAACAACCTTCCTAACTGGTTTTCCGGGTGAAACGGACGAAGCTGCTGCAAACACACAAGACTTTTTGCAAAAAATAAAACCAATGTGGTCTGGCTGTTTTGCCTACAGCAGGGAAGAAGGAACAGCAGCCTATTCTTTTAAAAACAGAGTACCAGTGCGTACTGCAAAACAACGAGCTGCCACTTTAGAAGCAATACAAACAGAAATTACGCGTTCTCAGCTTGAAAAATATATTGGAAAAGAACTTGATGTTCTAATAGAAGAAATAATTGCACCAGAACAGGATGAAGGTCTTGCACTTGGACGAGCCTGGTTTCAGGCCCCTGAGGTTGACGGCTGTGTAGTTGTGCGTTATGACGCCGATGACAAATCCCAGTGCTCACAAATTAAACCTGGAAATGTAATAAAAGTAAAGGTTTTAGCCTGTACCGGTATGGATTTAGATTCACGAATGCTCTAAAAAAGTGAAAATTTTAAAAAAATTACTATCTTATTATTAAATGTTAAGTTATAATTAAATTTGTATTTGGTGCTAAAATGAAAAAAATCGGAGTTATAATACCTACATTTAATATTGAATACAGTACAGAGTTTTTGCATGGCATCTATGACTTTTTTAATGACAAGGATGTCACAATTATTTATACACAGACAAAACTCCCGCATAGTACTGTTGGTGTTTATGACTATCAATACTGGCAAAGCGCAGAACTTCTTTTTTCGCAGGAAATTGATGCTCTTATAGTTGCAACCGGTGTTTTTTGTGCCAGCATGACCCAGGAAGAGCTTGAACAGGAGCTTTATCGTTTTGGCCGCCGCCCTGTTATTTCTGTGGCAATTCCTTTAAATCTTCCAAACTGCTATACGGTTCAGGCAGACTGTAAAAAATCATATCTTGATGTAATTTCGCATCTTAAAAATGTGCACGGCTGTAAGAGTATTGCATTTTTATCGGCTGCTGCAACAAAATCAAAGGAAGCAATTGAACGACTTGAAGCTTTTAAAGAAGCAATGGCTGCCAACAAGCTTAAGGTAAATGAAAAATACATTTACGAAGGAAAGTTTACAGACTTTGATGCCGAAGCAGCACTCAAAAAATCTCTTAAGTCAAAATCAGATGTAAAATTTGATGCCATGGTTTGTGCAAATGACATGATGGCAATAGGCTGTTACAGGGTTCTTAATGAGCTTGGACTTTCTATACCGGCAGATGTAAAGGTTGTTGGCTTTGATGATGCACAGTTTGCAAACAGAGCAAATCCTCGTCTTTCTACTATAAATCAGAATATTTATAATCAGGGATTTGAATGTGCAAAAACAGCCTTTTCGGTTTTAAATGAAGAAGAAGTTCCAAGACTCATTCTTTCAGAGCTTGAACCAAAATTCCGTCAGTCATGCGGCTGTATTCCTTTGAACAGTTCGGAAGATGTTTATAGAAATGTTTCGGGTGAATATGTTGAAGAAAATGCTCATCTTATTTCGCGGCTTAATTCGTACATGAATGACCTTGAAGAACGAAACACTATTATTATTCTGCTTGATATTCTTAAGGGCGCAAATACAATGAGGCAGTTCTATTACAACCTCAAGCATATTATTCATCTTTGTGCAATGGATGATATGATTATTAATCTTTATCCAATGCCAATTTATATGGACTATAATGAGGATTTTGTAATTCCCGAAAAAATGGAACTGAACATGTTTTCGGATATTGTTAATGTTAACGAAAATTTTAATCCGGGAACAAAGTTTAATCCAAATAAAATAATCTTTTCTGAACCGTCTTTGGATAATACAAAAGGTCAGTATATTCTGCATCCTATTTTTTCTGGTGAAACAAGTTACGGCTATTTAATTTGTAAAATAAACAAGAACAAGTTTGCAGATTATACAATTTATCTTAAGATTTTAATAAACGCTATAAGCTCTTCCATTGAATATACAAACCGTCTTATGGAAACAGAGCGGCTCACAAATAAATATACCGAACTTCAGGAAGATAATACTTCGCTTACAAAGCAGTCAAAAACAGATGAGCTTACAGGTGTGTTGAACAGGCGCGGTTATTATGAATTCGGTCAGCGAACAATAGACATCATTCAGGAAATGGAACATGCCGGCATTGTCTTCTTTGCCGATATGGATAACCTTAAAAAAATTAACGATACTTACGGACACGACGCTGGTGATAATGCAATTAAGCTTTTGGCCGAAGTATTTAAAAGTGTATTCCGCAACAACGATGTAATTGGTCGCCTTGGTGGAGACGAATTTGGTGTTGTAGCCCCAGGCATGATACTGGAGCATGTTCCTCTTATCCGTAAAAAAATAGACGAAACCTGTAAAAAGGAATCTAAGAGGCTTAAGCTTCCGTATACACTTTCGGTTAGTGTTGGTTATGCAAGCCTTGAAAAATCTTCTTTGCTTAAACAGTTGATGAGTGAAGCAGACGAAATGCTTTATAAAGAAAAGAGAAAGAAGCATGGCAGAAAATACTCTGGATGAATTTCTGTCAGTGTTAAACGAACAGCAAAGACAGGCTGTTGTTCATGAAGGTTCTCCGCTTTTAATTCTTGCCGGAGCCGGTTCCGGAAAAACCCGCGTAATTACTACAAAAATTGCTTACCTCATTGGCGAAAAACAAGTTAATCCTTATTCAATTTTATCTGTTACCTTTACAAAAAAAGCTGCAAACGAAATGCGCGAACGTGCCGTTGCAATGGAGCCGCTTGCAGAGAAGGCGCAGATAAGGACGTTTCACTCGTTCGGATCATGGATACTAAGAAGGTATTCTGAAGAAGTTGGTATTTCCTCTGCATTTACAGTTTATGATGAAAATGATATGGCTGTTATCCTCAAAAGAGCAGTTTCATCTCTTGATAAAAATGAAGTAAAAGCTGCAGTTAAACAAATTTCGCTTGCAAAGGATTATTGTCTTGGACCGAATGATAATTTGTCCATTATTCCAAGTGATTTTGATCTTCCGGATATATATAAGAAATACGAAGAACGTTTACGAGCAACTGGAAATGTTGACTTTGGTGATTTAATATTGTTACCAGTTACTCTTATGGATGAGAGTCCGGATATCGCTGCACAAATTCATTCAAGATTCAATGTATTTCTAGTTGATGAATATCAGGATTCTAATATAGCTCAAGATAAATTTCTTCAAAAAATATCAGGAGTTGAGGAAGGCTATAATAATTATGTTTGTGTAGTTGGTGATGATGATCAGTCAATTTATAAATTCCGCGGTGCGGAAGTCCAGAATATTTTGAAATTTCCAGAAAATTATCCTGGTACACAAATAATTCGACTTGAACGTAATTATAGATCTACAACTGAAATTCTAGATGCTGCCTCTCTTGTTGTTAGTAAAAATGAGAATCGTCTTGGTAAAACTCTTATCTCTGATAAAGGAGAGGGAGGAATGCCTGTAATTGCATATTTACCTGATCAGACAAATGAACTCATGTTTGTTTCTGATTTGATTGAAAAAAGTGTCAAAAAAGATGGAAATTATTCTGATTGGGCAATTATGTATAGAACAAATGCCCAATCTCGTGCTTTTGAAAAAGACTTTATGAATAAAAAAATACCATATGTTCTTATTGGTTCTCTTAGATTTTATGAGCGTGAAGAAATAAAGGATGCACTTGCATATTTAGCATTGTGTGTTAATCCTAAAGACGAAGTTTCATTTAGTCGTATAATTAATAAACCAACTCGTGGTATTGGAGAAAAAACACAGGAAAAAATACTAGATTCTTCTCGAATAAAATATGGTGATGGTGGATATACATATAAGAATATTATAGAGACCCTGGATTCTATGAAAGATGATCTTTCAAAGAAAGCAGGAGAGGGTGCAAAGTCATTTATACAATTGTATGAGACCCTTTTAAACTCCTTTGATGAATCAAAGAGCTTATCTTCTTTTATTGAAAAACTTATTACTTTATCGGGACTCGATACATATCACAAAGAATCTGATCCTGTTGATGGGGAAGTTAGACGCGAAAACTTGTTGGAATTTATTAATGATGGTCTAGATTTTAAGTGTACGAAGGAAGGACTTCTTGAATTCCTGGATCTTATTAATCTTGAACGATCTAATGAACTAAAAAACGGTACAGATTCTAATAATGCAGTAACTCTTATTACTCTTCATAACACTAAAGGTCTTGAGTTTAAAAAAGTTATTATTTCTGGTGTTGAACAAGGTTTGTTTCCAAGTGAATTAAAAACAGGTTTAGATCTTGAAGAAGAGCGACGTCTTTTTTATGTAGGAATTACACGTGCCAAAGAAGAATTATATATTACTTCAACAGGAAGTCGTCTTATTAGAGGTCAATGGAAACCTATGTCCCCAAGCATTTTCCTGAACGAAGCCGAAGAAGCCTTTAAGGTAGTAGGGCAGAAACCAAAACCTCAAGCTATGTGGGGGTACGGTGGCAGCGGGTACAACAGCTATGGCGGCTACACACGAAAACCAAAATCGGAGCTGGAGCAGAAATGGTCTGTTGGAACAAAACTTTATAATGACGATTACGGTTACGGAGTTGTAGTTTCAGCACGTATGAACGGCACCGATTACATTATAGAAGTTCAGTTTGAAACCGGAGCTGTAAAAAAGTTTCTGCCTGAGTATCAGTCTAAATCGTTGCAGATTATCAAATAACCATTTATAATATTACTAATGGAACCAAAAAGAATAAGAATCGGCTTTGTTGCCGACTATTTGAACTCGGAATATTCGGAATGTCTTATCAGTGGAATTACAACCTGTTGTAAAGAGCATAATGTAGAACTGCTCATTTATCAGATTGGTAAAATTAAACCAGATAATTATACAGGCTATGATTACCAGCACATGGCAATTTCATCACAAATCAATGAAAACAATGTTGATGGAATTATTATTTCTTCCGGAACACAGCTTCACGGAATGTCAAAGTCTGTATTTGCTTCGTATCTTCGTTCCTACAAGCCCTTAAAAATGGTTAGTATTGCGCATGAAATTCAGGGCATTCCTTCAATAATCTGCGATTCACAAAAATCAATGGAAACTCTTATTTCGTATCTTGTAAAAGAACAGGATTGTCAGAAGTTTGGCATTATGAGTGTAGAAAGTGAATCCAAAGAAATGAATATCAGGGCCGAAATTATAAAGGATGAACTTAAGAAAAATGATATTCCTTCGTCAAATATTGTAATGTGGAAAAGTAATTTTCATTATGCTTCGGCTTACAGTATTTTAAGTGACTATTATACAAAGAAAAAGAACCGCTTTGATTTTGATGCAATTATTGCAATGAATGATGATCTTGCTTTTGCGTGTATGGATTTTTGTTCAAAGCGTGCCAACCTTAGAATTCCAAAAGATATTCTTGTAACCGGCTTTGATGACATGCAGCGTGCTTCGTTCTTTACGCCAACACTCACAACAATAAATCAGAAGGTTTATTACCAGGGCTACAAGGCAGCGCTCACCCTTATAAATCAGATAAACGGTGAAGAAGTTCCTGCAATTCAAACTATTGAAGCAAAGGCAATTCTTCGCGAATCAACAAACGGTAAAAAAACAAGCAAAAAGCAGTTTACCGATAATGAATATATTTCGCTTGACCTTGCAGAAGATTTTACCGGCAATAACCGCTTTTCTGTAACAGAATGGTTTAATAAGCGTCAGCAGGTTTTTCAGGCCGCTCTTATGGACACTTATGTTATGATGGATATAGGCTTTGAAGATGTTGGTAAGCATATAACACATGCACTTGCCGCTTTTGGACTTCTTTCTGCTGCGGTTGTTGTTTATGAAAATCCTACAGAAGTTCTTAAACCTTTTGAATATTTTAATCAGCCGCAAAAGGCAAATCTAATTGCATATTTTGATTATTCAAATAAAGACAAGCCAAAAGAGCTTAAACGTGTAATTGAATTTGATCCTTCAAAAGGAATTTTCCCCGATACTGTTCGTGATTATCCTGACGAAGGTGTCGTTGTAATGTCTTTGTTCCATAAAACAATTCAATACGGCTACATTCTTATGAGGCGGGGACCTTTTGATACCGGTGTATATGATTTAATTGCAAAGGCAGTTGCAAGCCAGCTTAATGCAAGCTTTGAATATTCAAGAAAAATTAAGAATAAGCTTGCCATTACACAGGATTACAAAATGTTTGATGAAATGGCCCATACCGATTACCTTACCGGCTTAAAGAATAACCGGGGTTTTCTGGAGCTTGGCGAAACTTCATTAAAATATGCACAGGCAATGGGGCAGAGCGGACTTCTTCTTTATTTTAATATTAAAAATCTGCGTAAGGTTAATGATTATTTTGGACACTCCGCAGGTGATGAGGTTATAAAGGCAGTCAGCCAGTTCCTTAAAAAGCACTTCCGTTCAAATGATATTATTGCGCGTCTTGACGGAGACAAGTTTGGAATAATCAGTGCGGGTCTGAATGTTGATAATTATAAGAAGGTACTCTTAAATGTTTCTGAAGAATGCCGCAAATGGAAGGAATCAAACAATTACCCGATTGACATAGAAGTATCAGCCGGCTTTGCCATGTTCCCATCTCAAAAATACGGCTATGCCCTCCAACCTTTGCTTGAAAAGGCAGAAGGCTCTGTAAAGTAGCGACACTCCTACCAGTCGCGCTGGATGTAGGTGGCTCTTGGTCTTGCAGTAATGTAAACGCGTCGGTTTTGAGCGCGTCCTTCTTCTGTGTCGTTAGAAGCAATTGGCATTGTGCCGCCATAGGCCTTGTATGTAAAGATTGAAGGATCAAGACCTTCATCAATAAGTGCATCTCGTACAGTTTTTGTTCGCTCAATAGAAAGGTTTAACTGTCCAACAGGCTTTCCAACATCGGCAGTGTGTCCTTCTACTAAAATTGTGTAACCGTCGTCAATTAATATTTCTTTAAGCTGTTCGGCAATCTGCTGAATGCGTTTTTCTTCGCCTGGTAGAAGAACTGGTGAGTCCGGGTAGAAATTCAGGTTAATTGCAAAAAGAATACCGTCAAGAGTATCTGTTACAGTTACATCTGGAATTGCATTTTCATAAAAATACTGTTTTACAGCTTCGTATTTAGCATAGTAGGTTCTGTCTTTTTCCGGGGTTGCAATATTGTAAACAAGTTTATCCTGGTCCAAAAGAATTACAACTTTACCCTGGCGCAAAAGCTCAACATTTTCTGGAATTGTAAGAATCTTAAGGGCATCGGTACGTTTAATAACAGGATCAGTTCTGTTAATTCCGTAAACTTCGGTAGCTCTTATATAAAGAGGGTCGTTTCCAACTCTTGCAGCATATCGTTCAGTGTTATTTGAATAATCATAAGAAACAAGACCTGTATCAATTACAATCTGAGGGTCGGCACTGTTTTTTTCATATATGATATTCATGTTTTCGTCCCAGATAGTAGGGAAGAAGCAGGCATTTGTTTTTTCGTTAATAAATTCTCCGTGAACAGGAAGAGAACCTCGGGCATCAATAATAATTCCTGAATAGGCGCGTGAAGGAACAAGGTCAATAGGATCTTCAGGTGAATAGCCGTATTTGTGTTTTATAAGATTCTGACCAAGTTTGTCTATTTCAACAGTGTTTGTTGAATAAAGAGTTGCGGCATCTTTTGTAAAAACATCAGGAGTTTTGTAGCCGTTCATTATAAAATGATATACTTCGTCAAGCGAAAGTTCTTCGTTAATTACAAAATCCTCGAGTGTGCTTGAAGAATCGGTGTATAAAGCAAGCAGCGGCGGCTGAATAAGCTGCGACATTTTTGATTTTATAAGTGCAGAAGCCTTTTTCTTGCCGCTAGGCATTTCAAGTCCTGCTTTTTTTGTATCGAGCGAAAGGTTAGAAGTAAATCGTCTTGTAATCCAGTTGATTTCGCTTGTAGATTCAAGGCTTGGTTCACTGGCAAAAGCACCGGTGGTACAAGATAATGCTAAAATAAGCGAAATAACGGCTGTTTTAAAAAGAATCTTTTTCATTAGTTCATTATCGACTTATTTTGAGGGAATATAAAGAATTTTTCCTATTTTAAGAATTGCGTTTTCCTGTATACCGTTGAGTTCACAAATCTGACTCACAGTACACCCATAACGACGCGAAATGCTCCAAAGGGAATCGCCGCTTACTACAGTATATTTAATTGGAAAATCCATTGGTTCCATTGTTTCAAGTGATGCGCGTGCAATTTCTTCTGTTCCTGCCGGAAGCCTTATTGTTGATTTTGTAGAAGGATGTGTAAAGCCAAGTATAAAGGAAGGATTCAGACGTTTTAGTTCTGCTGTATCTATGCGCATATTCTGGGCAAGTGTTGTAATTGAATAGGCTTTGTTTACTGTAATGTAATCAAAAACAGCATTTGTTTCGTTATATAAAACTTCGTATTCTTCTTCGTGACTTGGAATATCAATTTCGTATAATTCACAGTTTAAGGCAAGATCTGCAATTGCTAAAAGCTTTGGAACATATAACTGAGTTTGTGAAGGTATAAGGTTTTTGTCGCATAAATACCAGAAATCTTTTTCTTCGGCTTTTGCAAGTGCACGTGTCATAGCGCCGGCACCACAGTTATAGGCACCAATTGCAAGCAGCCAGTCGCCGAATATATCATAATTTTCTTTGAGTTTTTTTATGGCAGCATCTGTTTCTTTCCACGGGTCAAGGCGTTCGTCCACATAATCATTTAGGGTAAGGAATGGTTTTACACTGTTTGACATAAACTGCCACAGCCCCAATGCTCCCGAGCGTGATTTTGCGTTTGTCTTATAATTTGATTCAACAACAGGAAGATATTCAAGCTCTGGCGGAAGTCCAGCTTCTGCAAGTTCTTTTCGTATATAAAGTCTGTAGTCTATTGCACCTTCAAGCGCGTTGTAAAGCACCTGTGTCCATTTTGGGTCAAGATACTGTTTTCGGAATCGTTCAATTTCGGCGCGTTCGGGCAAGGGTAGTGTAAGCGGCTTTTTTTCAAGGGCAGGGGTGTTGTCGGTGTCAGGGGTGTCTGATTCGTCTGCGGTCCCTGAGCCTGAGTCTGCGGTCCCTGAGGCACTCGAAGGGCCGTCTTCACCAATGTCTTCCTCTTGTGTGATGCCTTTTTCAGCAATTTCTTCTTCTTGTGGCCTTTCGAGCCCTTCGACAAGCTCAGGGACCGCGATTTTTTCTGCTGGGACCACAGTTGTTTCATCTTGTGATACTATTTCTTCCTGTGCCACCACTGCTGCACAAACCGAGAAACAAATTAAAATGCAAACAAGGATTTTTTTCATTACAGCTTGTTACCAATGTAAATGCCGGCCCATTCCCAGTTTCCGTTAATATCGGGGTCAAGCGGGAAGTTTACCTTGCGGAAGTACAAATACCAGGTAGAAACATAAGTGTTCCAGCCCCAGGTTTTAAGATATGCTTCATTCGAGTTAGAAGATTCATCAAGTGTGTCTGCATAATGTGCTTTTCGAATCATCCAGTTACCCATAGAAAACTCTTCCTGCGAGTTAGGGTCTGTTTCGTCCTGTCGCCATGACATACTAAAGAAATTAACCTTTGCCTTATAGCGGTCAAGGGCACGCCAGTCTCTGTTATCAATTGCTTTTTTAACAGCTGTTTCAAGTTCCTGCAGTGTTTCAAAAGTCCAGTCCTTGGAAGAATTATTAAAATCAATAAGGTGGCGCGCATTTTTATAAGCATCTGGTTCACCTGGAATCTGAATTGTAGTTGCATCAGGCTGCTGAACAAAAAGCTCACATGCCTTTAATGCCTGATCCCACTGGTTATCATTTTCATATTCAAGTGCAAGCCGCAGATAAAGCTCTGTTGTATTAACATCATTTGGAAAGCGATTTATAAGCTCGTTAAAATATTTAATTCTGTGGCTTGGAGTTTTACTAATCTGAATAAGGTTCTGCAGACACATAAAGTGAATTGAGTTACCTTTTACAAGCAGGTCGGGGCACTTTTGCAAAATCCTGTCAAAATAGTATTCAGCAACAGGTTCTGCACCAAGCGAAAGATATGCATGTGCTGTCATCAAAAGCCAGTACGAGTTGTACATATCATCAGGGTTCTTTTCTACCCATTCTGTTAATAGAAGAATAGCCCCCTGGTAATCCTCTGACGCCAGAAGATTATTTGCAATTTGATTTATTATTGTATAACGCTGCTTTGAATCAAGATTCTGAGTTTCAAGCAGATAATTAAGCTGTTTTTGTGTTTCTTCTGCCGTAAAAGAGGATGAAAACTCCTGATTTTTGCACGAAGAAAATATTGTACAGACAAGAGCAAGACAAATAATAATAGTTGCACAGATTTGTTTTTGAAATTTCATATTTTTTAATCTAACATAGTGATTTATTATTGTAAAGATTAAATTTAACATATAAAATAGAATTATATTAATATTAAAATTTGGGGCGTACTATATGAAAAAAGACAGTTTGTTTTTCGCTAATCTCATTTTGTGCTTTGGTTCCGGTTTTTTTATTTTTCTTGTTATTTTTTATATTGTAGTTCCGCCGGAAAACCGTCATATTGTAATTAATTATCTTCCAATTATTGCTGCCTTAAGTGGAATTGCTGTTCTTGTTTTAAGTATTCGTAATACCAAACGGCTTCATCAGATTTTTATTGGTTTTGAGCTTTTGTTCTGGGGAATTGCTGTTGTTTTAAAGGAAGTCAAAATTCTTCCATATACTTTTACTCAATGGTGGCCGATGATAGGAGTATCAGCTGGAATCTTCCTATGTATTGCTGGAAAAGTTAAATATCAAAAGCTTTTAGCAGGTTATTTTATTCCTGCATTAACTTTGTTTTTGCTTGGAATATGGTTTATGCTTTTTTCTTTTGATATTGTAAAAGTTCCTTTCCAAACTGTTGCCATTGTAGGTGGTCCGTTGTTTCTTATATTGTCAGGAGTGTTTATTATAGCGTTGTTTCTGCTTCAAAAAAATCATTCTAATCTTGTTGTAAAAGATGATGAGAATCTTGATTTAGAAACGGCAGAAATGTCTAATATTGCTCCTTTGGAAGATACTCTAGAATAATCTGGGTGGATAGTCTTGTTTAGAAAAGCCGTAAGCTTGCGTAAGTATCAATTGTTTTTCCTCAAATCAACACTTTGTATAATGCTTATGGCTTTTGTGTTATGTTTTAGTTCTTGTGCTTCAAACAGTGATACAAAAGAATCTGGACATTCAAAAGGTTCCTACGAAGCACCGGTTGTTTCAGACAGTAACGATGATGTTACTCAAACTTCAGAAGCAACAAAGCTTCCTTCTGCTGCAAAACCAAAATCCTATTTTGCCAAAATAAGCGATGATATTGTAAAGAATGTTGAAACAGGTTCTCCTTCTTCTATTACAACTGCAATGAATGCAATTCATAAGTCAGAATCTGAGCTTTCGGAAAGTGAAAAGGTTCTTATATATGTTTCTTCAGAAATGATGAGAATCTTATGGTCATCGCAAAAAGTTACCTGGACTACTTACGAGGTTACCGAAGAAACTCCATATACAGGTGCTCTAAAATCGGTACGTAATGGTATTTTTGACACCAGCACAGGAAATACAGATTTTCTTTCTACATTCCTGCCTGCTCTTGTTTTTTTAACACCAAATATCACTTCAAATGTTCAGGTTCAGTGCGAACAGGCAATTTTAAATGCATTAAAAATGAATCCTTCTTCTGTTGCTGCAAATTATCTTGCGGGGCTTTATTACGAAAAACAGACTGAATATGAAAAAGCAGAACCTTATCTTACAAAGGCTTACGAAGGCTCTCATACTATAGAGATACTTTTGGAATATGCAAAGGTTTTAAGTAAGAACGGAAAATCAGTTCTTGCCGAAGAAGTTATGAAAGAAGCAGGAGCAGGCAGCGGTAGTACACAAAGTCTTGCAGTTTTAAAACAGAATGCCTGGATTGCTTTTGAAAAGGGTGATTATACTGCCGCAGAAGAAGCTGTTGCCCGCGTTTTGCAGCAGACTCCTAATGATCTGGAATTTGTTTTGTTCCGTGCACGCATATTTATAGAAAAAAATGATTATATTCACGCCGTTTCGCTTTTGGATATGTATGCCCGCCAGAACGATACAAACATTGATTATTTAATTCTTCGTGCCAGAGTTCAGCTTGACTGGAGTAAAAATACAAATGCTGCTACCGAAACAATCGAAAAGGCAATGCAGCTTTACCCGGACAATGTTGATGCACTTTTAATTGCTGCACGCATTTCTTCTTTAACAGACGGACCTGTAGCCGGAAAATATGCCGACGAGCTTGCTGCAATAGTTCTTGAAAAAAAGCCTTCGAATAATGATGCTCTTGTATATGCACTTGATGGACTTATTCAACGCGAAAACTGGCAGGAAGCTTATGATATAAGCAGCAGCCTTATTAAAAAGCAGCCTGATAATGAAAGTTTGATTCTTAAGCATGTAACTGTCTGCCTTAAGCTTGGTAAAAAAGGTGAGGCAATGGAAGTTGCTCAAAAGGCATATATTTCTAATTCTTCGAGTGAAACTATTACACAGACTTATATTCTTGCAAGTACAGAAGTCCTTTCGCGCGATGAATCAATAAAACTTATTGATTCTATGCTGTCGACTTCTTCATCTAAAATAAAAAGCTATCTTTATTACCGCCGAAGCTTCCTTGAACGCAGCGAAGATACAGCGCTTGCCGATTTGCGTTCCAGCCTTATTGCAAATCCTCGAAACAGTGATGCGCTTTTCCGTCTGTACGAAATATACTACGATAAAAAAGACTACCGCAAGGCACAGTACTATCTTAAACAGGTTGTGGCAATTAATCCGAATGATTCGTCTGTACGCAAACTGAATGAAGCGTTAACACAACTGATTCAATAGTCTAGACATCATTCCTTTTTAATGATATTCTAGTAAAATTGATAATAATATCAAAAAACATATTTAAAATAGGACGGAAAATATATGTCTTTCATTCCATTTTTGACAGCCGGTGCTGAACAGGCTGCTGGTCCTGCAAGCTTGGCTGGATCTTTTATTCCATTGTTACTTATCATTGTAATTTTCTATTTTTTCCTTATTCGCCCACAGAACAAAAAGCAGAAGCAGACAGAAAAAATGCTTGCCGCTCTTAAAAAGGGTGATAAAGTAATTACAATTGGTGGTATTCACGGTGTAATTTCTTCAGTAAAAGAAAACACTGTAATTGTAAAGGTTGATGATGACTGCAAAATCGAATTCAACCGCTCAGCAATTTCTACTGTAGAACTTTCTGATGCAGAAAAGGCAAAGCTTGAAGAAGAAGCCGCTGCTAAAAAACAGAAGAAATTTGCTTTTGGAAAAGCAAAAAAATCAGAAGAAGCCGCAGAACCTGCAAAGGCCGAAGCTGCTTCAGAAGAAAATAAATAAATATAATTCGGGGTTAAATAAAAATGAACAAACGAACACGCTTGCTTATTCTTCTTGCTGTTCTTGCTATTTGTTTCGTTTTCCTCTGGCCGTCAATCAGCTGGTATGGAAGAACTCCAAAGGAAGTTCAACAG
>JAFZXA010000080.1 GCA_017617115.1 Treponema sp.
CGTGGTAAGATTCTTCCACGCCGTATTACAGGTACATGTGCAAAGCACCAGCGCGAAGTAGCAAAGGCAATCAAAAGAGCACGCTCAATCAGCTTGTTGCCATTCGTTGCAGATTAATTTTACAAAAACGAGGAATCTCATACTCCGAGATGACCTCTTAAAACTTAAAGGAGCTTGAATATGAAAGTAATTCTTAACGTAGACGTTAAATCATTGGGTGAAGAAGGCGACGTAAAGAACGTTGCTAACGGATATGCACGCAACTTCCTTCTTCCACGTAATCTGGCAGTACCTTACAATGAGGCAACTGTAGCAATTTTTGAAGCACGCAAAGCCGAAATTGAAGCACGCAAGGAACAGAAGAGAAAGGATTCTGCAAGTCTTAAAGACAAGCTTGAAGCACTTAAACTTGAAGTTGTTATGCCAGCCGGTGCAAATGGTAAGCTTTATGGTGCAGTTTCTGCACACATTGTTGCCGAAGCTCTTGCAAAACAGGGCTTTGAAATTGAACGCAAGCGCATTGAACTTCCAGGCGCTGCAATCAAATCTGTTGGTACCTTCAAAGCTACAATTAAGCTTTACGAAGCACAGACAGCCGAAGTTCATGTTGAAGTAAAAGCACAGAACATTGAAGCTTCAGAAGAAAAACCTGCTAAACCTGCAAAGAACAGAGCACCTAAAGCAGAAGCTGCTGCACCTGCAGAAGAAGCAAAGGCTGAAGCTCCAGCTTCTGAAGAAGCACCTGCTTCCGAACCAGCACCAGCAGAAACAACTGCTGCTGCTGAATAAAAATATATTTATTCAATAAAAAATAGAGAATCATTATTGATTTATCTAAAAAAAGCGGTATATTAAAAGATACCGCTTTTTTTATGGGAGAAATACATGGAACCTTCACGAAACGATCTTGAAGCAAAAACACCACCACACAATATCGAAGCAGAACAGGCCGTGCTTGGTGCAATCCTAATGGATTGGAATGCAATGGCAGAGGTTGTTTCAAAACTTACTACAGACAGGTTCTATTCACTGCAAAATCAGCTTGTTTATGAAGCTCTTTTAAATCTTTATGCAAGAGGTGTTCGAGGCGATACTCTTTCTCTTGTAGACGAATTAACAGTACAGGGAAAGCTTGAACAGGCTGGGGGAGCCGGATACATTGCTTCTCTTACCGAAATGGTACCATCTGCGGCAAATATCGAACACTATTCCGATATTGTCCTTGAATGTTCAACAAGACGAGAATTAATAAAAATAGCAGGCGAACTTAAAACAATGGCTTTTGAAAGAGGCCAGGAAGATTCTAAAGCACTTTTGGATACTGCAGAACAAAAAATATTTTCTCTTTCTCAACGAAACGAAACAACAACCATTTATGATATGAAAAAAATCATAAAGGATGATATTGATTTAATTGACAAACGATATAAAAACAAGAATGAGTTTACCGGTGTTCCAAGCGGATTCAGTAAGCTTGATTCAATGACTTCGGGCTTTCAAAAATCAGAACTTATTATTATTGGTGCACGTCCGGCCATTGGTAAAACAGCACTTGCTCTTTCTATGATGCAGCATATTGCTCTTGAAAGAAATATTGCCTGCGGATTTTTCTCTTTGGAAATGCCATACGAATCAATTGGTATGCGTCTTTTATCAATGTCGTCACATGTTGATATGAGCCGAATGAGATCCGGTTGGCTTCAAAAACAGGATTTTACAAAAATACAGGATGCTGCCGGCCGCTGGTACAGTGCACCTCTTTATACAGTAGATACTCCAAACATGCGTCTTCTGGACCTTAGAGCAATGGCAAGACGTATGGTTGCAAATCATAAAGTACAGATTATTTTCATAGACTATATAGGTCTTATTACAACAGAAAATCCTAATGCACAGGTTTTTGAACAGGTTAGTGAAATATCAAAATCACTAAAAGCTCTTGCTCGTGAACTTGCAATTCCAATTGTAGCACTTTGTCAGGTTAGCCGTGATGCCGAAGGAAATGAACCAAACCTTGCACAGCTCCGAGGTTCGGGCTCAGTTGAACAGGATGCCGATGTTGTAATGTTCATTCATCGAGACCGTAAACGTGACGAACAGTCAGCCGTCCAGGAAGCAAAAATCATCCTTGCCAAGCAACGAAACGGCCCAACCGGCGACATAGACATTATGTTTGTACCGTCGTATAGTACTTTTGCTAATAAGAAGGATGAGTGAGACCGCTGGCGGTCTCTGATTAATAGCAAACCGTTAAAAAAATTGCGAAAGCAATTTTTAGGTTTACCATTAATCATAAAAAAGATTCCTCTTCGTCCATCTCAATCGATGGCAAGAACTTTTCTCTATAGATGATTTAATTATCTGAAAAATATAATAAGTAACTGCGAAACAATTACAACTGCAACAAGCGCAATAGGATAGGTTGAAGCATACGCACCTGCAACCTTTTCTGTCTTTGCTGTTCCAATCAAAGTTCCAAGAGCCGGAGTAGAAGTCATACCACCACAGATTGAACCAAGGTTGTTGAGCAGGTTCAGTTTGAGTACGAACTTTGCAAAAATGAATCCGATTATCATTGGAAGCAATGTCATTATAATTCCGTAGATAAAGTAAACCCATTCAAAGTACTTAACAAAGCTTGCACCTCCTGCAACACCAGCACCAATCAAGAACATCATAAGACCAAGTTCGCGGAAAACCTGAAGTGTTGTTGCCTGTGGAAGAATCTGAACTTTACCGATTCTCTGGAAATGACCGAATACAAGGGCAAGAATCAAACAACCGCCTGTTGTTGTCAAAGAGAAGTTTCCAAACTTAAATGAACCAACAATAATTCCAAGAATTGCAACTACGCTGAATGTACAGAATCCAAGAGGATCAAGCAGCATTTCGTTGCCTGTCAGTTTAGAAGGTGCTTCCGGAGCAGATTCAGAAAGCTTCTGACGTTCCAAATCCATATCTGCTTTTTCAAACTTTGGTACAAGCTGTACAAAAAGAACAACCCCGATTACACCAAAAAGATAAGCAATTCCGTGACCTACGGCTACAATGTCTTCAAGCTGGTCTGCAGTAAAGAGAGAAGAATCAACAACAGTTGCTTTTGCTGCAGAGAAGGCAGGAGTAGAAGTTAGGGAACCAGAAAGAAGTCCAACAAGCATTGCGCTGACTTCTTCAAGCGGGCGTCCGTAAACCTTGTAATCAAACCATATACAAGCTGCACAAGAAAGTCCGCCAATTACAATAATCATTAAACCAAGAAGAATGTATGATTTAAAGTTCTTCTTAAGGTCACCAAAGAAACTTGGACCTGCAATAAATCCAACAGATGTTACGAACAAAATCAAACCAAGGGTTTCAATAATTTTAAGGGCATTTGAAATATAAGGTTTACCGCCAACAACAAGTTGTTTTGCAAGTCCTCCAATTACATTTCCATCCTTGTCCATTCCATAAAAGAAAGCACCAAAAAGCAGGGCAACAATAAATACACCTGCAGTTCCCAAAGAAACACCCTTAATAGTGATTCTACCAAGCAAATATCCTAATCCCGCGATTAAGAAAACACAAAATACTAAAAAACTGATTGTTTTAATTGATAAGATTCCACCAAAAAGAACCATTTTTTTACCTCTGAATGTCATTATAATGAATTTATTATCTTTAATCAAACAAGTGAAAATATTCCTTTATATTTCACAAACTTAGATATATAATAAAATATCCATAAAGTTAGGAGGAAATTATATGGAAAAGTTATTTAAGCTGCAGGAAAGGCAGACTACCGTTAGTAAAGAAATTATCGGTGGTATTACAACATTCCTTGCTATGGCTTACATTCTTGC
Organism: Treponema sp.; assembly: GCA_017617115.1. Lineage (GTDB taxonomy): Bacteria > Spirochaetota > Spirochaetia > Treponematales > Treponemataceae > Treponema_D. The sequence continues at coordinate 3,843 of JAFZXA010000080.1, forward strand.
TGTAAACCCAAGCATTCTTTCCGGTTCAGGAATGGAATGGGGTCCAGTCTTTACAGCTACAGCTATTGCTGCCGCTCTTGCTACATTAGTTATGGCTTTTGTTGCAAACCTTCCGGTTGCTTTGGCTCCAGGTCTTGGTCTTAACGCATTCTTTACTTACACAGTAGTTTTAGGAATGGGCTGTTCATGGCAGCTTGCTCTTACTGCTGTATTTATTGAAGGTGTTCTGTTTATAATCCTTTCACTCTGCGGTGTTCGCGAGGCAATTATTCGTTCTATTCCGGAAGGCCTTAAAAAAGCAGTTGCCGTTGGTATTGGACTTTTCATTGCAATCATCGGTCTTGTAAATGCCGGAATCTGTACAACAGACACAGGTACTACAATCGGATTCGTAAACTTTAACATGCAGCATGCTACTGCAATTGTTGCAATCCTTGGACTTATTATTACAATTGTTTTGTACACACTCAATGTTCCAGGTGCAATTCTTATTGGTATTATCATTACAACAATTATTGGTATTCCATTTGGAGTTACAACAATCGGTGAAGATTTCAAACCATTCTCACTTCCTTCAAAGCCATATCTTTTTGCCTTTGATTTTAAGGGAATTGTAATTGATTCTGTAACAGGCAAGTTCTCATTCGCAGTACTTGGTCAGTTCTTTGTAATATTCTTCACATTCCTGTTCACAGACTTGTTTGATACAATCGGAACACTTCTTGGAGTTGCAGAGCAGGGTAATCTTAAAGATGAAAACGGTGAAGTTTTGAACGTAAAAGGTGCTCTTCTTTCAGACGCTGTTGGTACAGTAGCAGGTGCCGCTCTTGGTACATCTACAGTAACTTCATTCGTAGAATCATCTTCTGGTGTTGCAGCAGGTGCCCGCACAGGTCTTGCTTCACTTGTAACTGGTGTTCTCTTCCTTCTTTCATTGTTCTTAAGCCCATTGTTCTTCTTAATTCCTTCTGCAGCCACAGCTCCAGCTTTGATTTTCGTAGGCTACTTAATGATGAAATCAGTTGTAGACATTCAGTTCGACGACCCTACAGAAGGTATTCCAGCATTCGTAACAATCATGACAATGCCATTCGCATACTCAATTTCAAAAGGTATTATGTTTGGTATTATTGCTTACGTAATTGCTAAGTGTGCAGGAAAGAAAGTAAAAGATATCCCTGTTGTTACATGGGTACTTGCAGTTATCTTCCTTGCAGACATAATCTTTGAGGCAGTAAAATAAGGATTGTCACACGGATTCGGAATTGCTAACGCAATTCCACAAAAAAAGACCCCGATACTTTTTGAGTTTCGGGGTCTTTCTATTTTTCAGAAACGACGTTAGTCGTTTCCAATCCGTGTGACAATTTTATTAAAGATTACCTATCAACCAATCCTTAAACATCTGATAGTCATTTTCCATTGGAATGGCGTTGTCCGGAAGACGCAAAACTTCTTCAAGACGATCCGGCATTGGTGGTTCACGACCAATTGCCTGGGTAACAATTGAACCAAACTTTGCAGGACTTGCAGTTTCAAGCACAACACCAACAGCAGTTTTATTAATAACCTTATCTGCCCAGTCAGGAATATTTGGTGTAAGTCCAGGCATATTAAAGTCATTTTTTTCGCCATTAACAAGTCTTTCCATTGCACCGTTAGTAATGTCTTTCCATGCCTTGTAGCCGATTGCTCCATGAGGATCAATAATATATCCTGTCATTCTGTGGCAGTCTTCAATTGCTTTCATAATTCCTTCGTTATCAAGCCAGTAAGAACCAAAAAGTTTGCGTACTTCTTCAAGTGAATACATTGCCTTAATGCGTTCATAGTTACTTGGTGCACCAACGTCCATTGCGTTAGCATAAGTTTCTACAGAAGGACGTGCGTTGTAGTCTCCGGTAGCAATCCAGTCCGGAATTGTTTTATTAGTGTTGGTTGCAGCAACAAAACCTGCAATTGGTCCACCCATTTCACGGGCAATAAGGCCAGAAGTAAGGTTTCCAAAATTTCCGCTTGGAACAACCATAATAATATCTGGGTTTGAAATTTTATTCTGAAGGGCAGCACGGTTTCGTACAATAAGAGCTGCATACATGTAGTAAAAACTCTGTGGCAAAAGGCGTGCAATGTTGATGGAGTTTGCAGAAGAAAGTCTGAGTTTTCCGCGAAGTTCATCATCAGTAAATGCAGTTTTTACAAGCTTCTGGCAGTCATCAAAAGTTCCCTTTACTTTAAGAGCACGAACGTTTCCTGTAAAAGTACTAAGCTGTTTTTCCTGAAGCGGACTTATTTTTCCATCAGGGTAGAGGATTGTTACATCAAGACCTTCAACTCCGTGGAAGGCGCTTCCTACTGCAGAACCTGTATCGCCTGAAGTTGCAACAAGAATATGAAGCTTTGAATTTTCTCCACGGTTGAAATATGACATTGTGCGTGCCATAAAACGTGCACCAAAATCTTTAAAAGCGCAGGTAGGACCGTGAAATAATTCAAGAATATAAGATTTATTATCAAGCGGTGCAACCTTTGGTGAAAAAGGATAAGCATCCTGAATAATTGCGGCTAAATCAACATCAGGTATTTCACCTTCTACATAAGGCTTTGCCATATTAAAAGCAATATCTCTGAATGAAGGAGCGGGATCTTTATTCAACAAAGAAGAGTCAATTTTAGGAAATGATGTTGGAATATACAAACCACCAGTTTTCTGGTTCATTCCACTCATTACAGCAGTTCTAAAATCAACCTGTGCGCTTGAATCTCTTGTATCTGTATAAATCATTTTTTATCTCCCAAATCTTATAATCCAAACATTATTGAATCTACTACAGTTTTTGTAAGCTTATCTCTGCAATCAGAAACAGCATAATTCCAGTTTTTTCCTGCAGCTTCTTCTTTATGAGTGTTTTCATATATAACTTCACCGGTTTTCATGTCTATGCCATAAATCTCGGCTGTCAGTCTTGCAATGTAACCGTCTTCTGTCTGTTCAACAGGTCCGTCAAATTTTATAGTTCCACCAATTAAATAACCGTAATCGGTACCAACGATATTGTAGTTTTCTTTGTAGATTTTTTGTTTTGATGCATTAATATAATCGGTGTCGCTTATTGGTGCATTTCCAATTTGATAAACGCCTTTTTTACGCAAGCCCGAAAGAATATCGTATGAGTTTTTTGAAGGTTTACCACTTTCGGTATATTCAAAAACAAACATTATTGCACCTTTTGAAGCAACATCAGATTCGACAATGTAATCTGCATATACTTTATAAGGGGCAATATCTTCATTGTTTATTTCAAGATTGTCCGGCACAAAAGGATATGCACATACAGTTGTTTTTGCTGCAAATTCAGGTGTTGAAGGCATATAAGAAATGCAGCCGTTTTCGTCTGTTGTCAGGCATTCTCTTGAACCTGTAATTTGATTTTCTGAATTTTTTACAGGAACAATAAATGCAACTTCAAAATCTGCAACAGGATTTTCATCTTTATCAATTACAATAATTTCATAATCAGAATCAAATTTCTTATTTTTCTTTGTTTTTGACGGGATTTTTGTGAATTGAAGTTTTATTCCTTCAAGGCTTTCTAAAAAAATCTGTTCTTTTGTTGGTTGTGGAATAACAGGTTCTTGAATTTCTACAATTTCTTCTTTAGATTTTTTATGTTCATCTGATTTTTCGGTAGATGTCGATGCACAAGATACTATAAATAAAGTGCATAAGCTTGCAATAAACGCTCTTTTTATAAACAATTTCCCTTTTTTCATAATAGAATATAATACCATATTTTTATATTATTTTACAATGGCAATTATTATAATTTTATTTTATAATAGAATCAGGGTGGAAAAATGAACAGATGTACAAAAGCAACAATCTATAAAGATAACTTAAAGCATAACCTTGAACAAATTCGTAAATATGTAAAACCAGATGTAAAAATTTGTGTTGCAGTCAAAGCCGACGGCTATGGTCATAATGCGGTATTAACAGCCCAGCTTGCAGAAGAACTTGGAATTCATTTTCTTGCCGTTGCTACAGTTGATGAAGCGCTTGAACTTAGAAATGCCGGTATAAAAGCAAATATCCTTCTTTTGAGTATTTGTACTCCGCCCGAAATGAATGATCTTTTTGAATATAATATAACTCCGCTTGTTTTTAGCCATGAATATATAAACCTTCTTATAAAAACTTCTGATTTATTTTGTGAAACTCATAATGTTAATAAAAAATTTAAGGTTCATCTTGCAATAGATACTGGTATGGGCCGCATAGGATGTTATGCAGACGAAGCGGGGGAACAGGCAAAACTGATTTCTGATTCTGAACATCTTGAACTAGGAGGAATGTGTACTCATTTTGCAGTTTCCGACAGTCTAACAGATGATAATCAGGAATATACAAAAAAGCAGTATGAACAGTTTAAGCTTGCCGTACAAAATGTAAAAGATTGTGGAATAAATCCGGGAATCTGTTCGTGTGCAAACAGTGCTGCAATTCTTAATAATGATGATATGCTTTTTGACATGGTCCGCCCCGGAATTATAACTTACGGCTATTACCCTGATGATATTACAGAGCAATACTTAAAATCAAAAAATAAGGATTTTTCTTTAAAGCCTGTTCTTTCACTTGAAACTAAAGTTGTTGCAATAAAACATTTTTATAAAGGTCAGTCTGTTTCTTATGGCCGCACCTTTACCTGTGAACAAGACACAGACATAGCAGTACTACCAATTGGTTATGCAGACGGTCTTTTAAGACGTTTTTCTCCTGGTCTTGAAGTTACAATCAACGGAAAAAATTATCCTGTGGTTGGAAGAATCTGCATGGATCAGTGCATGGTAAACATTGGCAAAAACAACAAAGAAGTAAAACTCTGGGATAAAGTTTTGATTTTTGGCCCCCGTGAAAGTGGAGCCTTGAATACGGCAGATGATCTGGCAAAACTTGGAAACACAATTTCATATGAAGTTCTTACGTCAATAACCAAGCGTGTTCAAAGGGTTATCGAATAATAATTGTCACACGGATTCGGAATTGCTAACGCAATTCCATATAAAAAATAGACCCCGAAACAAGTTCGGGGTGACATATTAGAGAAACGACGTTAGTCGTTTCCAATCCGTGTGACAAACCTTTATATGTTGAAATGTTTTTATATCATCATCATCTGTTTAACTTCTGATACAAGATAGAATGACCCTGTTACCAAAAGTATGGTTCCGTTTTCTGCTGAATCTTCAAAGGCTTTAAGAATCATTTTTTTGTAGTCTGCATCTGCTGTAAAATCAATGCCGGCATTTTTAAATGCTTTTATTTCTGCATCAATATCAGACTGTTTTTTGTTCCCTGGCTTTGTTACATAAACATGCTCAAATCTGTAGCGGAACTCCTTACTAATATCTTTAATATCCTTGTCTGCCGCACAGGCAAACAAAAGATTAACTTTTTTGTCATCGTACATTCGTCCAAGAGTTTCAAGTGTAAGCTTTATGCTGTTTAATGTATGAGCACCGTCAAGAACAAGGTGAGGAATACCTTCATAACCTTGTACCTTATCAATAATTTCAAATCGTCCCGGAAGTTTTGCCTTTGCTAGTCCTCGTTCAATAATTCCTTCATCAAGGTTTGGAAGAATTTTACGAATAGCAATTGCAGCCTGCGCCGCATTCAAAACCTGATGTTTACCAAGCATTCTAAGTTTTGTTTTTATAGGACGGTTAAAAATATCGCTTTCAAGTTTAAGGCACATTGTTTTTTCTTCTTCGTTAAAACAATAGGTTGCCTTTTTAATAATTTCATCAACAAAATAACACGGAGCATGTCGGGTAAATGCCTTTTCTCGAAGAATTATTTTTACATTATCAGTCTGCTGGCGTGCAATTACAACAGGTGTGCAATTTTTAATTATACCTGCTTTTTCTGCAGCAATTTTTTCAAGAGTGTTTCCAAGAAACTCTGTGTGCTCAAGTTCAATTCCTGTAATACAGCAGAGCTTTGGACGGAGCACATTTGTTGCATCAAGGCGGCCACCCATGCCAACTTCAAAAACAGACCAGTCAACATTAGCCTGGCGAAAACACAAAAAGGCATACAGAGTAACAAGCTCAAACCAGGTTATAGGGCGGTCAGCAGGAAGATCAATTATGGAATCAATGTTCGGAACCATTTCTTTTACGGCCGCACGGTATATTTCGTCATCAAAAAATCCGTTTGGTTTGCAAATGCGTTCGCGGAAATCTGTTATATGAGGGGAGGCGTAAAGTCCTACATTATAACCTGCTTCTTCCAGGATGCAGGCAATCATGCGTGAAACAGAGCCTTTTCCTTTAGAACCGGCTACATGAATGCAGGGCGCAAAATCCTGAGGATTATCAAATCGTTTGCAGAGAAAATCTATGGTGTCGAGCCAGAAAATGTCTTTTTTTGGATTGTTTTCAAAATTAAGATAGTCGTCCAGCCAGTCTTCAAAAACCTCAATCGCATTCATAGTGCTTTTATTATAATTGATTTTATGATAATATGCTAGAAAATATTAAGAGGAATAAAAAATGAGTGACGAAATTCAGTACACAGACATAAACAAAAGCTTTGAGGCTGCTCTTGAACGCAGTAAAAAAATTGAAGCAGAACTTACAAAAAATCCAAAGGCTTATCGAGTTTTAACAGGCGATCGTCCTACAGGACTTTTACATATAGGACATTATTTTGGTTCGCTTCAGAATCGTGTTCGTCTTGCAAATATGGGCGTTCCTACAATGATTTTGATTGCAGATTACCAGGTTTTAACAGACCACGATGCTTTTGATAAAATAAGCCAGAATACAAAACAGCTTGTAATTGACTACCTTGCAGCCGGAATTAACCCCGACAAGCAGGATGTTATTATTTATCCTCACAGTTATGTTCCTGAATGTAACCAGCTTATGATTCCGTTCCTTACACTTGTTTCGAATGCAGAGCTTAGCCGAAACCCGACTGTTAAAGAAGAAATTGAAAGTGCAGGGCTCAAGAATGTAAATGCCGGAATGTATACATATCCAGTTCATCAGGCCTGTGATATTTTGTTCTGCAAAGGAAATGTTGTACCTGTAGGTAAAGACCAGCTTCCACACCTTGAAATGACACGTACAATTGCAAGCCGCTTTAATAAAAAGTTCTGTACCGACATGGGAAAAGAACCGGTATTCCCAGAGCCACAGGCACTCCTTTCTAAAACACCAATGATTCTTGGTCTTGACGGAAGCCAGAAAATGTCTAAGAGCCGCGGAAACGCAATTATGCTCAGTGCCACCGAAGATGAAACTGCAGCACTCATTAAAAAAGCAAAAACAGACCAGGACAGAAACATTACTTATGATCCAATTAAACGACCTGAAGTTTCAAACCTTTTAATGCTTATTTCTCTTTGTACAGGTGAAGAACCAACTGCCATTGCAGCCAGAATTGGAGATGGTGGTGGCGGCGCCCTTAAGAACGAACTTACAGCAGCCTTAAACGAAAAGCTCCGCCCATTGCGTGAAGAAAGAAAACGCCTTGAAGCAGATCCTGAATATATTCGAAAGGTTCTTTTGGATGGTGCCCAGAAAGGAAGAGAAATTGGTATTAAGACACTGGAGCAGGTTAGAGACGTGATGAACATGTGTATATAAAAAGGCAGTAAATCTCTGTCTTTATTTGTTTGCATTCTTTGCCACTTCCAGCAATTTTTCTTTTGTATTCATTCCCGGATCCTCAATAACACAATCTAGCAGGTGATTCAAAATAAGCCCAAGCTTCTTGCCGGCCGGAATACCTGCTTCAATTAAATCTTTACCGTTAACGGCTAAATCTTTAAGACTCAATGCATTGTTCTTTTCAAGCTCTGCCACTATGCGGTCTTTAAATTCAACAAGTAAATCAACTGCAGCACTGAACTTGTAATTAACAGGCTTGTTATGCATACCGTACATATCGGCAAGTCGTAAATCAAACAAGTCGTTTATATGCTCCTGACCAACACGAATAATAAAACGTCTTACTGCCTGCACAGTCCAGTCCGGTGTGTAATTAAACATATGCTCACGAATCAAATGGCATACATTATCAATCATTACATTCGGAAATTTAAGTCGTGTTAGAATATCTTTTGTAATTTGCGCTCCGACTTTTTCGTGATTATAAAATGTTATGTTCCCGTCAATAATCTTTTTTGTCTGCGGCTTTGCAATATCATGAAAAAGGGCAGCGAGCCGTACATTAAGTTTTCCGGCCGGAGCTCCATCGCACGCATAAAAAAGATGATTAAGAACATCAAAATCATGAAAGCCGCGCTCATCAGACTGAACACAGCCGTTGCATTCCAAAAGCTCTGGAATAAAAATTGCAAGCATTCCGGTCTGAAGTAAAAGCCAAAGTCCAAATGACGGCACATCACAATCAAGGATTTTTTCAAATTCATCGCGGAATCGTTCAATAGAAATTGAAGCAATTTTCTTTTGAACATCTTTCTCGGAAAGTTCTAAAAATGTATACTTTTCTATACTAAAACCTAGTTTACAGGCAAAACGCACGCACCTTACAGGCCGCAGTCCATCTTCAATAAACCGTTCATGTGCCTTTCCTACAGTCCGGATTATTTTTTTACGAATATCCTTACGACCACCAAACGGATCAACAACTTTCCCGTCCTTCAAATCTGCGGCAATTGCATTAATCGTAAAATCTCGGCGGGAAAGGTCTTCTTCAATTGTTGCAGCATAGTTTACCTTATCAGGATGTCTTCCGTCAGAATATCCGCTTTCGGTTCTGAAGGTTGTAACTTCAATTTCAAGTCCTTCAAAATGAACTGTTACAGTTCCATGTTCAAAGCCGGTTGGAATAACAGTTCTGAATAATTTCATAACATCCTGTGGAGTAGCGTTAGTGGCAACATCAAAATCATGAGGCTTTTTATGAAGAAAAATATCGCGTACAGCACCGCCAACAAGATAAGCCTTAAAGCCGGCAGCTTCAAAATGAGAATAAAAATCTTTTAACACCGAATCAATTTTAATTTTCATATTCCCATTGCAATCCTGGTTATAACAGTTGAAAATCCAATCAAACCTGCGCCTATAATCAGTGTAAAAATATAAAAAATCACCGAAAAAAATGCAAAAGTTTTACGGTTTTTCATAAAAACAAATACAATTTCTATAACAATTCCAAAAAAAGACAGAATGCATAAAACTGCTGCTACAACACTTAAAACATTCAAAATCCTTAACTGAGTTTTGTCTGTAAAAGCCTGAAAATTCCCAATTATGTACAATGCAAAAAGTAAGAGGCAGATTAAGAAAACAAGAATGACAGAATTGCGCGTTAATTTTCCTAAAATTGAATAAGGAAAAGCACGTTTCTTTTTTGAGATTTTCTGATTTTCTTGTTGAGGCAATGCCTGTTTCTCTTGTTTCATAAAGTTTGTATTGTTATAATATTACTGTATATTAATTTTTATTGCAAAGAGATTTGGAATCCCGGGGATTTGTGATGAAGAACTTTATATGTTTTTTAATACTTTTGATTTTTGGAGCATTTGTGTTTTTTATTGGATGGACACAAATCAGAGTAAAGCCCGGAACCATTGGAATTGTTCAGTCAAAAACAAGCGGTATAAGCAGTAAAATTGTAATTCCCGGAAAATTTTCATGGCACAAAGAATTTTTAATTCCTACAAATGCCCAGATAGAAAAATTTGAATATAAGCCTTATAACGGCACAAAAACAATTACCGGAAAACGAAGCGCCGGAGACTTTTCATTTACTTTCCAGATTTCACTTTCATACGAGCCCGAGCTTATTGCAGATCTTTTGCACGATAACAAAATCTCGAACCAGGAAGATTTTGAAAGTTATCTTGAAGGTGTTGCTTCCTATTTAGCACAAAGAACATCAGACTATCTTATTACTAAGTTCAATACAACTCCATATTTTTCACCACAAAGCGTTACAATAAGCGAACTTGTTAGTGCTATTGCCTTCTACAAAGATTATCCGGACTTTGACATAAATGTTCTTTCAATTACAGATTACACTTATAACATGAATGAGGCTGCTTTATGAAATTCTGGATTGTGAGTATGGAATGCGCAGGAATTGCAGAAGCGGGTGGTGTAAAAAACGTTTCGTTTTCGCTGTGCAAGGAACTTTCTTTACTTGGTCATGAAGTAACTCTTTTTATACCGTATTTCAAATGTACATCTTTAAAACTCATAAAAGATATTAACAAAGAACCGGAAGTTAGTCTTGAAGTTCCAATCTGCGCAAAAAATGAAACTGTTTCGTTCCAGAATGCAATATGTACGCAGGGCAATTTCAATGTTATTTTTGTTCATCATCCATGTTACGAAGAAAAAGAAGGTGTTTATACTTACACAGCAAGTGAACAGGAAAAAAATCCAACTTTTGTAAAAGGTTTTGGCCACAACGACACCCCTTTTATGGATTCACTTTTTGCAAAAGCAGTTAGTGCCTACGGTAATACTGTTTCAAAAGAAAAACTCCCTGATATTATTCACTGCCAGGATGCTTCATGTGCGCTTGTTCCTTGTTTTGCCCAGAAAAATGATGTTTTTAATAAAACAGCTTTTGTTGTAACAATTCATAATGCAGGTCCAGCCTATCATCATAATTTTTCAAGTATTGGCGAAGCAGCGTGGTACACAGCATTACCGGAAGCAGAACTTGCAGGGGCTTTAAATGACCTGAAAGTAGAACCGTTTCTTCTTGCTGCAAATGCAGGCGCACATATTACTACTGTTTCTGAACATTATGCAAAAGAACTCATAGACCCGTTCAACATTGATGAAACTGAAGGTCTTTCCCCAATTTTCTTTAACCGCTACACAAACATCAAAGGCATTACAAACGGAATTGATTTTGAGCGTTATGATCCTACAGACAAAAATGAATCGCATCTTCCGTTTGAATTTAATCCCGAAAAAGGGGAGCTGGAAGGAAAATTTAAATGCCGGGACTACTGCGTAGAGCATATTCAGTATTCGCAGATAGAAGGTGTAAAAACTTATGGAAATATAAATGTACGCCCTCAGGAAAAAGAAAATCAGATTTTTATTTCTTACCACGGACGTATTACAAACCAAAAGGGCATTTCTGTTTTAATAAAAGCAATTCCGGCTATCTTGAATAATTATGAAGGTGTCAAATTTATTATAGCAGGGCAGGGAGAAATTGCTTTTGAAAAAGAACTTGCCGAACTTTGTAACAGATTTTCGGGAAAGGTTATCTTCTTAAACGGCTATAACCGAGAAGCAGCACGCCTTGTTAATGCCATAGGCGACTTTATTGTATTGCCCAGTTTTTTTGAACCCTGCGGTCTTGAAGATTTTATTTCGCAGATATACGGCACCTTACCAATTGCCAATGCCACTGGTGGCTTAAACAAAATTATTGATTACGAAACAGGCTTTTTATACAAAAACAACAGCCCAGAAAACCTTATTGCCAAACTAAGTGAAGTAATTGCATTAAAACTTTACAAACCCGAAAAAATCGAAGAAATGATTAAAAAAGCCGCCATTCACGTACACAAAAATTACCTGTGGCGTAGTGTTATCAATAATGAATATATGCCGTTCTTTGAAAGTATTTTGAAGAAATAACCTATTGACACAATTTTATATATTCACTAATATTTAATAACTCTTGCTGCTTTAGCTCAGTTGGTAGAGCACGTGATTTGTAATCTCGGGGTCGTGGGTCCAAGTCCTACAAGCAGCTTAAAAGGGGAGTTCGCATAGCGGCAATTGCAAGGGACTGTAAATCCCTCGGCTCACGCCTCCAGAGGTTCGAGTCCTCTACTCCCCAGTAAAATGACTGCCATTGTGCAGTCTTTTTTTTTGGTTTGACAAATCCAAACCTATACCTTAAAATGATAATAATTAACCAAAAATAAGAGGGGAAAAAGTGCTTATTCATTTTTGGGGAGTCCGGGGTTCTTTACCTACACCAATTACTCCTCATCAGGTCCAGTCAAAAATAATGGCAGCAGTTCAACGAATAACCGTTGACGATCTTAAGGACGAAGAATCACGTGCAAAATTTGTTTCATCACTCCCTTCCTGGATATTTGGTACAGCAGGCGGAAACACAACCTGTGTAGAAGTTAAATCACTTGGAAACGAACTTATTTTTGATGCAGGAACAGGAATCCGTGTTTTAGGAAAATCTGGAAATCTACCAAAAGACAACGTATATAATCTTTTCTTTACACACTTTCACTGGGACCACATTCAGGGCCTTCCATTTTTTGATGCCGCCTATAACCCAAACAGTGAGTTCAACATTTATTCAACTAACGAAAATACAAGAGAATTACTAGAACAGCAGATGAATCAGCCATATTATCCTGTTCCTTTTTCGGCATTAACAAAAAAAATGAACTTTATGACTTTGGTTCCGGGAAACACAATAAATATCGGTAAAACTCAGGTTTTGTGCTGTCCAATGTCACATCCTGGAACTTCTTACAGCTATGCCGTAATTGAAGGAGACAAAAAGTTTGTTTTTGCAACAGATGTAGAGCTTAATTCCAAAGATTTTGACGATTCACCTCTTAAAGAACAGATTTTCAAAAATGCAGACTGTCTTGTAATAGATTCACAGTACACAGCCGAAGAAGCATACCGCAAACAGAACTGGGGACATTCAGCTTTCTGTTATGCTGTAGATTTTGCAGTTCACTGGAAAATTAAAAATCTGTATCTTTTCCATCACGAACCAACTTACGATGACAAGAAGCTTTACTCAATTGTTCAGGCAGCACGCTGGTACGCCCAGTATATTGCTCACGAAGATATTAATATTGATCTTGCAAAGGAAGACATGGAAATTGAATTATGATTCCAATGCGAGAACCAGATGAAAAAAAATTCACTTTATCATATAATTTTACTTCAAATGAAGTAGCAGCCCTTGCAAAATTCCTGCGTGATAATCAGGAAGCATTGCCGGATGGTCTAGAATACTTCTATAAGGCTCTTGAAGATTCAGTCTATAAATCTTTATCTTTAGATGAGGTAAAAAAATTCTACTCATGAAAACAAAAGGCAAAGTTTTTCTCATAATTCTATGTATTCTGCTGCTTGCTCTTACTGCAGGAATTGTTTATGGACATTCACAAATTTCTCCTGTAAACAATAATGATGAAGAAACAGTACGCATAGAAGTTCAGAAGGGAGATTCTACCTATAAAATTGCACAAAAGCTTGAAGAAGCAGGTCTCATTAAAAATCAGAAATTCTTTTATTACTTTGTACGCTATCCAAAATTAATGAAGTTTTTTTATCCTAAAGAGCCGGTGCAGGAGCAGATTGTTCTTAAAAGCGGTATTTATCATCTGCAATACGGACTAAATTATGCACAGCTTGTTAATGCTTTAAGCTCAGGTCAACAGGAATATATAAAAGTTGCAATTCCAGAAGGAAAAACTATTTCGCAAATAGGCGAAATACTTGAAACAGCTGGCATTTGCCAGAAGGATGTTTTTAAGCAGACCTGTCATTCTCAAAAAATCCTGAACAAATATAATATCCCGGGAGAATCGGCAGAAGGATTTTTATTCCCTGAAACTTACTTTTTTACAACAGGAATGACAAGTGAAGAAGTTGCCGTTCTTATGATTGACACTTTCTTTGAAAAAATCAGCACAATTGAAGGTCTTTCGGAAAAAACACCGCAGGAGCTTTACAATATTGTAATACTTGCTTCAATTGTTGAGCGAGAATACAGGGTAGAAGAAGAAGCGCCTCTAATTGCAAGTGTTTTTACAAACAGACTTAAAGAAAATATTGGCTTATATTCCTGTGCAACAATCGTTTACATAATAACAGAAATTGAAGGACGACCTCATCCCGATAGAGTTCTGCTTGAAGATACTAAAATTGACAGCCCGTATAATACATACAAATGGGCAGGATTAACTCCAGGTCCAATTTCAAACCCTGGACTTGTTGCCTTAAGTGCAGCTGCTAATCCACCAAAAACAAATTATTACTTTTTCCAGGTTTCTGATTCTTCGCAGGGAAAACATGTATTTACAAGTACCTTTGATGAACATAAAGCAAGCCATAATTTGAGTACAAAAAATTAAGGATTTTTATAGGTAAACATATTAATGGCCGGATACATTTCGCAGGAAACAATTGAACAGGTTCGCAATCAGACCGACATAGCTTCGGTAATAGGGGATTATACTGTATTAAAATCGCGCGGACCAAATGATTTCTGGGGTTGCTGTCCTTTTCATGGCGAAAAAACACCTTCTTTTCACGTAGATACCGATAAAAAGTTTTATCACTGCTTTGGCTGTAATGTTTCTGGTGATGTAATTAAGTTTGTAATGGAAATTGAAAAGCTTTCGTATGTCGAAGCAATTGAAACCCTGGCAAAAAAATCGGGAATACCAATACGCTACAAAGAAGGCAGTGGTCCTGGAGAATACAAAAAAGACGACACAATTGAAAAAAACATTGAGCTTTATGAACGAACAGCCGGAATGTTTCATTATTTTTTAACTGAAACAGAGCAGGGAAAAAAAGCGCTTGATTATATAACAAAAAGAGGTTTGACCTTAGAAACAATTCAAAAATTCAAGCTTGGCTATGCTCCCGCAGACCGCAAATGGCTTAAAAAGTTCCTGCTTGGTAAAAATTTCAGTGAGGATTTTTTAAATAAATCGGGACTTTTCAGTCAAAACTATCCTGATTATTCCTTTTTTTCTGACAGGCTTATGTTCCCGATTTTCAATAGAAAAGGTCAGGTTGTTGCTTTTGGTGGTCGTGTAATTCCTCCGGCAGATGAATCACAACGAAAATATCTTAATTCCGGAGACCTGCCTCAATTTAAAAAACGCGAAACCTTATTTGGCTTTAATTTTGCAAAGAACTCAATCCGCGAAAAAAAATCAATTATCTTCTGCGAAGGAAATATGGATGTAATTGCATATCACCAGTGTGGTCTTGATTATGCCGTTGCAACACTTGGAACAGCACTTACAGAAGAACATATAAAAATGATTTCTGGCTTTGTTGCAGGAGGAACTGTTTTTCTTTCATTTGATTCAGATGGAGCAGGACAGGAAGCAACCTGGAAAGCTATAAAGCTTTGCCGTGAACATGATTTAACAGTTAAAGTAATTCAACTCAAAGGCGGTAAAGATCCTGCCGAAATTATGCTTAAATTCGGTGCCGAAAACTTGACGATACAAGTACAAAACGCTATATTAGATAGTGACTATCTTTTGAATAAAGTAGGGAAAAAATACCCTGTTGACACGCCTGAAGGTAAAACAAAGGCTGCACTTGAGTTTTTTGCCTATATTGACGCTTTAAAGTCTGATATTCAGAAGGAGTCATGCCTTGAGCAAGTTGCTCAGGTATTTAATCTGAAACCGGAGGCCGTAAAGAGGGACTTTTTAAATCGAAATCAAGCCCGAGAACGTATAACAATCCGGCAGAATAACAATGAACAAAATAAAGAGCAGGTTAATCTTGATGCAGAATTGCGTGGATTACTTGCCGTAACAGCCGATTTAGATCAATTCAAAACTTTACGTTCCAGCCTTAATGAAGAAGATTTCAAAAATCCCGACGCCCAAAAGTTATTCAGAATATATGAAGATTGCTATCAGAAGGGAGCGTTATCAATACCTGACATTATCGAAAGTTGCAGCGGAACGGGCTTGGCTCAATATATAACCAATGCTTTATCGCTTGATGTTTATCAAAAAAAGAACTGCAGTGCCTATATTCAGGACACAATAAAGTTTATAAAGAAAAATAAAATTGATGAACAGCGCGAAGCATTAGTTAAACAAATCCGCGACTTTGTAATTGTTACAGACGATGACAAAAACCAGATGAACAGTCTTCTTACTCAAAAAATGGAGCTTGATAAACAGGCTCAATTATTAACAAAGTAGGTGAAAAATCTTATGGAAGAAACAAGCATTAACCCTGCTGTAAAAAAACTTCTGGATTTTGCAAAAGATAAACCTTTTGTAACTTGGGACGAGGCAACAGATATCTTAGGACAAGATTTTGTAAACTCTCCCGATATGGAAAATGTCCTTAAATTCCTTAACGAAAACAATATTCAGCTTGTAGAAACAGATCTCATTACCGATGAAGATGCTGAACCAGACATGCCTGACGCTCAGGAAGAAGACATTACCGAAGATGATGATGACATCATTCTGGACCAGGATGACGATGATGATGTTGAAGTAACAAATGATGAAATCAAAGAAATTGAAAACTTTGAAAAGGATTCCGAAAACGCAAAATCACGTCTTGTAAACAGTGACAAGGATTCAAGCGTTGATGACCCGATCCGCCTTTATCTTCGCGAAATTGGTAAGGAAAATCTTCTTACTGCAGATCAGGAAGTTGAGCTTTCTAAACAGATGGAAGATGGAAACAACATTATTAAGGACGTTATCAAGGGTTCGGGCATTATGATTCCTGAATTCTATAACATTGCACTTAAAGCTTTTACTAGAATTGATATTCACGAACCGGGAAAAACCCGTAAGGAACTCAATGAAGAAATGGCAGATAAACGCCGTCTTAAGAGTGCTTATGGTGAGCACATTAAGCCCGTTCTTGCCGAAATGAAGCAGTATGTTGCACTTAAAAAGCAGCTTTTTGAAGCAGAACAGTCAAGTACAATCTTTGATAATGAACAGCTTGTAGCCCTGCGCAAAAAGATTCTTCCTGAACTTCAGAAAATTGACATTCAGACCGAAGAGCTTGAAAAGTTTACACAAAAATATCGCGAAGCAACTATAAAAATCGAAGAATATCATCTTAAACAGGAAAAAAAGATGAGAGAGCTTCAGATTACTAATCCTTCTGAACTTCGTAGTCTTGGTAAAAAGATTTCTATACGTTCCCAGGCTGCTAAAATTACAGAAAAGCTTCATATGAGCGCTGATGAAATCCGCGAGATTTATACTCAGATTCAAAAAATTGACCGTAAACTTCACAAGCTTGAATTTGATTACGAAAATAACGTTGAAGATATCATTAAAATGGCACAGGAAATTGAAAGCGGCCGTGTAATGATGGAAAGGGCAAAAAACAAGCTCATCAACGCCAACCTTCGACTTGTAGTTTCTATTGCAAAAAAATATACAAACCGTGGACTTCATTTCTTTGACCTTGTTCAGGAAGGAAACATTGGTCTTATAAAGGCAGTAGAAAAATTTGAATACCGTAAAGGCTTTAAATTTTCTACATACGCTACCTGGTGGATTCGTCAGGCAATTACACGTTCAATCAGCGACCAGGCAAGAACAATCCGTGTACCTGTGCACATGATTGAACAGATTAATAAGGTTGTTCGTGAAAGTCGCCAGCTTATGCAAAAGCTTGGACGTGAACCAACAGATGACGAAATTGCACAGCAGCTTGGATGGCCTTTGAGCCGTGTTAAACAGGTTAAAAATGTTGCCCGTGAACCAATTTCTTTGGAAACACCTATTGGTGAAGAAGAAGATTCATTGCTCGGAGACTTCATTGAAGATAAGGTTGCAGATAATCCTGCCACTCAAACAGAAAAGAAGCTTCTGGAAGAGCAGGTTTCTACAGTTCTTGCAACTCTGCCTGAACGTGAACAGGAAGTTCTTAAGATGCGCTTTGGTCTTAAAGACGGATATTCTCTTACTTTGGAAGAAGTTGGTCTTTATTTCGAAGTAACTCGAGAACGTATCCGACAGATCGAAGCTAAGGCATTACGCCGACTTCGCCACCCGCGCCGTGCTAATGGGCTTAGGGATTATATGGAGTAATGTCATTACCGTGTCAGACACGGCAATCTATAGACTAAAAAAAAATTATTATATATAATTTTATGATATTTTATTTGAGGAAACCTTAATGGCAACACAAGACATTTTTGAAAAATTAAAGAAATTACAGACAATTCTTGTAAAAAAATACGAACTGGAACAGAAAAAAGAAGAAGCACCTAAGCAGCTTGGTTCTCAGGAAGAACTTCTTGCCAGAATGAAGAAAGAATACATCGAAAAAAATAATGAATATGAAGATGTAAAAACAAAGGTTGGACAGTTAAAGCTTGAGCTTGATGAAGCAGTAAAATCACGCGAAAAGGGTGAAAAGGGAATGGATGACATTCAGACTCACCGTGAATATGAAGCTCTTGAAAAACAGATTTCTGAAGCAACCGAAAAAGAAAATGAAGTTCGCAAAGAACTTCAGAAAGAAGAAAAACTTCTTGAAGAAATCAAAGAAACATTAAAAATCAATGAAGATATGATTGCTTCACAGGAAAGTGACCTTGCATCTTCAAAAGATTCTTTAAATAAAGAGCTTTCAAGCTATGATTCAGAACTTACAAAGCTTAAAAAAGATGAAGATAAAATTACTCCTGACCTTGATCAGGAAATTCTTTTCAAGTTCCAGAGAATCATTCAGCGCAATTCAGAAGGTATTGTTGCAGTAAGAAACGGTGTTTGTACAGGTTGTCATATGATTCTTCCTGCACAGTTTGCAAACCTTGTTCGCGAAGGCGATTCAATAAACTTCTGTCCATACTGCAGCCGCATTCTTTTCTACGAAGAATCTGGAGACGAAGATACATACAATTCATACTTTAGTCTTGAAGAAGCCGGAAGCCTTACAGATCTTGATGACGATTTTGGTGATGAAGAAGGTTACGACGAAGACGAAAGAGAAGAAAAGCTTTACGAAGATAATGAAGAGCTAGAAAACGAAGAAGACGAAGACCTCGACGAAGATGCAGAAGAAGCAGAAGACGAAGAGGATGATGAACGCTCTGAAGAAGAGGAAGAAGAATAAGCTTCCTTGTTATAATTTTTGTAAACAAACGGGATATTACCGCGTAAGTTTATCCTGATGATAAGATAAAATTATGAGATAAAGTCCGGGCTCCTTCGGAAAAAATGCCGGATAAGAACCGGGCGTCTAATGGCAGCTGCATAATTTCTTGCATAGCCCATTCAGACGACAGATAGTGCAGCAGAAAGTAAACCGCCTTGAAAAAGGTAAGGGTGAAAAGGTGGTGTAAGAGACCACCGGTTATCTGGTAACAGATAATGCGGGTAAACCTCATTTGGAGCAAGGCCAAGCAGCAGTTTGTTATTCCGAGCTTATACTGCGGGTAGGCCGCTAAAGCTTTCTGGTAACAGAAAGTTCGGATAGATGGTAATTACATAAGACCTCTGGTTTTATGCAGACAGAACCCGGCTTATTGTCCCGTTTGTTTATTTTATTAAAATGAAAAACAAAAGCGAACAGACAAAAAATTTTGCAAAAAGAAAGAATCACATATTACGAAACTCTCTGATAGTTTCTGGCATTCTTCTCTTTATCGCTGCTATAGCATGTCTTGGAATCTTTCTAGTAAAAAACTACAACAAAAATAAAATAACAATCAAAACAATTAAACAATCCTGGACACAAAATGATTATAAAAGTGTTTATGAGCAGGGAAAAGTTTTTCTTCAGGACAAACCTTATAACAATACAGTTCTTACATATTATGGTTATGCCTGTTTTTATCTTGCTATTTCACAGATAGACACATATCAAACCCAGGAATATCTTGATGAATGTATAAACAATCTGCGTCTTGCAATGTACGAGGCAAGTAATTCTTTATTACCACAGCTTCAATATATGCTTGGAAAAGCATATTTTTATAAAAATACAATTACCACCTATTACTATGCCGACCTTGCAATAAAATATCTTACACTTGCCAAAAATAACGGCTATGAAGCAGATGATATTGCAGAATATCTTGGTCTTTCGTATGCATCACTTGGACAAACCTACGAAAGCATTTCTGCATTTACAGAAGCACTGCTTGTTCGTGAATCAGATTTTTTACTTCTTAGTATTGCAGAGCAGTATTATAAAGCTAATGAAACTGGAGCTGCACAGCAGTATCTTTTTAGAATTATAAACAACAGTTTCAATGATGAAATTATTCTTAAAAGCCGTCTGCTTTTAGGAAATATTTATATAGACATTGATGAGCTTGATAATGCAAAAGAACAGTTTGACCTTGTCTTACAAAAAGACGACAACTCAGCTGATGCACATTACGGACTAGGATTAATATATGAAAAGCAGGAAAATCTTGTTTCGGCAAGGGCGGAATGGAGGAAAGCACGAAAAATTCAGCCAAATCATGCAGGTGCAGTAAAAAAATTGTCTGAATAATGCTATTTATATAAGAATATTCTTTATTATTTTTTAATATAGTTGTATAATATATTAATTATAAAAAAATAAATCGCAAAAAATCATGGGAGGATTTTGATGGGATTTTTTGACAAATTTTCTACCGATATTGGTATCGATCTTGGTACTTGTAATACCCTCATATATGTAAAAGATAAAGGTATGGTTGTTGATGAACCTTCTGTTATTGCCGTTGAACGCGGTACTAAAAAAACAGTTGCAGTTGGTTCCGAAGCTAAACGAATGCTTGACCGTACACCTGGAAATATTATAGCTATTAGACCTCTGGCTGATGGTGTTATTGCTGACATTGACAGCACAGAAAAAATGATAAAATACTTCATTCAAAAGATTATCCCACGCCATCAGATGTTCAAATCAATCAGAATGAAAATTGGTATTCCTTCCTGCGTAACTGATGTTGAACGACGAGCACTTATTGAAGCAGCCCTTAAATCTGGTGCAAAGGAAGTTGAAGTAATTCCTGAATCACTTGCTGCCGCTATTGGTGCAAAAATTCCTATTTATGAACCAGCCGGACACATGGTCTGCGATATTGGTGGTGGTACAACAGAAGTTTCTGTAATTTCACTTGGCGGTATGGTTGTTACACATTCAATTCGTGTTGGCGGTGACAAGTTTGATGAAGCAATTGTAAAGCATGTAAGAAGCGTACATAACCTTATAATCGGACAGCCTGCTGCAGAACGCCTTAAGATTCAGATTGGTAATGCAGCCCCAGAAAAAACAATTGAAAAAATGGAATTAAAGGGTACCGATGCCATTACAGGTCTTCCACGCCGTCTTGAAATAGACAGTGTAGAGGTTCGTGAAGCACTTAAAGATCCTGTAAACAAAATTGTTGATGAAATTAAGATTGTATTAAGCGAAACTCCTCCAGAGCTTGCAAGTGATATTATTGAACGCGGTATTGTAATGACCGGTGGTGGTTCAATGCTGCGAGAACTTCCAAGATTAATTTCAAAAGAAACAGGTGTACCTGTAATTCTTGTAGAAAAACCTCTTGAATGTGTAGCTCTTGGAGCCGGAGAAGCTTTCAGTCTCTTTAAGAATATGTCTTCTGAACGTTCAATTTACGACAGCCTTAACGAATAGTACAAAAGTACTTAACAAAAGGTCTTAATATGTCTGAAAAAAAGAACAGTTTCAAGTTTAGGTTTCCAGAATTTCTTCTCATTGGACTTTTACTGGTTTCGAATGTTATATTAAATTTCAGTGGCGGCGGATTTATATTAAATCTTAAAAAAATCGGTTTTTCTGCAATTTCCACAGTTGAAAAAGGAGTTCATTTTGTAACAAACGGAATAGCCGAAACATTTTCTGCCGTTAAAGAACTCAAACAGTTAAAAAAAGACTATAACGACCTTGTAATAAAACTTGAAAACTATGAAAAAATGCAGCGTACAAATGCAGACATTCGAAAAGAAAATGAAAGACTTAAAGAACAACTTGACTTTGCTATTTCTTTAGATGAACAAAATTTTCCGGCACAAATAATCTCCCGTGATTTTGATAATGTTTATACGTACCTTACAATTGATAAGGGAAGTATAAACGGAATTAAAAAGAATATGCCGGTAATTGCTTATCAAAATGGAAACAGTGGTCTTGTTGGAAAAGTTGTTCAGGTTGGAACATTTACAAGTCAGATTATGCCTGTTTATAACTTAAACTATATTGTTTCAGCCAGAATACAAAACTCCCGTGATTTAGGACTTGTAAACGGAACTGGAAGCCAGGACAAGCCTCTTTTACTTCAATACATCCGAAAAAATGTTGCAAGTGATCTCTCTTACGGAGACATTATTGTAACGTCCGGTGAAAATGACAACTATCTTAAAGATATACCTATTGGAACTATTTCCAAAATTATAAGTCTTGACTATAACTCATCATTAAATATTGAGCTTATTCCAATTATTGATTTTTCAAGGCTGGAAAATGTTGTTGTAATAAACCAGAAACAGCTTAACGACAGGCGGGGAGAATAAAAAATGGTAAAATCAATGCTCATAACCACACTTATTCTTTTTTCTGCAACAATTATTGAATCATCTATTCTTTCAAATATAAATTTTCTTCTAGTAGTTCCAGACCTTGTTCTTATTTGCTGTATTTATGTTTCACTTTTGAACGGGAAGGTTTACGGCGAAATCTCTGGTTTTATTTCTGGTATTTTTCTTGATTTTATAACTGGAGTTCCGCTTGGATTAAACTGTGTATACCGTACAATAATCGGTTATATTGCAGGCTTTTTTTCAAATACAATAATCATTACCGGAATTGTTATTCCTATGACTTCTGTTGGAATAGCGACTTTATCTAAAAAACTTTTACTTTTTTTAATATCCTTGTTTTTTCCAAAACTCAATCTAAATAATTACAGCATTATTTCCTATTATTTTCTTTTTGAATTTTGTGCAAATATAATTCTGGCACCTATAGTATTTAAATTCCTGTCATTTTTCAGGCGTCAGCTTTCAATTCATGACACAAAGGATATGATAGACAATAATTAAAGCTATGGGTAATAATATTTCAAAATCGGGAAAAGTAATAATTCTCTTTTTTATAACCTGTTCTGCTTTTGTAATTTATATTCTACGACTTTTTTCAATGCAAATAACGAATGGCGAAGAATATAAGATTCAGTCACGTACAATTTCAAGTCAGATTAGTACCTTACCGGCTTCACGAGGTGAAATATATGATCGCAATGCCGATATGCCTTTAGTTATTAATAACGATTCTTTTGCGGTTGAAGTCACACCAGGCGAAATACCTGCATCAAAGTACGATACTGTAATGGTAAAGCTTGCCGGCTATCTTGGTATTCCAAAATCTCAAATAGATGAAAAGATTCCAAAAAATGTAAGACGTTCTTATTCTTCAATTCAAATAAAAACAAATGTGCCTTTCAATATAATTTCAAATATTGCCGAAAACAAATCTGACCTTCCGGGTATTTCCTGGGTTTCAAAACCTGTAAGAAACTATGCATATACAACTCTTTCACTTTCACATATCATTGGTTATGTAGGCGATATTGATAAGGACGAAATGACAGTTCTGTATAATAAAGGTTATACAAATACAAGTGTTGTTGGAAAAACTGGAATAGAAAAACAATATGATGAACTTCTTCAGGGAAAATCTGGACGCGAACTTGCAACAGTTGATGTTCATGGCCGAATTATTTCTGATGAACCAATTGTTGAACCTCCCGAAATGGGAAAAAAGCTTGTGCTTACAATTGATTCAAGAGTTCAAAAGCTTGTTGAAGATTCTTTAGGTGAACGTGTAGGTGCAAGCGTAGTTCTAAAACCTGCTACTGGTGAAATACTTGCAATGGTTTCTTATCCAAACTTTGATTCAAACCTTTTTACTTCTGATGATGCAGGAAATCTTTATTCAAAGCTCCTAAACGATTCATCAAAACCTCTTATAAACCGTGCAGTTCAAATTTCATATCCGCCGGCATCTACTTTTAAAATTGTTATGAGTGCCGCCATGCTTCAGGAAAAAGCTTTTCCTTCTTCTAAAACAATTGAATGTAAGGGAAGTATGTTTTATGGTGGACGAACTTTCCATTGTCACGTACATACTGGTCACGGCTGGCTTGATCTTAAAAATGCAATGGCTCAGTCATGCGATATTTATTACTGGACAATTGGACGCGATTATCTTGGTATAGAAAAAATTGCTTCTTACGCAAAGGAATTTGGTTTTGGTCAGAGCACACAGATAGACCTGCCAAGTCAGGTTTCGGGTCTTGTACCAACAGCAGAATGGAAACAGAAAAAATATCACGAAAAATGGGTTGGTGGAGATACAATGTCTGTTTCTATTGGACAAGGTTATATGGAAGCAACACCTCTTCAGCTTGCAAATATGATTGCAATGGTAAGTAATGAAGGAGTCATATATAAACCTCATCTTCTAAAAGAAGTCCGCGATCCTGTAACTGACGAAGTTATTCAGGAAGTAAAACCTTCTGTTCTTACAGAATCTACAATCGATAATGCAGTTTGGAAAGAAATACAGGCAGCTCTTCGTTATACAGTCACAGATGGTACTCCGCAATATCCTATGAATAATAAAATTGTAAAGATTGCCTGTAAAACTGGTACTGCCGAAGTTGAACCTTACAGTAATCCTAACAGGAAAAATGACCAGAGCTGGCACTCATGGCTCGTTGCGTATGCACCTTATGATGCTCCTCCAGAAGACAGAATCTGTGTAGCAACAATTGTTGAAGCCTGCAATACATGGGAATGGTGGGCTCCATATTGTACAAACTGTATTATTCAAGGATATTTTGCAAACCAGACCTTCGACGAAGCAATTCATGAGCTTGGTTTTGCTTATTTGTTAGAGCAGCATAACAGCCAGGGCCGTATGGAATAAAGGTGAGGAAGGCAGCTATGAAAAATAAAGTTTTATCAATGTTCGATTATTTTCTCATACTCGTAATTGCAATTCTTGTTACAATGGGCGTAATGTTTATTTATTCATCAAGCATAAACTCCGAAGGACTTTCTGTAACAAATGAATATAAAAAACAGATAATCTGGGCTGCTATTGGTTTTGTTTTACTAATAATTGCCACACTTTATGATTATAGAAGACTCGAAAATATTTCACCATGGTTTTATATTGGTCTTATTTTAATTTTAATTTATACAAGAATATTTGGACGTCTTGTAAATGGTGCAAAAAGTTGGATTGGAATAGGTGAGTTTGGTATTCAACCATCAGAGTTTGGAAAAATATTTTTTATTCTTTATCTGGCGCGTTATTTAGATAACAGTAAAAATGAAAACCAGCTAAAACGATTTTTAATTGCAATGGCAATTATGATGTTACCAATGGGACTCATTCTTATTCAGCCTGACATGGGAACAGCAAGTGTATATATTCCAATTTTTCTTTTTATGTGCTTTATTGCAGATATACCGGCAAGATATATTTTATATGTTTTAGCTTTTGGTATGCTTACGATTATATTTGCAATTCTTCCTGTATGGAATAGTGAAATAGCAGAACATCCATATTCTATAATTACGATTTTAACAAACACTAAATTCCGTGTAATTCTTATTTTTACAACTTCATTTATAGCATCTGTCAGTCTTATTCTACGCCGATATTTTCACTTTCCGCGTTATATGATCTGGATTTCTTACGGATTTTCAATTATTGCAATTTCATTAATTGGTTCAATGGCTTTTTCAAAAGTTCTTAAATATTATCAGATAAAACGTCTTATTGTATTTATGAATCCCTATAAAGATCCGTTAGGTTCAGGCTGGAATATCATTCAGTCAAAAATTGCAATTGGAGCCGGAGGTCCTGTAGGGCAGGGTTTTTTAAATGGAACTCAAAGCCATTACCGTTTCTTACCACAGCAGAGCACCGACTTTATTTTTAGTATTCTTTCCGAAGAATTTGGATTTTTGGGTGGTTGTATTGTATTTACTCTTTATCTTGGAATCTTTATTCGTATTCTTATGATTATAAGACAATGTCCAAACAGATTTGGAACTTATATAGCAGCAGGTATTTTTGGAATGCTGACCTTCCACTTTTTTATTAATGTTGGAATGGTTATGGGGATTATGCCTATTACAGGTATTCCGCTTTTGTTTTTGTCATATGGTGGTTCGTCTCTGCTCACCGTCATGACTTGTATGGGCATGCTGATGAGCATTAACTACAGGAAGAAGGATTTGTATTAATTATACCATCTGGCTTGTTTCTTTTCTTCGGTCATTTCAAATTCATAATCACAAATACCATTAATATCAATAATAAATTTGTAATCATTTGCTGATGATGAAGGTTTTGATGACTTTTTATCTTTAAAATCATCATTATAAAGTGTATTAACTACATAAACATATTCCTTATCACACCAAAACCAGAAACCATCAACATATTCTTCTGGATCTTCTGAAATAGTGAATCTATATGTTGCAATTGTTTCATATCCAAGAATATCATTTGCAGGATCATTCATCCATTGCTTAACAATAAACCTACAGGAAGGAGTTTTTTCATATCTGTGTGAATATCTTTTAGCAGGAAAAACAGGAGCTTCTTCTACAGGAATTTCAGCACCTTCTGCATAAAAATTCTTTATAATATAACCATCAAAAGGATCTTTTGTATATGTAACATATCCTTTTTTTGTAAACCAAGATTCCGAATATACTGAACTTCCAGATCCACAAGAAGTAAAAAGAGTAACGAGCATAACGGAAATTAAAGATAAAAAGAAAAGTATTTTTTTCATATTCACTTCCTTGTATTTTAGTGATTTCATTATATATAACCAATCAAGAAATGTAAATGTTACAATTATTTTCATTTGTATTATTTGTTTTTATGCGTTATAATTAATGTATAATAAAAAGTTAGAGGATTTAAAATTTGAAAGATACACTCACAGGGCTAGACAGTTACGATGAATTTATTCCCAAGCTACAGGCACTAATTGATAATCTGGACGATAAAATAATTGTCATAGATTATTCAGACATAAAGCATTTTAAATATTTTAATGACACCTACAGTTATAAAACAGGAAACGAACTTCTTGCCGATTACGCAAAACTTTTAATTGACAATAATGAATACTTTTTATATGGCTCAAGAGTTGTTTCTGATAATATGGTTACTGTTGGTGTATATGATTTTGATAATAAAGATGATTTATATCAGCAGATTTGTATACGAAACAGATTAATTGAACATGCACTGCGAAAAAAATACAAATGCAACAGACTTCGTATTTGTACCGGAATGTATTTTATAAGCAGGCATAATAATAACATCGATGCCGAAACTGTAATTTCAAACTGCAACCTGGCAAGAAAAATTGCACGAGAAAATTCACGTGAAGATTCTGTCGTAATCTTTAAAGAAGAAATGTCTTCAAAAATAAATCACGAAATTGAAATTCTTTCGACTATAGATTCAGCTATAAAAAATAACGAACTGATTACATATTATCAGCCAAAAATAAATTCCGAAACTGGAGTTATTTGTGGAGCAGAAGCTCTTGTTCGCTGGAAAAAGAGCGACGGTACAATAATTTACCCTGATCAGTTTGTGCCAATTATAGAACGCAGCGGTCAGATAATTCAGGTTGATTATTTTATGTACCAGCAGGTTTTTCAGTTTATAAGCGAAAGAATTGCAGAAAAAAAGACTGTAGTTCCAATTTCCATAAATGTATCACGCCAGCATTTTAAAAAGCTTGATATTATTAATTATATAAAATCGCTTCAAAGAGTATATAAAATTCCACCACAGTATGTTGAATTTGAAATAACAGAAACTGTATGCATGGAAGATACAGCAAAAGCTATGAATTTTATACGAACCTTCCACGAAATGGGTTTTAAAGTTTCTATGGATGATTTTGGTTCTGGTTATTCATCACTTTATCTTTTAAGTGAATTACCGATTGATGTTATTAAAATGGACAAATGCTTTTTACAGTCTCAGAATTTACATGATAAAGAAAGGGTAATAATTTCGAATATTATAAACATGACTCATCAGCTTGATATAACTGCCTTATGCGAAGGAGTTGAAACCTCTCAGCAAAGCGAATTCTTAAAATCTGTAGGTTGTGATATTCAGCAGGGCTTTTATTTTTCAAGGCCAGTAACAGGCGAACAAATATCCGATATGCTCTAAAAAGAGGAAAAAATGTTATCTCCAATTAAACCCAAAGACTCAAAAATTACAGAAGTAAAACAGGAAAATAACTGTATATATTTGTATTCACAAGCCGGTATTTTACGCGTTTTGATTTTTAATGAAGATATTATCCGCATTTCTTTTACTCAGGAAGAAAGCTTTAATGAAAATCAGGCAGTGGAATTTTTACAGCCTCAAACGCAAACTAAATACGATTTAATACATTCGGGTAATTTTTATTTAATAGCTACTTCAAAACTATGCTGTAAAATTAATATTAATACAGGTTCTGTAAGTTTTATAAGAAAAAATGAAGACCAGGATAATTTACTTTTTTCTGAAAAGCAAAATCAAAGTCATCATCTGGAACGTTTTGATTCTTTTATAAGTTCCGGAAATGTTAAATTTGAAGAAATACAAACTGCAGATGGTGTAAAAAAACATATTCTTGCTGCAGACAAGGTTTTTGATAAAACACTTTATCATACAAGACTTGATTTTTTACTTGATGAAAATGAAAAAATTTATGGGTTAGGGCAGTGCGAAAGTGGTATCTGGGATTACAGAAATTCAAAACAATATCTTAATCAGGGCAATAAAAAAATAGCAATTCCATGCTTTGTTTCAAGTAAAGGCTATGCAGTTTTGTTTTCTACACAAAGTCCTTCGATTTACTGTGGAATGAGCGAGCCATATTTTTATACAACTGCCGATTATTATCTTGATTATTATTTTATTGCACCAGAAAAAAAAGAGAATATTGTAAAAGGTATAAGACAAATTACAGGAAAAGCTCTTATGCCGCCAAAATGGGCATTCGGATACGTTCAATCGCAGGAGCGTTATGAAAGCCAGGAAGAGATTCTGTCTACCGTAGGGGAGTTCAAAAAACGAAATATCCCATTAAGCTGCATTGTTTTAGACTGGTTAAGCTGGCCTGATGGTTTATGGGGACAAAAATCTTTTGATAAAACACGCTTTGGTGAACCTGACAAAATGGTTGAAAAACTTCATAAAGATAATGTTCATTTTATGATTTCAATCTGGCCAACTATGGATGAAAAATCAGATAACTACAAAGAAATGCTTGAGCAAAAATGTCTTTTAAGTGGTGTAAATATCTGTAATTCATTTGAAAAAAAGGCAAGGAATCTGTATTGGAAACAGGCTAAAGAAGGTCTTGCCGATTATGGTATAGAAAGCTGGTGGTGTGATTCCAGTGAACCTAGTACTCCTGAATGGAACCACTACGAATGTCCACCTGAAGAAGTACAATTTTCAGAGTATATTCAAAATGCACAGGATATAATGCCTTTAGAAAAGTCAAATGCCTATGGATTATATCATGCAAAAGGAATGTATGAAGGACAAAAATCTGATTTTCCACAAAGAAGAATGCTTATTTTAACAAGAAGCGGTGTGCTGGGAAGTCAAAAATACGGTGTAACCTTATGGTCAGGCGATACAAGCGCCAGCTGGAAAACACTTAAAAATCAACTTGTTGCAGCTGTGCAATTCAGTCTTTCTGGCATTCCATACTGGACTTTTGACATTGGAGGTTTCTTTGTAAAAAAAGGAATAAACTG
The DNA here is from genome assembly GCA_017617115.1 of Treponema sp. Taxonomy (GTDB): domain Bacteria; phylum Spirochaetota; class Spirochaetia; order Treponematales; family Treponemataceae; genus Treponema_D. Next base: position 33,440 of record JAFZXA010000080.1, read on the forward strand.
GTATTGGAATGGAGATTATGAGCAGACTACAGAAAATCCAGCATACAGGGAATTATACACGCGATGGCTGCAATTAGGAACATTTCTTCCAATGTTCCGTGCACATGGAACAGACTGCAGGCGTGAACCGTGGGCTTTTGATGATGATTCTCATATCTTTTATAATACAATCTGCGATTTTATTAAATTACGATACAAGCTTTTACCTTACATTTATTCTATTGCAGGCAAAGTATGGAAAGAAGATGAACAGTTTATAAGGCCGCTTTTTACATGCTTTGAAGATTCTGATGTTTATGATATTTATGAACAGTTTATGTTTGGCCCGAATATTATGGTTTGTCCCGTTATAAAACCAATGTACTACGATAAAGAGGGAAACGAAATAAATGCAGAAAAAACTATAAAAGTATATTTACCAAAAGACTGCGACTGGTACGACTGGTGGACAGGTCAACAGTATAAAGGCGGACAATGGCTTTTATGTGATGCAGATATTACAAAAATTCCGTTGTTTGTAAAAGCGGGTACAGTAATACCTGTTGATCAGGATAATAAAACACTTACGTTACGATTTCCGGATGATAACGGACATTGCGAACCGTTTGAACTATACGAAGATGACGGTAAAACAAACGAATATCTTGATGGCAAATATAAGATTTATAAGGTTTTCTAAAATTATTAATAGTGTAGTACATTTAACGTAAGCGTCTAATTAACACCCCCTAAAAATCAAACAAATTTGAATATACAATCACCTTAATTCCAGAAAATTGAGGTGATTTTTTTTATGATTTTTCCCGTCAAAAGAGTCAAAGAGGAACTGATAAACGAGTTTGCGGTTTCAAATATGGATATTGAAACTTTCAGTCAGATGCACAGCATTCAGCCCGAAGCGTTGCGATCCTGGATTCACGAAAAGATGGAAAGAGCAAAACTAGGACTTCCAGAAAACACCGCAGAAGTTTTCCAGGCATCTGAATTTGTAGAGCTCGATATTCCAGGTGCATCAAAACATCGTATTGCAGTTGGAATAGACCGTAAAGAACTGATAACAGTCAGGGCAGGGGGAATAGAAATCGATATTCCCATAACAACAGAAGAGACAATACTTTTCAAAATATTCCAGACGGCGGCAAGTATATGATGTTTGATTTTTCCAATACACGCATTTTCTTAAGACCAGGTGCAACTAATTTCCGAATGAGTAAAGAGCGGCTTATGCACGTAATCAGCGATATTATGCAACAGGATCCGTTTAGTGGAGCTGTCTTCATGTTTTGCAATGCACAGAGAAAACATCTAAAACTTGTATGGTGGGATACAAACGGCTTCTGGATTGCTCAAAAAATTCTGGAGAAAGGGCAGTGGCCATGGCCGGATACAGCAGAAGAAGCCAGAGAGATAAAAATCGATGAAGTAAAAATGCTTCTGAAAGGAATCGATTTCTTCTGTGCCTATGAACCGATGATGTTTGAATGCATTGATTAATTGTAGATTCTCTATAAATAATTGTCAGTTTTTGATATATTTAAGTAAGTTTTGTGAATATTTATAACTTATGTTATGTGAGACGCCTGTATTAGGTGCTTGGAGAAAAAATGAAAAAATTAATGTTTGGTATAGCTTGTATAATTTTATTTGTAGGATGTAATAAAAAAACAGAAAATCAGGGAAAAACAATATCTGCCATTGATAATTTATCTGTCAGAGAAGATCTTGTTGATTCGCAAGAAAAATCAAATGAAGAACCTTCAGAAGAAAATTTGAATGAAGAACAGAATGTACAATTAATAAAGATTGCAGAATTTCAAAATGATCCGAATAATAATGAAACAATTAGTATTCGAACAGATGTAGGAGATGATGACATTTCTGGAAATACAATGTTAATCTCTTCTGAAGGAAAAATACTTATCCATTGTAGAGATAAGAATGAAGTTTTTTATTTTGATTCTAGAGATAATAAATTACATCCGCTTTTTGATACCAATTTTTTACCTGCGCCAAATTTTGCACATTTTAATCAAATCACAAAATCTCATTATTTCTTTTTTGGAAATAATGGAAATTTCTATTTAGTTGATAAAGATTTTAATTTGACGGCAAATATAAATTTTTTATACAATTGGGATGTAAGAACCTATTTTGATGCTGCATTATATGATGAAGATTCGGATACTCTATTTTTCTTAGATAATGACAAAGATATTCATTCTATAGCACACCCATCTTTGGACGAAAACATAAATCAAAAAAATTATAGAGATTCTACAGAAACTATGACAAGGCTTGGAAATGATGAATATGCTCCACATTTGACTCTAGATAAAAAACGAAAGTTATATATTGATGGAGTAATATATAAGGGATATTATGATTATGAATCCTATGAAATAAACGATTATAAAGTTAGTTTAAGAAACGAGGATTATCATATTAATGTTTATGATGGAAACAAAAGTCAATTCTTATACTATACAATTCCAGAAAATGAAAAAATTGAATCAATCACATATCATCCAAACGGCGACTGGTATTTCCTGACTATAAACTGGACAACAAATATGCATACTCTGTGGCGAATCGAAAATACTTGGGATCCAGAATGGCGAGAGCAGTGGTACAAAGAATATCCATCTGCAGTAAGACCATAAAATTTATCAGAAAAAATATTAACGTCCCCTTTTTAAAAGTTTTTAAATCTGTTAACATTTAAAACATGAAAAGGGAAGTAACAATACAGGAAGCTCTCACAGAACTTGCTGCTGCAAAGATTGAGATTGAATCAATGCAGCAGCAGCTTGTTTTAAAGGACAAGTTGCTTTCCTCTAAAGACGAAAAAATCACAATTCAGCTGTTCACGATAAATCAGCAGCAGGAACTGTTGAAACAGAAAGATGATGAAATAAAGATCCTTAAAGATGATAATAATTCAAAGGATTTAAAAATCTTAGGTCTTGAAGAACGATTAAAAACACAGCTTTCATACCGCTTCGGCTCTCATTCTGAAAAATCCTTTGAACAGTGGCTTCCTTTGTTCGATGAACTTGATGATTTTCCGGAGAATGAACTACTTACAAAAGAAGAACTTGAAGAAATCAAAGAAGAAAACATCGTTGTTAAAGCCTATAAAAGGCGAAAGTGCGGCCGTAAAAAGCTTGATGATGATAACATTGAAAGAGTAAGGATTTATCACGATATTCCAGAGTCTGAAAAGACCTGTGGCTGTGGTGCAAAACTTGTAAGAATAGGGGAGAGAACAACAAAAAGATACAACATCATTCCCGAAAAGCTTTATATTGAAGAACACGTTTATCCGGTTTATGCGTGCAGAGTATGTGAAGGAAGCGGGGATGAAGAACATCCTGTATTCCGCCAGGCTCCAGCTGCAAAAAATATAATTCCAAAATCCATAGCAACACCAGGACTTTTGAGTTATATCTTTGTGAATAAGTACTGCAATCATATGCCTTATTACAGACAGTCGCAGAATTTTGAAAGACATGGATTAGATTTATCCAGGGCTACAATGGATAAATGGCAGCTTGAAGTTTATGAGAAAATCAAACCTCTGGAAAATGTGATTCTAAAGCATATAAAATCCGGAAAAGTCTTAAACATGGATGAAACAACATGCCGGATTTTGAATTACGAGAATGGGAATAAGGAGCGTAAAAAATCCTACATCTGGCTCGCTCACGGCGGCCCGAAAGAGAAAAAACTCGTAATTTACAGGTATTTTGAAAGCCGGAGTCCGGTATATATAAAGACTTTTATAAACGGGTTTCAAGGATGGCTTCAGACTGATGAATATCCTGGTTATGAATCGGCCTTAAAAGAACATAATATTCTCTATCCGAAACAAAAGATTATACATGTCTCATGTGCTGCTCATATACGCCGTAAGTTCTATGATGCATTACTCAACGGTAAATCAAAAGGTGCTGCAAAAGCATTGAAATACATACAGCAGATGTATTATGAGGAAAACCGTCTTAGAGAGCAGAATCTGTCTGATTCTGAACTTGTTACCAAGCGAAAAGAAATTATAAAGCCGATTATGAATGAGTTTTATAACTGGCTGATTGAAATTCAGCCTACAGTACCGAAGTCATTTAAGTTTGGACAGGCTATAAAATATGCCGTTTCTGCATTGCCTCATTTGATGAATTACATAGATTGTCCGGAGATTTATTTAGATAATTCAATCAGCGAGCGCTCAATACGTCCGTATGTTTTATCAAGGAAAAACTTCTTATTTTCTGCATCAGAAGACGGCGCAAGATCAACATGCCTGTTGTTTTCTTTGATAGAATGTGCTAAAATAAATAATATCAATCCTGAAGAATATCTTTCTTCAATTTTTGAATTAGCCGCAGATACAACAGGCTGGACTGATTCAAACTGGTCAGAACTTCTTCCTTGGAACATTAAATTGATCAAAAAATCTGATGTTTCAACGGTCTTAGTAGCCTAATAGGGCGGAAAATTGACGCTTACCATTTAACACAGTAAAGGGCCTATTTTACCTGTATGGGTAGACAGAATATGCGTTATAGGTAGTTTTAGAATATATAATTTTTGATATAATTTTGCGCGGAGAGGTTTTTAGAACGCAAAATACTCCCTTTTCGTCCTGTATTTTGCGGGCTGAAAACCTCGTAAGCGCATAATTGTATTCACTTTACAATAGTTTACTCAGTTTTTCCCTTATAAATTCTGACTTTTCTTTTAGACCTATTTTTCCTAATTTAATAAATAGAACGCTCGGCATAGTCGGGTCAAGTCGTATGGTTCCAGGATTATCTTTAATAAGCTTCATAAAATTATCAATACTGATATTTGCTGTGTTTGCAAATTCAACTTTAACTTCACCTTGCTTTTCGCGTAATGATTTTATTTCAAGTTTTCGGCAGAGTATACGAATTTCAGCCAGAGCAAGAAGGCTAGAAACTTCATCTGGAATAGGACCAAATCGGTCAGAAAGTTCATTTACTATTGCTTCAAATTCCTGGTCTGTTGTAATAGAGGCAATCTTTTTATAAATCTCCATTTTAATCTGAGGAACAGTAACATAAGTATCTGGAATGTATCCTGTGTATTCCATTTCCATAAGAACTTCACTGTCGGGTTTGTAATCCTTTTGGGCGGTAAGACGGTTTACTGCTTCATTAAGCAGGCGCATATACAAATCAAAACCAACTGCATATACATCGCCGGACTGATCCTTACCAAGCAGATTGCCGGCTCCTCGGATTTCCATATCTTTCATGGCAATCTTAAAGCCGCTTCCAAGTTCTGTAAAATCACTTATTACCTGAAGACGTTTCATTGCAACTTCACTCAAAGCTCTGTCTTTTGGATAAAGCAGATATGCGTATGCTTTTCTGTCGCTGCGACCAACACGACCACGTAACTGATAAAGCTGTGAAACGCCATACATATCGGCTCGGTCAATAATGATTGTATTTACATTTGGTATATCAATTCCGTTTTCAATAATTGTTGTTGCAATAAGTACATGAAAACCTCCCATCTTAAAACGATGGAAAATATCATCAAGTTCACTGCTTGTCATCTGCCCATGTGCAACATCAACAAGGCATTCCGGAACAATTCGTTCAATTCTCTGGCGAACTTCGAGAAGAGACTCTACCCTGTTATGTAAAAAGAAAACCTGCCCTCCCCGGTCCATTTCCTGTCTTATAGCAGCTGCTACCCTGTCATCATTGAATTCATCAATCACAGTTTCAATTGCCTGACGGTTCTGCGGAGGTGTTGTTAAAAGACTCATGTCGCGGATTTTTAAAAGACTCATATGAAGTGTGCGAGGAATTGGAGTTGCAGACATTGTAAGACAGTCAACATTGTTTTTCATTTCCTTAAGGCGTTCCTTGTCTTTTACGCCAAAACGCTGCTCTTCATCAATTATCATAAGGCCAAGATTTTTAAAATGAACATCTTTTTGAATAATGCGGTGCGTACCAACTAAAATATCAAGCTCGCCCTGCTCCAGTTTTTTAAGGATTTTTTTCTGTTCGGCAGCAGGAACAAAACGACTAAGTCGGGCAATCTTTACAGGGAAGTTTTTGAAGCGTTCAATTAAAGTTTCATAATGCTGTTCTGCAAGTATTGTTGTTGGTGCCAGAAAGGCTACCTGCTTACCACCCATTACAGCCTTAAAAGCTGCCCTCATTGCAATTTCGGTTTTACCATAGCCAACATCACCGCAAATCAAGCGGTCCATTGGAACAGGCTTTTCCATGTCAGCTTTTACTTCTTCTGTTACTGTTATCTGATCAGGAGTATCTTCATAAGGGAACGCGGCTTCAAAAGCACTTTGCCATTCTTTTTCTTTTGGAAAAGCATACCCTACACTGGCCTTTCGCCTTGAATACAAATCAATAAGTTTTTGTGCAAGATCTTCTACAGCCTTCTGAACCTTACTCTTTCGGTTTTCCCATGATTTACTGCCAATACGGTCAAGACGAGGTTTTTCACCTTCGTTACCAATATAACGCTGAACAAGGTTTACCTGCTCAATCGGTACAAAAGCAAATTCCTGGTCGGCATATTCAAGCTTAATATAATCGCGTTCATTACCAAGCGATTTTACGCGTTCAATTCCATGAAAGAGCCCTATTCCCCAGTTTACATGAACTATATAGTCGCCGGGATTGAGCTCAACAAACGTATCAATTACCTGAGATTTTGCTTTATTAACAGATTTTGCAACATACTTACGTCGTCCAAAAATCTCATTTTCCTGAATTACCAAAAGCTTAATTTCCGGGATATTAAATCCAGCTGTAATTGCTTTTGGTATAAGCTGAACAGGTTTACGGATTTCATCAGGCTCAATATCAGTCCAATCTTTGAATATTTCATGAATACGAAGCTGCTGGTTATCGTTGTCGGTAAAAATCGTTATATTCCAGCCATCATTCTGAAGATTCGTGAGCTCTTCTTTCATATAGTTTAAGTTTCCAAAGAAACTACGCGATGGCTCTGTTTTTAAGACAATCTGTGTGTTTTGAGCATCATTTTCATCTAAAACTGTCTTAAAATATAGACTATTTGACACTTTTTCGAGTAATAAATTAAGTTCATAAAGCATCATATCAGGCGGGAGAACAGGTAAAGTCTCTTTTGTCTTTCTGTACATCCCTGAATATTCCCGGTTTATTGCAAGTTCTGCATTTAAAAGGCGGTCATAATCGTAAAATAAAACAAATGTATCTGATGCAAGATAATCAAGAATTGAAAATTGTTTGTCCCATAAAAGGCTGTAATAAAACTCCTCGCCTTCTGTTTCTTTTTTAACTGAAAGTTCATCAAGCATCATTTCCTGGTATTGAAGAGCATGCTCTGTAAACGGCAGATGGATGTGACCGTGAATTTCATCATCTTCCTGCGTTCCCGAAGAAATTGCGCTGTTCTGATATTCAGAAAGCTTAAGACGAAGTTTATCTACCAGTTCATCAGTCCAAAGAACTTCTTTTGTAGGACAAATTGTAATACTTTCTCTAGATTTTAGAGTTATTTGAGAATCTGTTTCAAACTCTTTAAGCGACTCAATTATATCAAAATCAAAAACAATACGAACAGGATTTTCTTCAAGCGGTAGAAAAATATCAAGAACCTCTCCCCTAAGACTAAACTCACCCCTGACATTAACGCGTGAAACTCTTGTATATCCAATTTGTGTAAGCTTTTGTGCAATTTTTACAGTATCAATTGAATCCTTTTTTTTGAGTGTAAATGAAAACTGTTTTGTGTATTCCGGTGGCGGCAGTGCGCTCATAAAAGAACGCTGGGTTATTATAAAAATGCGCGGTGAAAGATTTGTTGTAAAAGTCTGCTGTTCCAGCAGTTTTGAAAGGAAACCTGCACGCTGACCAAAAACTACTGAACCACGAGCAGCCGGTCTGTACGGAATTGTTCCCCATCCTGGAAAAAGAAAAATCTGAGCTTCGGGGAAAATTGCCTGAAGGTCAAGCTTGAGATTATTCATTTCAAATTCACTTGGAACAATAATTAAATAATCTTGCGAAAAGCTTTTATATTCTACTGTCTTCTTACTTGAATTACTGTACTGAACTGCCTGAAGTGTTTTATATTTTGCAGCATTACTAAGTTCACTTAAAAAATATGTAAAAAGACTGCCGTGTGTTCCGCTTATAAGAACAGGAAAGTTTACCTGAGATGAAGTTATTTTATCTGCTGCGTTTGAGAAATCGTTCCAATTATGTAAAAAATTATTAATAGAAGAATATAATGATTTCATTACAAAATACCGATATTATAGTAGAATACAAGATTAAAGGAGTATACTTTGAAAATCCGTAAACTTGCAATTATTATATCAGTTCTTTGTCTTTTTGGACAGTCATTGTTTGCACAGGAATCCGTTGTTCAGGATTACTCTGATGCTTCTGTTTCAATAAAATATTACAATCGTTCAATTTATTATCCTGGAATGAATGATGATAATCCAATAAATGTTCATATTACAATCAAGAATAACGGTACTGAAACCTTGCGTTTTAAACTTGCCGATGACCGTGCATTCAGTCTTGATTTTTATGCCTATACTGTAAAGAACAGCGCCCTTGAAATGACAGATTCTGTAATTGAAAAACGTACTACAAACAGAACTGTATATTTCCGTGAAATTGCACTTGAAGGCGGTGAAGAATATTCATTCATTGAAAATGTAAAAGATTATATAAAAGTTGAAGACCCTAGCGTTTATTATCTTGAAATGAGCTTCTATCCTGAACTTTATAAATCAAAATATATTAAGCTTAATTCAAATCGTTTGACTTTAGAAATAAGACCTTCTACTTCGGCAGCATCTTCAACTTATGTTCCTGTTAAAGATTCTACTTCTGAAATTTTAAAACCTGAAGAAATTGCCCCGGACAAGGTTGTTGAACAGACTATTATTGCAAGACAAAAGTCCCTTTGGGATCAGTACTTCCTTTACATGGATGTTGAATCACTTTTGAAACGAAACTCAGCATTGAGTAAAAAATATGTTTCTGTTAGTGCTCAGGAACGTGCACGAATGCTTGAATCATTTAAAGCAGACTTAATGCAGTCTAGAATTGAAAACGATATTATTGCTGTTCCGGAACGCTTCCAGATTGAAAAAACAACCTACTCTCCTACTGAAGGAACTGTTACTGTAATTGAATGGTTTAAGTATCCAAACTTCAGCGAAAAGAAACGTTATACATACAAGGTTCGCCAGCGTGAAGGAATCTGGACAATTTACGATTACACTGTTGTAAATCTTGGAACTGAATAATTAAACGAACAGGCGGATTTTATGAAAGCGCTTATTATTTCAGAAGATGAAAAAGTTTACTCTACTCTAAATGATATTCTTATAAAAGCCGATTACGATACAATTATTTACAAATGGCTTTTAAAAGCGCTCGACAACATTGAAGAGATTCGTCCTGATTTAATTGTTGTTAGTTCTTCAGAATATCCTCGCCACTGGAAAACACTTGTACAATTTGTTAAAAGCGGTATTGGTGGAGACGACATAGATATTTATCTTTATGAGCCTAACCCTATTTCTGATGAAGATCAGGAAAAAGCAAAAGTTCTTGGAGTTACCGGCTGTTTTGATAAATTTGAAGATTTTGAAAAATTAGTACAGCCTCAAGTTTCTATAAAAGAAGAAGCTGTTGTTCCAAATACCGGTCACTTTATGTTTACTCATCCTGTTTCGAAAAAGTTTATAAGCGGTAAATACTTTGATTATAACGGAAAAACTCTTTCGTGTACTTTCTATAATGCTTCTGATTTAGATTCAATTAAAGACGGAATGGAAGTTCCAGCCTTCTCGTTTTTTGATAGTCAGAAAACAAGAACAGCACAAGTACTTCTTAAAAGCATTATGAAAGTAAATGATTCAAATATTTTTGTTATTGTAGAAATATCAGATATCTATCATGAGAATTAATCGTTTTAAAAAAGCAAAATTTTTCTGTGAATTCTGCGGTAATGAAGTTCACCAGAATGATAAAGTCTGTCAGTATTGTGGTAAATTCTTTGCTTCTGTTCGCTGCCCTAAATGTGGAAAAGTTGGTCGCACAGAGGAATTTACACATGGTTGTCCTAACTGTGGATATGCTGTTAGACCAAGTAATGGAAAAAAAGCATCATTTGGAATAAGAAATCTTTTGGGATTGGGGACTTCTAAAAGCGGACCCTTCGACGGGCTCAGGGACCGATCTTCTTCAAAAAATTATGATGGTGGGCTTCCGGTATGGATGTATATTCTTGTAATTGCCGTTCTTTTAGCTCTTGTTGCCGGACTTTACAGTTGTTTGACTTAAAACCTTATTTTTGATATATTGATTTACAAGTTAGCCCGGATGGCGGAATTGGTAGACGCGCTTGGTTCAGGTCCAAGTGTCCTTACGGTCATAGGAGTTCAAGTCTCCTTCCGGGTATTCAAATTGAATTTTTGAGGCACAGAAATGCATTTGCTCTGTGCTTTTATTTTTTAACGCATCCTCTTTAGCTTGTGTGTTATAAATAATATCACCTATTACAGGAAGTCCGCACCAGGCAAGATGACAACGCACCTGATGACGATATCCGTTTGTAATTGTACATTCAACCAGTGCAGTATTTTTTTCTTTATTAATTTTTTTTATAGTGATGTTTGTTGTATAAAGAACTTTTTTTTCAACTTTTTTAAGCGCAATTTCTGAATCTTTCGGAAATACAGGACGCACTTCTTTTCGACCAGGTCCAAATGGGCGGAAGTAAGATGTTATTGTCATATTTTCTCCCATCTCGTCATTGCGAGGAGCAAAGCGACGTGGCAATCCACATCCACATTCCGCCGTATAAGTTTTAATTATCCTATTTTCCTTCTGTTCTTCCTGCAAAAAAGCATAACATTCCTGAGTGGCAGCAATTATCATAAGTCCAGCCGTAGCGGTATCAAGCCTATGCAGTAATCCATGCTCTATAGTTTTTTTTCCTTGAACTTCAATCAGCTCTGGAAAAAGCTTTGCTGCCTGATAAAAAGCATTATTTGTATCATTTTCATTCAATGGTGCCGAAGGAAGTCCCGCAGGCTTATCTATAATGACAAATGGTTTTTGAGAATCCGGCTTATGTATTATTTTAATCTGCAGTTCACTCATTCTGTAAATTCTTTTTTGTTATACATCTGTTTTAATTTTTTTTCCAGCTCTAGAAATCGTTTTGGAGTTGGTGTAATAAATGTTCGAGGTTTGTTTTCGCCTGGAAGTGTAATTTGCAAAAGCTTTGAATGAAGCATAAGTGTTGCATCCGGAAAAATAGGGTCAACTTTATTATAAACAGGATCGCCAACAATAGGGCATCCTAAATATTTCATATGAACGCGAATCTGGTGTGTACGCCCTGTCTTAAGCCTGACACGCACAAGCGTATAATTTCCATAGCTTGAAATACAATGATACAGCGTTCTTGCATATTTTCCTTCAGACGTATTTTCAACAGCCTTAAAACGTTTTCTGTCTTTGGGGTCTCTGATTATTTGTGTACGAATATCACCGGCTACGGCTGGAGGACGGCCTTTTACTATTAAAATATATTCTTTTCGAAGTGTTTTTTGTCTAAACTGCTGGCCAAGATATTCTTCGACATCACGATTTTTTGCAGTTATAATTATTCCAGAAGTTTCTTTATCAAGACGGTGTACAATTCCAGGACGGCGGAATTCCATTATTTTTTGTTCACTACCCTCTTTCACTTGTTTTACAGCTTCACGACCCCAATGATAAAGAAGTGCATTTACTAAAGTTCCGTTCCAGTTACCGCATGCTGGATGAGTTACCATTCCCTGAGCTTTATTTACTACTGTTACATTTTCATCTTCGTAAATAATATCAAGCGGAATATTTTCGGGTTCAATATTTTCGGGAATGTTATCTTCCCAGAAAATATCAATTAAATCGTTTGCATTAACCTTTTGTGAAAGCTTTGATTTTTTTCCGTTTACAAGAATTTCTGTTACTCCGCTTTTAAGCTTTGACCTGTTCATCCCATTTGGTAAAGATGCAATATATTTGTCGAGTCTTTCACCTTTATCATATTGAGCGGGAACTTTTACAGTAAATACAGGCATTATTCAAAATCCTCATCTTGATTTTGAGAAGCTTGGGGTAATGAAATTTTTACAGCATCAGGATTTTCTTCAATTTGAATATTTGAATCCTGCATACGCTCACGTTTTTTAATTCTGCTTCGTTTAATAAGATTTATTACATAATCAGAAAGACCAATACCAGCGCTAATACAAAGAGATGTTACTATAATTCGTTCCATTTCTTTCTGGCTGTAATCGGCAGTAGCAAGAGGATTAAATTTACTTGCTTTGCCTGTGGCATATTTATAACCGTTATAGGCAATGGCAGAATCTAAAGTAATAAAAGGCATTGCACCAAGAGTAATAACTTCAAAACGACGTAAATCTTTTAGAGGCTGTGCAAATTCATCATCGTTATATGGCTCGGGAGTTGTATTTGTTTGAGTTGACTGATTTGACTGAGCAAAACAATTTGAAGCAGCAAAAAAGAGAAATAATGATAATGCAGTAAACAAAAGCCTTTTCATAAATTAATATACTCTTTCTCCAAAAATTGCAGTTCCAACCCGTACAAGTGTTGAACCTTCTTCAATTGCAATTTCAAAATCGCCTGACATTCCCATTGAAAGTTCATTTAGTTCAAACATAGAATATTGTGTTTTGATTTTTTCTGCAAGAAGACGCAAAGTAACAAATGATTTACGAACAAGTGATTTATCGTCTGTAAAAGGCGCCATTGTCATAAATCCGGCTGGAATTATATGAGGAAAAGCTCCTTCTTTACACTGTTCCAACGCTTCATATAATTTATCATCACTTGTAAAACCCGACTTTGATTCTTCACCTGTATGATATTCAAAAAGCACTTTTATCTGTTTATTAAGCTTTGCACATTGTTTTTCAATTTCTTGCAAGAGATCAATTCTGTCTACAGATTCAATACAGCTTGCAATTTCAACTGCATGCTTTACTTTATTAGTCTGAAGTTGTCCGATCATGTGTAGTTCTGTTTGGGAACACTTTTCAAAAACAGCAGGAAACTTTGAATAAGCTTCCTGAACACGGTTTTCACCAAATAAAAACTGCCCTGCTTCAACTGCTTCAAATACAGCTTCTACCGGATGAAACTTACTTACAGCCATAAGCTTTACAGAACCTTCTGCGCGACCACTCGCCTTTTCTGCTGCTCTTATTTTTGTATTTATAATTTCAAGATTTTGTTTTATATCACTCATTTTGTTTCCTCGGCTGCAATTACATCACTAAGCTTTAGCATTTGTTCAATTGTTAAAACTTCTGCCCTGAGCATTGGATCTATACCGGCTTTTTCAAGACAATTTAATGCTTTTTCGCTGTTGTTCAAAAATCCCTGAAGATTATTACGTACAGTTTTTCGTCTTGAACTAAACAAGGCCCTTTGCATTTTTATAAAAAGCTTAGGATTTGTACAGCGCGGAAAATCTTCTTTTTTAGTAAATACAACAGCGCGTGAATCTACATTAGGCTTTGGCCAGAAGCTTGCACCTGCTAAATCCATAAGATTTTTTACATTATAAGCCCAGTTGCATAATACCGAAAGCGAAGAATAATCGTCATCGCCTGGTTTTGCGGCCATTCGAACGGCAACTTCTTTTTGAACTGTAAAAACACAGCGGTCAAAACGGATTCCTTTTTCAATTGTATCGGCTATTATTGTTGCAGCAATATTATATGGCAGATTTCCAAAAAAACGTTGTGGAATAATTGTGCCGTTTTGAGTTTGTCCATACCAGTTTTTAATAACATCGCCTTCAATAATACGAAACATTTGTTTATCGCTGTAATCTTTGAAAAACTGTGAAATTAAAGAAATAAAACCGCGGTCAATTTCAAAGACGGTAAGATTAGTACCGCGTTCAAGAAGCTCGTTTGTCATAGCCCCTAGTCCCGGTCCTACTTCCCAGACTGTTGTTCCTTCTTTTACATCAAGTGCATCTATGAGTTTTGTTCTTGCAGCACCGTTTATTAAAAAGTTCTGACCAAATTTTTTCTGCATTGAAAAGCCGTTGTCATCAAGAATCTTTTTTAGTTCTGCAGGTGAATTATAGTCAGGGTGATTCAATTTATTCTCCATACTGGTACAAGTGCAAATAGTCCTGTTAAATATTTAATTACAGTATACTCGAAATTTATAAAAATTCCACTAGCGTGAGCAAACACCGGGAAAATTAGACATAATAAAATTAAGAAAAGTCCTGAATAAATAAAAACAGTAACAAGCGGCGAAATTATTGAAGTTGCAATTATGCCGATTGGAGCAAACGTCCCAAACAAACTAAGAGAAACCGGAGCTGTAAAAACCTGAGCCCCTGTAGAAGAACCAAGTGAATTAGCAAAATATCCTGGTAAAAATCTGTTGTATATTGTTCTGAAATATTTATTTGTTAGAAGAATGCCTGCCAGCGCTGTGTATGAAAGTATAAAACCTGTGTTGTAAATATCTGCAGGTGAAATTATTGTCTGACATAAAAAGCTGAAAGCTAAAATTAATAAAAGATCTGGTTTTTCTACATTTGATAAGGTTGCAATAATCATAAAAAAGCTGCATAAAAAAGCACGTAGTAATGAAGGCGAAAAACCAGCGAACCAGACAAAAAACAATAACGCAATAATTCTTATTATAAACGAAAGCTTTTTTCTGCCAATTCTTTTTCCAATAAACATTGCAATTCCACTAAACATAGAAAGGTGCATTCCAGAAAGTGCAAGTATATGAGAAAGTCCTGCATTCTTAAAACTTAAGGAAACTTCTGAAGATGTATACTCTTTTGCACCACAAAGCAATGCTAACAGTAAACCACCTCCTGCGCCCCACGAAAACATAATTCTTTTAAATTGAAGGCGGCATAAGGCTCTGAAATAATCAAGCTTTCCATAAATTGTTTTTGGAAACGAATATGAAAGACATTCACTAATATAAAATTTTGAACCGTCAGAATTAAAATGCCCTTTTAGAGAATACAAACCACCAGCTTCAAAAAAAGCACCGGCTTTTGAATAAAGTTTTCCGGGGAAAAATGCTTCTGCAATTTCACAGGGAATCATTACCTTTACATTACCAAAAGCCTGTGAACTTGCCGCCTCACCCTTACAGTTATGAACTTTTAATTTAGCAGAATAGTATTTACCGTCAGAAGTTTTAGCCGGAGAATTTATAAGCTGCCCTGTTATTTGATTTGTCTGACCATAAGGAATTAATGAAAAAAAACTGTTCCTGTCCTGAAGTTTTATGAGTCCGGAATAAAAAAGAATTATACAGATTAAAGCCGCTAAAAAAACTGAATTATTAGAATACCTCTTTACCATCTTAAGCCTGCAAGGGCCTGGCGTGCAGCAGATAAAACTGGTTCCGGATAATTCAAATAAGTAACCGAAAGCAAAGAATCAAATGCCAACTTATCACCAATAGCACCTAAAGAATTGATTACAGCAAGCACTACCTTTTGAGCAACAGTATTGTTGTATTCAAGCTGCTGATTCAATTCTCCCAGGTATTTTATAAGCGGGTTAACAGCATCTAAAGGAGAAATATTTACAAGCGAATTAATAAGCGTTACAAACTGATCTTCTGTAACAAGTCCATTCTGAAAATCCTTTTGAGCAGCAGTAAAGAATGAAAGTACACTATTTGAAGCACGAGTCCATTTGTTTTTATTCAATATTTCAAGTGCTTCAAATTTAAGTGAAATAAGCGGAGAATCATTCAATACATTTTCTGCAATTTCACAAAGATTGTTTGTAGTTATATTTGCCTGTTTAACAAGATTAAAAATACGCTGTGTATTTGCAGAATCCTTACTGTGAACAATCTGTAAAACTTCATTCATTGAAACCGGAATGAGTTTTTTAATTGTCTGTTCAATTTCGGAATAATATGCAGAATACCTTTTGTCATTTAAATTATTATAAAGAATAGAAAATGAGATGTTGTTGCCTATAAAACCAAGGGAACTGATTACTGATTTCAAGAGACTTGAATCAGATGAAAGTACAGATGAACTTTGTAAAAATTTGTTTAAGACATCGGTAAAAGGATCTGTATCCATGTTGTCTTTTAATGCAAGAACCTTTGACTGAACAGCAATCTGAACAGTATTGCTTCTTGAGAACTTCTGGAAAAGCTCTATAAACTTGTTCATCACCTGTGTTTTTTCGGATTCTGACAAACCCGAAACATAATCATTAGGCAAAGAAAGAACAGCTGCAACTGCAAGTCCGTCCATATCTCTGTCGGTACCGGTAATTTCATTATTTTCCAAAACAAAATCTATTGCTTTTTGCGAAAGCCAGATACCTTCCTGACCCGAAGCTTCTCTTACGGCTGTAGTTTTATCGGCAATATTACCTTTAATAAACTTCTTTTTATATTCCTGACTATTTACAGCACTGAGAAAAATCATACTTACAATAAACAATAAAACATGTTTTTTCATATCAATTACCCTATATATCTTCAATAGTTGGGAATTCACCCTCTGTAACAGAATCAGGCATTGGCGGAAGATTTACAGTTGGATTATTATCTGTGGATTGCTGTGTATCCCCCGCTTCAGATTTTTTACCTGTTGCAGAACCATCATTATTTAAATCATTCTGCGAGCCTTCAGTTACATTTTCAAGACCTTCATCACCTGCTTCAATTTCATCAGTATCAGTGAGTTTAAGGGCTTCGTAAACTTCCTTTTCACGGTCAGGAAGCATATTATATACAAAGCTCAAAACTTCGTTCTTCATGGTCTGATCAAGATGAATACATTCAAAATGAAGAAGTGATTGATTTGATGCTTCGTTATATTCAACAGTACGCACAACTCCAAACATAATAATGAGCATATTCTGAATATTAAACTGAAGCTTAATCTGAACATTAGAAACTCCTTTTCCTCCTATGCGAATAAGAGCACCGGCTTCGGAAATATCTTCAATAAGACATTTATAGCCGTTCTGAGTTTCTACTGCATTGTAATCAATGTTTTCAGATTTGATGATGTATAAATTTGCTTTAATTTCGCATTTAGCACGAACAGCCTTTCTTTTTTGGGTACGAATAAGATTGCTTGAATGCTTAAGCGAAATTGAAGATTCTCCAATAAATAAACCGTGGCCTGTTACAGTTGAATCAAAAACATAGCGGGCATCGCCTTTGCGCCAAAGATAAACGCTTACAAATTTTCCAACCCATTCTTCTGCAGTGAGTGGAATCATATCTTTTTGGCGTGGTACAGATATAATCATTTCTTTTCCGTTGTTAAGGATTTTTGAAGAAAAAACGCCTTTTCCAGGAAGAATAATTCTAAGCTTCTGATCTTTTTCAAGATACATTGTAGACTCAACACCTTTTTTGTCGTCAGTCTGATTTTGAAGCTTTGTTCTGTAATCAAAAAGTTTAGTTATGAGTGCCTGAGTTTTAGGATCATTTTCTGTTCCATTTGCAGCAGCCTGTGAAGTAATATGCGACATACATTTTGTTAAAGACGGCATAGACCAGAATAAAGCCTTTGGATAATCAAGGTCACACATCTGGGCAACTGTCCACAAAAGGTTTAAATCTGAAAAAGTAAATTTCTGGTCAAGTCCTGTTATATAAAATTCTATTCGCTGCTTAAAGACAGAATACAGTCCGGCAATAGCGAGAAGAATTGAAACAGCTATTATAATTCCAATCAGGATGTACACAATTTCCCCTTTATTATAATATATTAGTATAACACATTAAACGCAAAAATGAAACATAAATCAGTCATATATGAAATAATTGTTTTTTCTCTTATATTTATATTTCTTATTGTACCGCCTTTTTTTACTGCACCGGTTTCATCTGATTTTTCATTATTTTCGTGGGATTTTCCGTTGAAGCAGGCTGGCCTTTTTGCTTTTGCGGTTGTACTTTATATTTTAAGCAGAAATCTTAATACTAAAAAAGGATTTTTTTTCCCGAGTATGCTGGCCCTTTCCTCACTTTTTTTGTGTGCTTTGATTATTAAAATTGTTACAAAAACCCCGTTTGTTGAGCATAAAACTACCCTGCCAGTTTCTTCTGTTCAATGGATTTTTTGTGTACTTACGTTTTTATTCAGTGCTGTTTATGAAGAAATAATATACAGATTTTATTTTAGTGATGCTTTGAAAAGATTATTGGACTTTTCGCCTGCAACCGGTAAAAAATGGGTTTTCTGGTTTTGTGAAATTGCAGGATTGCTTATTTTTGCATTTGCACATTTTTATTTAGGAATTGCTGCTGTTGTAAACGCTGCCTTTGCTCATGTTGTTTTAAGGCTTTTATATAAAAAAACAAATTTTATCTGGAACTGCTTTTTTGTTCACTTCCTTTACAACATAATTTCTTTGATTTTGTTGTAAGTCCAAAGGCTGATTTTTGTTGTGTATGAAAAGTTTTTTGAAAGACGTGGTGAATCAAAAGTTGTTTTTACTGCATATTCGGCTGCAGAATCCAAAGAAGTGATTATTTGAGATATTTCTAGACTGATTGTTGATTTGTCGCCCATTTGAATTGTAAAGGAAAGTTCGGGGGAGGAATCAATTGGAGTTTCACAAATTCCTCCATGTCTGAGTTCAAAAAGTTTTGTGAAATCTGGTTGCGACCCTTCGAGAGCCTCAGGGACCGCGATGGAAGCTTGTGGTCCCTGAGGCTCTCGAAGGGCCACTGTTTGTGGTTCTCCCATTTGAAATACTTCATCTTTAAGCTGTTGTGAAATTATGTAAGGGTCACTCCAGCTTTGAACACTTGTTGTCAAATAATTTTCAAAAGATGAATCAAACAGAAATACAGAATTAAGCTCGAGTGTTGTAAAATACCGTCGTGACTGCGAAAAATCGGTAGAGCCAAAATAAAGCCTCTGGTATTCTGTGCCATCCTTAAAAATACTTATTACAGTTCCGTTAGTTTCATCAAGTCCATAAGTGTTTATAATTTTGCTGTCTTTTTTACCAGCCTTAGTCATTGTATGCTTTGAAACAAGATTTACAAAAAACTTTGCAAGACGTTGAGTGTCTGCAGGAATACTGGAGCCGGGATTTGACATGTCTGTCAGGAGCCACATGTCATTCGTTCGCTGAAGAATAATACCTTGATTGTTTCCCTGAATTATAATTCCGTCTATGTTTGAAATGTCTGCTTCGTGAAGCAGTTGTATTTCCTGCTGGTGACGTTTTTTTTCGCCTTTTTTTGAAAAGACTGTCAGGTACAAGAGTTCGGTTATTGAAAAGAAAATTATCAGGGAAAGAAGAATGATAAAAACACCTCTGTCATTGTCGGGCTTGACCCGATAATCTGGTAATAGATTGCCGTGTCGAGCACGGCAATGACATAGTTTCGACAGACTCAACCACCACAAAGCAACATAAGCAAGAGGAATAACTGCAAAAATAATAATGTAAACTAAAAGCCTGAGCTTCAGGAATTGCTGCAAATCTGTCACTTTATAAAGGCTTGTGTCTCTTGTTGTTTTTGACTGAAGTTCGGCAATCTCACTTTCACCTGCAAGATTAAGAATACAGTTAGAAATAAATTCAAAGTTCCTGTAGTCTCCAAAATCTCCTCCAATGTATCCTGTCATTAGAGTATTTAAGAAGTACTGGTCAGAAATTACAATTATGTTAGAATCAGAGCAGGAATTAAGATTATACAAGCCGCTTAAAGCACCTGTTATCTGTGCACCAATTATGAGCGTTGATTTTTCTTTGTCGCCTACACTTTCCGGAGTTACATAAAACGGATTTGTTTCGATAAGACGTTTTGGACTTGCCCTGTCTGTTTTATAAGTATAAGCAGAAGAACTTGTAACAAGATAAGGCATTGCATTCCCTGAAAGCTCAAGACTAACCGGCCAGAAAAGTGTCATTCCAAGCTTGCAGTACTGCTGTGGTAAAAGACTAATCCAAAGCGGATAATTTAAAATTTCTGTATAATCGTCATCAGCAGTCATTGTAATTCTGGCACACGAAATATCTGCTGCTATTTTGTCTGTAAAGGTAACGCCCCAGTTTTCAAGCATTTCTACAACGTTTGTCCTGTAATTTGCTGTAAGACTCCAGTCTTCTTCAATTGAGCAGCTGTATGGACTAACTGCAAAGATAGTATTACCCTTTTGTTCCAGGATATAATTTTCAATTGCAATTGCGTTGTCTATATTTATTTCACTGTCCCCTATTACAAGCAAAGGCCCCGAAGCAAGTGAAAGGTTTGTTGCAAAGGCCGGGTCATCAATATAAAGCGGATTCGCAAGGATCCCCTGTGAGTTGAGCCATGGAATAATATAGTTGTAATCTTCATCAAGGCTCATACCATTACCAACAACAATATTTACAACAAAATTTTTTGCCTGAAGAAGATTTTTAATTCGCATAGCCATATCATATTCAAGAGTTTGCGAAGACATTAAGAATGGAATTACCTGAGTCATTCCGCGGTATTCAAGGACAATTGCAGAATAAACACTTGAATATGAAGTTGTAGTTGCTCCAACATTTTGAATCTGCTGGCTTGTAACTCCGTAATTGTCCAGCATTGTTCTAAGCTGTTCATCTTTGTCGGGATCTTTAATTGTGTAATTTATTTTTTTGTCTAAAAGTGTATATGATGTTAAAAAATCACTAACATCTCGAATCTGCGGATACAGTTTTGCTAGTGTTCCTGAACGGTAATACGTAATTTTAAGGTTATCTTCAAGATTTTCTGCAAGTTTTTTTGTATAACTGCTCACAGAGTATGATTTTGTTTTTGAAAAATCAAAACGTCGGTAATAGCTCTGGCTGTTGAGTAAAACAAGAAGAAGAAGTCCAAATATTTCGGAATAAAACAAGTTTTGTTTGCGTGTAAAAACCTTGCCTTTTTTATGCATAATAAGGCGCCAGGTTGAATACAAAAATAATACTGTGCAAAGCAAAAGCCACAGAATATCCCTTGTGTCTATTATTCCTTTTGAAGCAGCGTCAAAATGCCAGGCAAAACTGAACTGCTTGCAGATATGTGTGAAAAATGAATTTGTGTTTACATAAAGCGGAACAACATGAATTGAATTAAAAACAGCAAGCAAAAGTGCGCTAACCACAAAACTTATTATGCTGTTTGAAAATATTTCATTTATTAAAAGGCATAATGAAATAAGGCTTGCTCCGTAAAAAATAAGGCATAAAAGTCCTGTAAAAATCTGACCTGTATCTACAGTTCCAAAAAGATTTACAAGCAGGCAGACAGGCAGCATCATAAAAATAAGAACTGCAAACTGAGCAAAGATTTTCAGAAAGTTTTTTAAAAGCTTTTTACCCCGCGAAACCGGAATAAAATCATCGTAAATGCTTATTGTTTTTTTATAGCAAAGCGCCGGTACCACAAGAATACAGATATACGGAACGTTTGAAAAATAATTTAAAAGATCTGTGGTTGCGCTTCCGGCAAAAAACTGACCTTTTATAAAAAACATTGCACTTGTAAAAACACTGAACAAAATTAAAGAGAATAAAGTCATTTGTTATCCTCCGAAGTATTCTGATTTTTTGTCAGTGCTACAAATTCTTTTTCAATATCTTTAAGATTTTTTACCGGGTAGATTTTTCCCTGGTGCATAATAAACGCTTTTAAGCAAAGATTATTTACTTCACTTAGAATATGTGTGGAAATAAGGATTGCTTTTGTTTTACTGAGTTTTTTTATAAGTTCACGAAAGGCTATAATCTGCGAAGGATCCAGTCCGTTTATTGGTTCATCAAGTACAAGGTTCGGCGGGTCATGAATTAAAGCCTGAGCAAAGCTTACTCTTTGCTGCTGTCCTTTAGATAGAATTTTTATCTTATTGTTCAAAAAATCAGACAATTGAAAGGTTTTAATTTGATTTTCAATTGATTTTTCTGCGTCTTCCTTGCTTAGTCCATGACATCTGGCTGCATAATAAAGAAAATCAATAACTTTCATATCCGGCGGAAGCTGGGTAATTTCCGGAACATAGCCGCAAAGCTCCATGGCTTTTTCATTTTGTTCTGTGATATCTACAGGCAATGCTTTTTCATCTTCGCCCCACATTCTTATATGCCCGCTTGTGGGATAATGAAAGCCGCAGATTGCCTTTATAACAGTAGATTTTCCTGAACCGTTTGGTCCAACAAGTCCTGTAATACTGCCCTTTTCTACTGTAAAAGAAACATTTTCAACTTTGAAAGCTTGTTTTGAGCGGCTTTTATATTCTTTACAAAAATCAGAAACTTCTATCAAAGTTATTTCCCGGCTACTTAATCGATATATGGAATTTCAATATTCATTCTGTCGCGGCTAAGTTCAGTTTGCGGCCAGACTTCCTGAGCCTCATTCAAAAGCTTTTCAAGGTCTCGGTCTGTATATCGCGGGCTGTAATGAATAATACACATTCTGCGCACAGCAGCATCACGTGCAATTGTTGCGGCCTGTTTTGCAGTCATATGTTTTTTTTCTTTTGCCTGGTCAATGAGTTCATCTTCAAACATCCCTTCACAAACAAGAAGGTCAGAGCCACGAACTTCTTCTGCAATTGTATTTTTATAAAGGGTATCTGTAACAAAACTGAATTTTCTTCCGCTTCGTTTTTCCCCAAGCACCTGTTCGGGTTTTACTGTTGTTCCATCTGCTGCCTGAACTTCAAATCCGTTTTGAAGCTGTGCCCAAAGAGGTCCAACTGGTACTCCAAGTTCACGTGCCTTATCGGGATTAAACTCACCAGGACGGTCAAGTTCTTCAAGAGTATATCCCACGCAAACTTTTGTATGATCAAGAGGAAATGCACGAATGTAAAAATCCTTACCGCTGTGAACCACGCATGGAGCTTCAATTTCTTTTACTACAATGGGATAATTTATATACATATCCAAAACTTTGCGGCTTGTTTCTACATATTCTTTAATTTTTGGAGGTCCGTATATATAAAGAGGTTCTGTTCTGTCTACCTGAGCGTTGAGCATAAGAATGCCCGGAAGTCCTGTTACATGGTCGGCATGAGTGTGCGAAATAAAAATTGCATCGATTTTTTTCCACTTGAGGTTTAACCTGCGCAGACTTACCTGGGTTCCTTCTCCGCAGTCAAAAAGAAAAAGGTCTCCTTCGCGTCGAAGCAGCACAGATGTAAGATGTCTGTAAGGAAGCGGCATCATTCCACCGCACCCTAAGATGAATGCTTCCATGTTCATTTATAAAACCTCAATAAATTCCTTAAAATAATGATTTTCAACACGCGCTTTATTCATTAATTCACCATAAGATTCGTAGCGCTTACCTTCATACAAGGGGCCAAAGATTATATATTCCTTTCCGTTATCATCTTTATCGTAATTGAGACTGTAAGTTGTACCTTTATACTTAAACTCAAGCTCCTTTTTTGCCTGTGTATAAAAGTAAATATCATCTTTGTTCATTCTTCTATAATACTTTTTCTGTATGGTAAAATCAACTTGAATATGGTAAAATTATTGTTATGGTAACAATTAAAGAAGTATCAGACAAAATAAAAGCGTCTGTTTGTAAAGTTTTTAAAGGTAATGAAGAAATTGTAGACATGATTTTAGCTGCTGTTTTTGCAGGCGGTCATGTTCTTTTGGAAGATGTGCCTGGAACAGGAAAAACAGTTCTGGCAAAGGCTATTGCAAAATCAAGTGGTCTTAATTTTAGTCGTATTCAGTGTACACCAGACCTTATGCCAAGCGATGTAACAGGAAGTTCTGTATGGCTTCCTGCAAAATCGGAGTTTGAATTCCGTGCCGGTCCCGTAATGTCAAGCATTGTTCTTGTAGATGAATTAAACCGTGCAACACCAAGAACTCAGTCTGCGCTTCTTGAAGCAATGGCCGAAGGACAAGTTAGTGCCGACGGTAAAAAACACGAGCTTGATAAACCATTTTTTGTTATTGCTACCGAAAACCCTGTTGAAAGCGAAGGTACCTTCCCGCTGCCAGAAGCTCAGAAAGATCGATTTATGTTCTGTGTTTCAATCGGATACCCTTCTAAAAACGAAGAAGTTGAAATTATTACTGCCCAGCGATCACTTGTACACCCTGTTGAATCTGTTACTGCTGTTACAAGCAAAGAAGAAATACTTGGCTGTATGGAAGAAGCAGTAAATGTACATGTTGATGAAGCTGTTATGGAATATCTTTTGAATCTTGTAGATGCTACACGTAAGGATGATAATCTTGCGGCAGGCATTTCACCACGAGGTTCTATTGCGCTTTATAAGGCTGCTCAAAGCTATGCAGCAGTCCGTGGAAGAAATTATGTTACTCCCGAAGATGTTAAGCTGCTTGCCTTCCCATGTTTCCGTAAGCGATTGATTCTTAAAGGAGACGCAATTATTAAAGGCTTAACTGCTGAAACAATAATCCGTCAGCTTTTGGAACAGGTTCCAATTCCTGATTTTAAGGCACACGTTTAATAAACCGGAAAAATCAGTTTATGATAAAGCCAGCAAAAGCCATAAGAACAACACTATATATTGCCGCCTTTGCCATTTTGTTTTTGCCATACAAATTCATTCAGGCAATTGCTATAAGCATTATTCTAATTTTTGCTGTAAGTTTTATTTGGGCAAAACAATTAGACAAATACTTAAGCGTAGACCGTAATGTACGCGAAATTAAAACTGTTTCTTTTGAAAAGCTCACAATCAGTTTTACAATAAAAAATAAAAGCCGTTTTCCAGCCCTTTTATGTTATGTATTAGACAATGTTCCGTATCTTCATGTTTTTGACAAAGGAAATGAAAAGCTTTTCAGACTGCGTGGCTTTGAACAAAAATCTTTTTTTTATGAAGTAAATGCCTTAAACCGCGGACTTTATACTGCAGGACCAATTCTTATTAAAACAACAGATCCTCTTGGGCTTTTCCAAATAGTAAAGGAAATTGAATGTACTCAAAAAATCCTTGTAAGACCGGCAAGAATCCAGCTTAAAACAATTCCTCTTCCTGGGCTCCCTCAGGGCAGTATAAAAATCAATAATCCTATTTATGAAGATATTACAATGCGTCGTGCAATCCGCGAATATAAGGACGGCGATGAACTCAAAAGAATAAACTGGCGTGCAAGTGCAAAATTTGGCGCGCTTTTTACTAATGAATACGAAAACACTTTTGACGCTCCATTTTTTGTATTCTTAAACCTTGCCAAAGAAGATTATTCCTTAAATATGCGGCATGAAAAAGGAGAAAAAGCAATAGAAATTGCAGCAAGCATTATAAATATTGCGGCCCGTCTTAAACAACGCTGCGGCTTTGCGGCTTACGGATCAGGCTTTCCTTTTATTAAACCGGCACAAAATCAGGCAGACTGCATTTTAGATATTCTTTCGCTTATTCAAATGGAAGACGGCAAACTTGAATATGATCCTGAACAAAAACTTAAACAGGAGCTTTCTAGCGGAACATTGCTTTTTATAATAGGCCCGGAACAAGTTGATTTGTATAACGATAAAATTGCAGCGCGTCAGTACGGAATTACAACAAAAACACTTGGAATTATGAAGGAGGTGCATAAATGAGTCAGAAAGTTATAGAAAAAATGCAAATCTCCTACTTTCATAAGCTCGTTGAACGATTTTTGATTTTTGCTGTAATCAGTTCTTTTATTTTCTGCGTAATCAGTTTGTTACACGATATTGCTGCAGCAAACGATAAAGACATCATTTCCATCTATACATTTGCTTCTGTTTTAGTTACACAGCTTATTTCCTTTTTAGTCATTGCAATTTATTTTAATGAAAAATCAAAGACCTCAAATTTTATAAGATTTTTTGCTTTTTATCTTATTGCAATAGCAGTAATTCTATTTTTTACATCACGATGGATAAGTGCTCCAATTGTTTTTCTGGCAACTGCAATTCAAACAATTCTTTACTTCAAAGTTTTTGAACCTTTTTTTGAGCATGACTGCTTTGAAGAACAATGTACTGCAAAAAATAATACTTCACTTCAAAAAGAACTTTATGATTATAATATGCATCTTAGCCAGTCGGCCATTGGTTACAGGCAGAATAGAACGATGTTTGTAATTCTTGGAGGAATACTTGCAATTCTTGCTGGACTTTGTATTGCTACAGAAATTACTCCATCTGTTTTTTCTATTTCTTTACTTTTGACTTATTTTATTTGCGCCGGCGCACATTTCTTTTTATATGCTTATTATGTACGCGAAGCAGCTTTTGCTTCGAACGGATTTTCAAATGTATTTGACTTTCGCCTTCGAACAATTAGAACAAGTGTAATAATATTTGCTTTGTGTTTTTTAGCAGGTATTCTTGTTTCGTCAAATCATTCACCATTAAAGCTTTATTATCTTTTATACTTTTTCAAACTATTTAAAGCAAAAGATGCAGCTCCAATACCACAAGCTCCTGAACCTGAATTTGATGAATATGAAAAACGCCTTGAAGAAATACGAGCTATGTCACAAGCCATGACAGATACAAATACAAAAGGTCGTGATATTTTTGCAATTTGCTGCGGATTATTTTTTGTAATATCAATTGCATGGTTTTTCTTAAAGCCTTTTGTTTCAAAACACTTTTATAAACTGCTTAGAAATGTAGATTTAAAAGCCATTTTTAAACGATTTTTTAAGAATATAAAGGTTCTCTTTAAGAATCTTTTTACAGCAAGAATAAAAAGACCATTAAAAACAAGCCAGAACTCCCGTCGTTTTATGAACGAAATGGAAGAGCTTTTGCAAAAATCTAAAAAGTCAAAAGAAAAACGAGCCGAATTAGACAGGCTTTCGCGTGTTTTTGTAAAGCTGATTGACTGGGGCGAAGAACACAATATTGTGTACACTAAAAATCTGGCACCTGCAGAATATACAGCACTCTTTCACAACAAAAATGCAGACATTGCGGGGCTTTTATTTGAACAGGCACTTTACGCAAAAGAGCCGCTTACAAAACAACAGGAAGAGGATTTTAATAAGGCAGTAGAGTTAGTTTGTAATAGCGGCCCTTCGAGAGCCTCAGGGACCACGATTTTTAATGACGAAGGGCCCCAATAATGCGCATAATTTTCTACAGTTCCAACTCCAACTATTATGAACCCTCCTCTTTTATAAACACAACTTACCCGAGTTTTGACGAATTATGGGTCGATTTTTGTAGTTCTAATAAGGAACACCAGTTTTTTACAGTCTCACAACAGCCTGCAATGTTCATGCCTTCCAGCACAATCATAATTGAAAGCTATGACACAAAAGAATTTTCTCAAAAAATCCTTGAATTAAAGCCCGATCTTGCAATTGCCGCAAGCTTTTGGATTACACCCTACGACTGGCTTCCACTTAAAGATTCTTTTATTGCCGATGAGCTTAGAAAAGCAGGAGTTCGAACTATATGCCACAGTAAAGAAACATCCCTCTTGTGTTTTGACAAATACAGAACTGTTGCTTTTTTTGAAGCACATGCCTTTAATCATGCACCCGGCCTTTTTGTAGACCACGACCTTTTTTTCTGTGCCGGAAATCAGACAGAAGTTTGCGATAACGTTTATAAAGAAAGTGTTTACCGTCAGCTTAAAGAAATGGAATATCCTCTCATTATTAAAAATCCTGTTGGCTTAAGCTCTTACGGAATGACAGTAGTTAATTCTTACAGTGAAGCCTACGGATATTTGAATTCCAAAAAGAACAACTCAAACAGACTCATAGAAAAGTTTTTACAGGGCGAACAGTTTGGTACCGAAATTTATGGTCATGACGGAAATTATACAGTCATGCCACCTTTCCGCCTGAGCGTAAATCAATATGGAATAACAAGTCCAAAGCTCTGTGAAAAAACAGGACCGGTTGAAGATTTTGAATACAAAACTGATGAGCTTAAAAAAGAATTACTCCGGCTTTCAAAGGCGCTGAATCTTAATGGTTATGCCCAAGTTGACCTGATTTTCAGCCAGGGAAAATGGTACATAATTGAAATTAATCCACGCTTGAGCGGTATGACAACAACTTATGCTGCTGCGGCTGGAATGAATTTTTATGAATATATTTTTCGTGCAGTAACTGATAATTTTGAAAATGTAAAATTAAAGCCTGTAATAAATAAAAAGATTCCTTTACAGTCGCCGGAAGAACTTGAAAAGCTTTCGCAAAAAGATGATGTGCTGTTTATTTCACAGATTGAAAATAAAGTAGCAAAACAGGAACGGGAGCGAGGGTTCTGCGAAGTTATCTTCCATGCAGTCGTTTCTCAACCTTCTTAAACCAGAATGCCCTTAATCCTTCTGCAAAACTGTACAGCTTATAAGTAAATGGTTTCAACGGCATATCCCAGCTGCCAATGCGGTGAATTATGCGGCCGCCAAAGTTTGCCTTGAACATGTAAAGGCCATGCATAGGATGGTTTTCGTCCTCTCCTTCCGGCGGCATTCCGTACATGTCGTAATATTTTGAACCGTAAGCTTTTGCATCTTTCATAGCAGTCCACTGTAAAAGGTGATTTGGCATAAGATTACGCTTTTTATTGCTGCTTGCACCATATAAATAAATTGCTTCATCGTGACTGAACAAAGTCATTATAGCGGCAATTTCTTCACCTTCATGCTCAGCTATATAAAGTGAAATAAGCGGCACATCTTTTCCCGCATCAATTTCGTGGGCAGATGACTTTATTAAATCTAAATAATAATCTTTTGCATGACTTGAGTTTCCATCGCGGGCATTTGTTTCTTTTGTCAGTTCATAAAATTTGTCTATTTTTTCTGACAAGTTAACACTTTTTCCAGTATATTTTTTTACTTCAACACCCTTTTTTGCACTAAGCCGTATATTATAACGCCACTTAGAATGCATGTGTTCCATAATCTCATCTTCGGTTCCGGTTAAATCAACAAGCGTAGTATCAGGCGGCTGAATATCAACTCTGTTTTTTCTTAGTCCAAGCTTATCGGCAAAACTGACAATTTTAAGGCCCTTGTTATAAGCATAGCATTCATATAAATCATCAAAGCTAACGTCAGGATCAAAACGAATTGCAATTGTATTTGAAGGAAGCTCTGGTTTTAAGGCAAGCGCAATGTCATGTAAAAAAGCACCAAACTCAATTGTCTGGTCATTTGCACTAACTTCTTTTGTATCAAATGGCAGCGCAGGGAACAAAGGAATATAGGCAATTGAAAATCGTCCGCCTGCAAAAGAACGGTTTAATACAGAAACTTCGTAATCATTCTGTACGCCTTCGTATTCAATATCAAGTCTAAATCTTTGATATGTCCATCCATGTCTTGATTTAAATTCACACCAGAAAGGAGTCTGTAAGAAACTTCCGTCATTTGTATGTTTTGTGGAGTCAATTTTTTGTACTGTAATCTTGAACATCATTATTCCTCAATTGAACTGTCGGAATATGTATTTGCAATTTCTATAAGCTTATTTTTTATTTTAAGGAATTCTACTACAAGCTCAGGATCAAAATGTTTTCCGCTTTCATTATCAATTATTCTAAAGGCTTCATCAAAAGAAACCGTTTTTTTATAGCAGCGAGGAGAAACAAGTGCATCAAAAACATCGGCCAATGCAACAATTCTTGCACATAATGGAATTTGTTTACCTTTAAGTTTTTCAGGATAACCGCTTCCATCCCAATGTTCATGATGACTCTTACAAATATCATAAGCCATATTTATAAATTCGCGTTCAAATCCAACAGAAAGAACAGAATTAATCATATTACTGCCGGCCAGAGCATGTTCTTTAATTTTATCATATTCTTCAGGTGTAACTTTTGAAGGCTTTACAAGAATTGGATGAGGAATTGTAATATTACCAATATCATGAAGCGCCGAAGTTTTTTCAAGCATTTTTATAAATGTTTCGTTTATTGTATCTGTATATAGTCCATTTTTTTTACAGGTATTTGCAATCAGTTTTGAATACAAAGTAATTCTTTTTGTATGATTACTTCCTGGTTCATCAGTTTCAATAAGATTTGCAAGATTTATAATTGTATTACTAAGCAGATTTGTTTTTTTATTATCAAGGACATTTAACTGTTCTTCTGTTGTATTGAGCTTAGTTTTAAGCCGCTGATTCATATTTATGTAAATAATAAAGAATGATATTGTCAGACCAAGATTATTTAGTGCAATTCCATAATTTGCAATTTGAATAATCTGAGCTATAAACGGACAGAATATAAACGAAGCAAAGCCAATGTTTTCGGCATTAGAAAGTTTTTTGTGATGTTTTAAAACAACGAACAGTGCTTCAAGATAAAGAATTGCTTCAATTGCTACAGAAATAATAAACAGATTTCCACGGTGATATACATTATCTGGTGAAATGTAATAATAAATATTTATGAACGGACAAAGGCAGGTGAATATTTCATAAACAATTATCATTACAACACAGAAAATCCACCATTTATTACTTAGTTTTTCATAGCCGTTATAATATTCAATAATGTAGCGGATATAAAAAAGAAATATTAAAATGCCTGAAAGATAAAAAAGAAAGCTTGAAACAGGAAGAACAACAAGCTTCCAGGCAGCATCGGTGCCTTCGCTAACCCACATTATAAGGTCAGTAAGACCATAAAACATTGCAGCTATGTTTGTAAACGCAAACCACTTTGCCGACTTTTCAATCTGTTTAATTGAAAAAATTGAGATAACAATTATCAAAGAGATTAAAATACTGTAGCCGTCAAGAGTGACGTTTATTGCGTTTAATATGTCTCTGTTCATTAACCTATGTCGCTATTTAATGCTTTAATTGTACCAACTTCTTTGCCATTTGCAAGTAAATTCTTTCCTGCAATCTGCACTTTTCCGTTTACTGCTTTGATTTGTACGCTAAAGAATTCATCTATGTTAATCTGCTCTTTTTTAGCGGCTGCAGGGTCTGCACCTTCAAGAACTACCTTTGTGCCAGGTTCTGCCCATCCTGCGTCAAGAACTTCTACACATTCTTTGCCGTTTTCATCCTTATAGTCTCCGGCCAGCAGCATACCGCGGCTTTCAATTCCGCGCATAGTGCGTGGTGCAAGGTTTGCAGCAATGATAACGTGCTTGTTTAAAAGTTCTTCCTCTTTAAGATACATTCTGAGTCCCGACTGAATTGTACGAGGTGTACCGCTTCCATCGTCGAGAGTTTCTATGTAAAGCTTTTCTCCTTCAGGATTTGGCTTTATGTCTACAATTTTTGCAACTGTAAGTTCGATATTTGCGTTGAAAAAATCGGCCTGTTTTTCCAAAGGAAGTGGCTCTGGTTCTGCGTGTGCTTTCTTTTCCTGTTTTTTAGCTTCTTTTGCGGCTTCTTTCTGCTGCTTACCGCTGAACTTTTCGCGGAATGCAAGCATAGTTTTCTGGTCAAGCGGCTTAAAGAATACTTCGGTTGGTCCAACAGTTGTAAGGCCTTCTGTAACTCCAAGGTCATTCCAGTTAAGGCCAGGCTTAGTTTCCATTCCAACCTTCTTTTCTTCAATTGACTTTCCAAAGTAGCTCATGATTTTCTGAGTATATTCCGGCATGTAAGGGTTCATCATAATCATAAGGTCTTTGATTACATAACAAAGGTTGTGAATAAGACTTTCGGCAACTGCAGGGTTTTCTATTCTGGCTTTCCAAGGTTCTGTTGCCTGGAACTTTTTATTGCAGATATCAGAAATTTCAAACATTGTATGGAAGGCATCTTTAAGCTCTGCCCATTCAAGATAGTCTGTAGCTTTCTTTTCAAGGTCGCGTACCTGAGTCCAAAGCTCTTCGTCTACAGGAGCATCCGGGATTTTTCCTTCGTAGTATTTATTTACAAACAAAAGTGTGCGGTTTACAAGGTTTCCAAGGTTTCCGATAAGCTCGCCGTTGAGTTTTTCCATAAAGTCTTTCCAGGTAAACTGGTAATCCTGCTTTTCAGGACGGTTATAGAAAATGTAGAAACGCCAGGCGTCGGCAGGAATACCTGTTTCTATTGCGTCGCTTCCAAAAACTCCGATTCCCATACTCTTAGAGAATTTTCCGTCTTCGTAATTTAAGAATTCTGTAGAAGACATGTGGTGAAGTTTTGTCCAGTTGTGAGGACTTCCCAAAAGTGTGCAAGGGAAAACAACTGTGTGGAACGGAATGTTGTCCTTACCGATAAACTGGAACAAGTCTACTTTTTCTTTGCCTTTAGCCTCTTCCGACTCACTTGGCAGCCACCAGCTCTTCCAGTCAAAAGTTCCGCGTCCTGATTTTTCAAGTTCATCAGCAAGCTGTTTTGTAATAGAAAGATATCCGATTGGTGCATTGAACCAAACGTAGAATACTTTATTTTCATAACCAGGCTTTGGAACAGGAATACCCCATTTAAGGTCGCGTGTAATTGCGCGTTCCTGAAGTCCGTCTCTGATCCATGCCTTTGTCATGTTGATAGCATTATCAGACCACTTTCCTTCTACACTAGCCTTTTCCATCCATTCGTTGAGCTTTCCGCTGAGTGATGGAAGGTCAATATAAAGATGCTTTGTCTCACGAACCTCTGGAGTTGAACCACAGGTATGACAGTGAGGCTCTTTAAGTTCAATCGGGTCAAGAAGTGAACCACACTTATCACACTGATCGCCGCGTGCTTTTTCATAACCGCATTTTGGACAGGTTCCGTCTACATAGCGGTCTGCAAGGAACATATCACAGTGAGGACAATAAAGCTGCTTGTTTACATGCTCTTTAATAAGCCCTGCAGCATCAAGGTCGTTGAATAACCCCTGTGTGATTTCTGTACACTGAGGATTAGAAGTGCGTCCAAACTTATCAAAGTTAATGTTGAACCACTTATAGATTTTTGTATGTTCCTGATAATAATGATTACAAAGTGAACGAGGATCTTTTTTTTCTTCAAGAGCCTTAGTTTCTGTAGCAGTTCCGTATTCATCAACCCCGCAAACATAAAGTGTGTCATAACCGCGGCTACGGCAGAAACGAGCAAAAACATCTCCCGAAAGTGACTGAATTATATTTCCTAAATGTGGAATATTATTAACATATGGTAAAGCAGCAGTGATAAGTCTTCTGTTCATTTTTGATTCCTTTATAAAATTGTGATAATATTTCTATAATATAACAAAAATCTGAGGTTGATACAATAAACATTAATAAAACCAGTTCTGAAAAATGCGGAGCGAGGGTTCTGTCTTTGCGGAACGCCCTCTTCGTCTAGTGGAGCAAAGACAGGTTCCTCGCGTAAGCATTTTTCATCTCCTGATTCGTTTAATTTTTTAATGACAATCCACATTTTGTCGTGTATAATAAAATATTATGACAGTATTTATATCATATGCTATTTTATTAAGTTTAGTTACCTTAACAAGTGTCTTATTCCTACGATTTTTTGCACTTGATTTTATCTATAACTCTCCGGAAGAGATGTTTATTGGCGGATTTGCAATCAATATGATTGTATCTGTCTTTCTGCTGGTTGTGGTTTTGATTATTGCCTGGTTTTATTGCAGACCTTTTGATAAAACCCTTAAAAGAATAAAAGATGAAGGCTATTCTCCTACCGAAGAAGAAACAAAAAAGTGTCTTGATACTTACAGAAAACTCAATATTTTAACTATAAGTGCAAATTTTATTGGATTTTTCGTAGGTCAGGTTTATATGGTATGGGATGGTATTCATGCCGGTCGTGCAGAATGGATACCTGTTCGTGCAGTTCTTATTGTTGCTCAGGCTGTTGCTTTCGGCGGTATTTCGTGCATGTCTACAGTAAATGGTCTTGATGCACTTTTGGCAAAACCACGTCAGTTTTTAAAAATCCAGTCAGTTGCGAACCTTAAAAAATACCGCTCCATGACTCTTACAAGCATTCTTACAATGACCTTTTTTGTAACACTAATCTTTGTTTCGGTAAATATGCTTGCAACACTTTATGGTTCATTTGCAGTTCCAGATGAAGAGGTCTGGATGCAAAAAGGTGTTCTTTGCTTTATTCTTTCAATAATTCTTGCGGGATATCCTTTCCTTGTAATTATTTTTGGACTTACAGGCCGAATGAAGCATGCTTCGCAGGTTATGGAAGATATTGCACAGGAAGGAGACCTTCAGCACCGTATTGATATTACAATTCTTGATGATTTTGGTGTTCTTACAACTTCTATAAACGAAATGATAGAAAAGCTTTCTGCAATGATTAAAGGTCTTATTGACAGCACAGAAAACGTTTCTTACACGTCAAAAATCATCAATGCGTCTGTATTTAATGCTTCAACTGCAATTAATGACTTTTCAACTACACTTGATCAGATTAATGCTAACTCAAGTGAACAGAATAACCTTGTATTGGAAGCCGATAAAAACATTTCGCGCCTTGCAAAGAGTGTTAAAACTATAAAGGAACATCTTGCAGAACAGGCAGACTCCGTAGCTACAATTTCTTCTTCAGTTACACAGATGACTGCAAATATTGGTTCTGTTGCCGAAACTGCTGAAAAAGCTCGTTCTTCTGCTGAAATTTTAACTATGAAAAGCCAGGAAGGTCGTGAATCTATTGAAAATGCAATTGCAACAATGCAGGCAATTCAAAAGAGCTCTGCCGAAGTTCAGGAATTTGTTAATATCATCAAAAATCTTGCAAGTCAGACAAACCTTCTTTCTATGAATGCTGCTATTGAGGCTGCACATGCCGGTCAGTTTGGTGCCGGATTTGCTGTAGTTGCCGAAGAAGTTCGTAATCTTGCAGAATCAAGTGCTAAGAGTGCAAGAAATATTCAGCAGCATATTGAAGAAATGATTGTTACAATTGATAACGGTGTAGAAACTATTAACTCAGCCGGTCAGTCATTTAATGAAATTACACAAAAGGTTGAAGAAACCGCTCATTTTGTAGGTGAAATATCTGCCGCAATGGAAGAACAAAAAACTGGTGCAGCAGAAACACAGCAGGCAACAATTACTGTTGTTGATGCCGTTCATGCCGTAAATGAACTTGCAGCAACTCAGACCGAAGATGCTACAAAGGTGCGTGAGTTTATGCGTACTGTAGTTAGTGCGTCTGAATCAACTCTTAAGGCTGTTCAAGACGGCGCAATTGCAACAATGCATTTGAAAGAGTCGGTACATGAAGTAAACGATTCGGCAACAAGCAATACACAGTCGGTAGACGTTATAGAACAACAGGTTGGACTGTTTAAGCTTTAACAAGCGCGGTAATCTACTTTATATCTTTCCTCATAATTTTACCGGATATTG
Organism: Treponema sp.; assembly: GCA_017617115.1. Lineage (GTDB taxonomy): Bacteria > Spirochaetota > Spirochaetia > Treponematales > Treponemataceae > Treponema_D. Next base: position 68,765 of record JAFZXA010000080.1, read on the forward strand.
TTTTTGGAAGACTGTCTTTGAAGTCTACAATACGCGGATATTTATAAGGTGCAGTAGTTTTCTTTACGAAATTCTGTATATCTTTTACTAAATCATCGCTTGGTTCATAGCCTTTGGCAAGTACGATTGTAGCTTTTACAACCTGACCGCGGACTGGATCTGGAGCTGCTGTAACTGCACATTCTACAACGGCCGGGTGCTGCATAAGTACAGATTCTACTTCAAAAGTTCCGATTCTGTAGCCTGAACACTTAATTACATCGTCGTTACGGCCTGTAAACCAGAAATAGCCGTCTTCGTCGCGCCATGCGTTGTCAGATGTGTGATAGTAGCCGTCATGCATAACTGCTTTTGTGCGTGCCTGGTCACCAAAATATTCCATGAACAAGCCAGGGAAGTTTCCGTTTGACATATCAACTACAATTTCGCCGACTTCTCCGTCTTCTACTTCATTTCCTTCTTCGTCAATCAAGGTCACGTTGTAATAAGGTGCCGGTTTACCAAGACTTCCCGGTTTTATTGGTTCATTACCAAAATTGAGCAAAGACAAGGTTGTTTCTGTCTGGCCAAAGCCTTCGTGAATTTCTTTACCTGTGATTTCTTTCCACTTGTTGAAAACTTCTTCACTAAGCGGCTCACCAGCTGTCGACCAATGTAGACAACTTGAGAAATCATATTTAGATAAATCTTCCTGAATTAAGAAACGGTAGATTGTTGGAGGTGCACAGAATGATGTTATATGATGTTTTTCAATCTGCTTAATAAGGTCAACAGGCTTAAATTTATCATGATAGTCGTAAATGAATACTGCACATTCAGCAATCCACTGACCGTAAAGTTTACCCCAAACTGCCTTTCCCCAGCCTGTATCGGCAACTGTAAGGTGGAGCCCGCCCTTTTGAACCTGCTGCCAGTAGCTTGCAGTAACAATGTGTCCAAGAGGATAAAGGAAGTTATGAGAAACAAGTTTTGGATGACTTGTAGTTCCCGATGTAAAATATGCAAGGAAAATATCATCATTTTTGCTTATATCTTCGCGTTTGAGTGCGTGGAATTCCTGAAGTTCACCCTCGCCTACATTTTTATAGCCTTCTGTAAAGTCAAGCCAGGTCGGGTGATTTTTCTTAAACTCATCACTCATTCCCTGGTCAATTCCAAACGGAGGAACTGCAACAAGAGTTTTTAGTGAAGGACATTCCTTCTGTGCATCTTCAATATATTTAAAAAGTTCACGATGATCTACTGCAACAACTGCCTTTATATAAGCCGCATTACAGCGGAAAACAATATCTTCTTTTGTGAGCATGTGTGTTGCAGGAATTACTGCAGCACCGATTTTATGAAGTGCAACAATAGAAATCCAGAACTCATAACGTCGTTGTAAAATGAGCATTACAAAGTCACCGCGTTTAATACCGATACTACGGAAATATGCTGCTGCTTTGTCTGTACGTTCCTTGAGCTCACCAAAGGTCATTCGGAGTTCTTCATAGTTATCGTTGCACCATATAAATGCAGTTGCATCTGGTGTGCGCTGTGCTAAAACATCAACAACATCGTAGCCAAAGTTGAAGTTTGCAGGGATTTTTATTTTATAATTTGCAAAAAAATCGTTGTAATCTTTAAATTCTGTTTGTTCTAGAAAGTCTTCTAACATAATTTATCCTTTTGGAAAAATTGACTTGCGGGCCCCAGCGACGGCGTAAATCAAGGCATCCCCCAGTTTCCCGCTCACCATAATGACTGCGTCATTATGAGTTCGCTAACTGGGTCCCCCTTAATTTCCGCCTGCGTCCCACAAGTCAATTTTTCAAATGTATATTTATATAATAATTGCTAAAAATTTTGCCTTTTTATCATTAAGTGCCTGCATACCGTGTGGTTTTGTGGCATCAAAATAAACACTATCACCTTCTTCCAGAATCATTTCTTTTCCATCGATAACCAGTTTCATTGATCCTTCAATCATGTATTCAAATTCGTGGCCCGGGTGGGAATTAAAATGAATCTCTTTTGTTTCTTCAGGCGTAATTGAAACAATAAAAGGATCAGCTTTGCGGTTCTGAAATCCTGCTGCCAGTGCCTGATATTTATAATCACTTCGGCGGTCTACTGAAAGTCCCTTGTCCTTTTTTGTAAGGCAGTAAGAGTGCATATGAGGTTCTTTACCAGAGATAAGGGTTCCAAGATCAATGCCATATTTTTTAGACATTGACTGTAAAATACCAACCGGAATATCTATAGTTCCTGTTTCATATTTTTCATACTGTTCAATAGAAATACCACAAACGCCAGCAGCTTCTTCAACTGTAACATCCATAATTTCGCGCAAACCCTTTAATCGGTCTGCAACAGCCTTAATCTCCTCGTTCATAAAACACCTCGATATGATATAAGTGCGGTCCCTGCGGTCCCTGAGCTTGTCGAAGGGGGACCCGACAATCTCCTATCTTAAAGGAAAAATCGGACAATTTCAATAGAAATATTAAATATTATTAAACTTTTTTAGTATTATTAAAGTTTATTTGTATTTTTTAATTTTCCAAAATCTTCATTTTTGAAAAATTTATGCTATAATAAAGTATCCCGGAGGATTTTATGCAGCAAAAAATCTCTGCTGAATATGAAAAATTCCTGAAATTAAACAGAATAAAAGTAAATAAATACATGAACAAAGTTTTATGGTTTTTTATTTTAGCGGGTCCTGCTATTGCTTTAGCAAGAAAACTCGGTCTTTTTTTAGAGATTAAATATACTACCTGTATATTCATTTCTATAATGCTTGCTATTCTTGCAACAATACATCTTCTTTTGTGTAAAAAATTTCCCGGCAAATCTTTTACTTTTTTATTTGCCCTTACAATTTTAGATTTACTTATTTTATACATGTCCTGTCATAATGTTGGTGTTTATATATTATGGTTTGGCATTCCTCTTCTAAGCCTTCTTTTCTGCGAAAAATATCTGTATATTTATGCTTCTGTTCTTAATTATGTATTACTTATTATATCAGTATGGTATAACTCTACATATTTTGCTGCTGTAAGATCCGACTATGCAACTCCCTTAGCTTTTTTTATTGATAAGGTAAGCGGTTATACAATTGAACTTATACTCATGTTTGTTTGCGGCTATATTATTGGAAAGCTTACTCTGGAATATTTTAAAAGCCTTCATTCACAAAAAATAGTAATCAAAGAGCAGAAAAAATCCATGAAAGAAAAAATTGGAATTCTGGACTCAATGGCCGAAATTTATGACCACGTAAACCTTATTGATTTTGTGAATAATACAGAAATGTCTTTGCAGGATACTACTCAGGCCAGGCATGATATTGATCTGAACAACCAGACTCAAACCCTTATGAATCAACAAATTGATAAAAATGTTTTACCTGAACAGCTTGATGCTTTTATGGATTTTACGAATATTCAAACTGTAAAATCACGTCTTACAAATAAAAAATTAATCAGTGCCGATTTTATTGACGTTGAATCCGGCTGGTTTAGAGCCCAATATATTACTGTTGAAGCAGATACTGATGGAGTTCCAACTCTTGTAATTTACACTATTCATAACGTAGACGAAGAAAAACGTCGTGAAGAAAACCTTATAAAAATTTCTATGACCGATGAAATGACAAGACTTTTCAACCGTCGTGCTTATGATGAAGACTTAATTAATTTAAGGAAGAATGACCTTGAATCGGATTTTGTTCTTTTTTCAATTGATATCAATGGACTAAAAAGAGCAAATGATTCAAATGGTCATGCTGCAGGAGATGAGCTTATAAAAGCTGCTGCAAACTGTCTTTCAAAAATCGTAGGAAATAAAGGAAAAGTTTACCGCATAGGCGGCGATGAGTTTATGATAATAATAAATCTTGATAATCCAGAAGAATTAAAAGCTGCCATAAAACAAAAAACAAATAAATGGAAAGGCGTCTATAACCCTAACCTTTTTCTTGCTATAGGCTATGCCTCTGTCAAAGATAACCCAGGTTCTTCAATAGATAAACTTGAACATATTGCCGATACCGAAATGTATAAAGACAAATCATTATTCTACCAGGAAACCGGCATAGATCGAAGAAGAAGATAGTTATAATGGGTATTGACATTTTTTCTTCAGATTTGTATATTGAATATATCTTTGCGGATGTCATATAACGGCTTATTATCTCAGCCTTCCAAGCTGATGACGAGGGTTCGACTCCCTTCATCCGCTCTTTCAAAGCTCATCGATAAGATGAGCTTTTTTTA
>JAFZXA010000081.1 GCA_017617115.1 Treponema sp.
AAATATGCAATTAATGTTTTAGTCATCTGAATCTCCTTGGGCTGCGCCCTGTTGTTTTTATAATACAGTCTGGCACCTGATTTTGTACAATAGAAGTTTTGCAATGAGTATGCGTCTAGCGCATTGTGAAAAGTCGTGTTATACTGAGTGCATGGAACTAATCCAGCTTCAGCAGCTAGTTGTGATTGCTCAGGAAAAAGTACTGACGCAAGCAGCAGAAAAATTAAATATATCTCAGCCTGCACTCAGCCGTTCTATTCAGCGGCTGGAGGATGAACTTGGGCTTTCGCTTTTTAACCGCACTAAAAACAGCATGGTTTTGAACGAAACGGGGCAGGCGATTGTCGAGCAGGCAAAGATTGTGCTTGCAGACAGCGAAACGCTAAAGGAAAAGGCCACAGCTCTTAGAAACAAAAGCCGTCATCTTCATATTACAACTTGTGCACCAGCTCCGCTCTGGAAACTTACTGCGGAACTTTCGGCTGCATTCTCAAACATAAAAATCACTTCTGCCATGAATGACGAGGACGAGATAGTTTCTCTTTTGCTTTCTGAAAAAGCTGAAATTGCAATTGTGCGGAAAGAAATTGAAAGCGAGACAATCGTAACGGTTCCTCTTGTAAATGAGCAGCTTTGCATGCAGATTCCGCTGACAGACCCGCTTTCAAAAAAATCGGCGATAAAGTTCAAAGATCTTGCCGGCCGCTGCATCCGCGAATACACACAAACAGGCTTCTGGTACAAAATGCACCGCGACTGCATTTCCGACGCCACCTACATTGAATACGACGACATCATGGTTTATACAAATGTCATAAACTCACAGAACCCGCTCACTTTTGTCACCCAACTTGCAAACACTCATTCCGAAAAACGTGAAGGCTGCGTGACAGTTCCAATCACAGACCCGGAGGCCACCGCGCATTATTCACTTGCATTCCTCAAGAAAAACGAACGGGCTTTACGCGATGTAATTGACTGGGCGGTGAAGACGGCTAAAGGGTGGTAAAAATAATTTCTTGTATTTGCGACTTATATGCAAACTTCATTTAGTTTATCTTTACGCAGCATTCAAAAACACAGCGGTCGCTTTCTTTGATATGGATGTAAACCTTACCTGGAACTTCGGAATCTTCTTTTTTGTAAACTTTAAGAATCTGGTCTTCTTTGCTTTCGCCGGTGTAGTGAACTTCAAGGTCGGTAATTTCGTGTGACTGCAAAAAATCATCAGAGAAAACGCAAAGAGCAAGCTTAATATATTCAATATTATTCATGTGATGAGACATATCAATCTGAGACGAACGAATCTGCTGTTCAAAAACAAACTCGTCATCAGAAAAATCAGATGGAAAACGTTCAAACGGTTCGTTAAAAACTGCCTCTGGAAAATTCTCTTTTGGATATGGAAGATTTGTAATTTTGAGAGGACGATGATTTTCCAGACTCAGAACGCAGGCTTCCTGATTTGCAACAAGAAGAGTCTTTCCATTTTTATCAACGAACTGAGTATTAACGTGAGTGCGCATTCCAAGGTTGTCGATAGGGAAGGTACGGGCCGTAATAATTTCACGCCAGTCTGGACGACGTTCAAAATGAACCTTGGTTTTAGTAAACACCCAGAAAGCATTGAACTTTTCGCGGTAAATAATTCCGTCGCAGTCCATAGCATTAAAACATTCAGTAAGATTATCCTGCACAAGCAAAACCGATTGAGCCACACCCATCCTCACAGAGGAATCAATAAACGCAGAAGAAATCTCCCGCTCACTTTCAAAAATCAAATTTTCGTTCATATAAGTAATTATAATAATTTTGAGGGAAAGATTATATAGGGGAGATTATTCTCATAAAACAGGACAACTTCTTTTACATCTGATTATTCTTTTACTGAGAGTATTGTGGTAACGTTGCCTTTCCCCAGAATCTTTTTGAGTTCCGCTTGTGTCACGTCATCAATTTTTCCAAGATGGGTGAAGTTCCAGCTGTTGGTGTCGTAGTAAAAGGTTATTTGATTTCCTAGGTACAAAATAATGTCGCCGGGTTCTGTTGTAATTTGTTTGTCGTTTCGAAGAAGAGTGGCAGGAAGTGATCCGACTTTTTCAAAATTGCCGTAGTCGTGCATATCTATTGTGACTGCTCCTTTTTGCAAAAGCTCCACCAGTGCACGTGAGGAAGAATTATCGTAAAGCATTGCGGTAAGATTATGTTTGTTTGTACCGTTGTCAATTTGAATGTTGAGTTTCATCGGAAGAACTCCTTTTGTGTTATCGGTGGTTGAGCCTGTCGAAACCACTTTGTTACCGGCTGCACAGGCTGTTGTTGTAAAAAGTATGGCTACAATTAAAATTGAAATCAGTTTTTTCATTTTACTTCCTTATAAAATGTGTTGGCTGCCATTCTTCTTTTTGAGGAAGGCCAAACTTTTCTTTTCCAAGTGCAATGCTCTTCATTAAAAAACTCATGTTGCGGGCAAGAGTACGCATTGTCTGTAAGCCTTCGGCATCAAGTTCGGCTTCTCCCTTTTCGCGGCCATGAACACAATTCCAATACTGGCTCGAAGCAACCGGCATTCCGCATATTGTAAAATACTTGTTTAATTCATCAAAGGTAGCAGAGCATCCACCACGGCGGGCAACAACAACGCTTGCTCCTACCTTCATTGTTTTATCAAAATGAGTGCTGTAAAAAAGTCTGTCTAAAGCAGCAATGAGAGTTGCATTTGCC
>JAFZXA010000082.1 GCA_017617115.1 Treponema sp.
AGTAGAAAACATTACAGTATCAATCCAGCTTTCAGGGGAGGTTGCAGACTAATGGAAAATCAGAATAATCAAATAAAGAAAATCCCGCTAACCTGTATTATCTGCCCTATGGGTTGTTCAATGGAAGTTGAAATTGAAGAAGGAGCCGATGGACAGAAAAAGGTTCTTAGTGTAAAAGACAACGGCTGTAAACGCGGCGAACAATATGCAAGCAAAGAATTACAAAACCCTACCCGCACGCTAACCTCCACAATAAAAGTCGATGGCGGTGTGCTTCCGGTAGTGCCTGTAAAAACAGCAGGAGAGGTTCCAAAGAACATGCTGCTTCAATGTATGGAAATAGTTCGTCGTGCCGGTTGCAAAGCCCCAGTAAAACGCGGAGACATTTTGCTTTACGATATTCTGGGCACCGGCATTAATGTAATTGCCTGCGCAGATGTGGAGAAGTTATGAAAAACAAGATTTCCATTGCTATGAACAGCATTATTTTTTTACTCGTTGCCTTTGCCACAACCTGCATGATTTTTGGTGTTAATATTATGAGCCGTTCGGAAGAAGTGCGGGCATTTACGGCGGCTAATCTTTCGGCGTTTAAGTATTATACTGTTGATTCTAATGTGTTTGCGGGGCTTGTTGCACTTGTTTATATTTGTTTTGAAATTGCCTTAGCCCGTGGAAAAATTGCGCGCCTGCCAAAAATCCTTCATTTGCTGCGTCTTGCAGCTGCAACAGGGCTTACGCTGACCATGCTTGTAACAGCCTTCTTTTTAATTCCGCAGTTTGGCGAACACTGGTACATTCTTTACATTGACAACAACTTTTTCTTTCACCTTACAGTTCCGCTGCTTTCAATTATCACCTTTATAATTTTTGAGCCAGATACTCTGGATATTTCCCAAAGGGATTCTCTTTTTGGAATAATCACTATGGTAATTTACGGAGTTTTCTACACCCTCAACATCATAGCCCACCTGGGAAACGGCCACCCTCTAAAAGACTACGACTGGTACGGCTTCCTAGCCGGCGACATTACTAATGCCATAATCGCCATTCCGGCCATGCTCCTAATCACCTGGGGAATCTCTCTGGCGCTCTGGGCGGGAAACAGGTGCAATAATCGCAGAAATATGATATAATACTTCCTTATGGAAGTATTTTTAGGCATACCCGCCGCAGACGGAATTGGCATTGGCACAGCTTTTGTTATTCCCGACCCGGTAAAGCGCGCAATTACTCAGCATCACATTAAGATTGACCAGCTGAATGACGGCTGGAGTCGGTTTGAATATGCTTCTCAGAATGTAATTTTTGAACTTAACAGCTATCTTGACTCCCTTTCGCGAACCGATCCAAAAGATAAAATCCAGCGCGAAGTTTTTGAAACATACATTCTTATGCTCGAAGATCCGGTATTCCTTAAAGAAACCCGCGAGTTTTACGAAAAAGAGCTTTTTAATATTGAATATTCCCTGAATTTTAAAGCCGAAGAATATGCACAGCGCCTGCGTCAGTCTGGAAACGAATATCTTTCGGAACGTGCACAGGATATTACCGATGTTTTTGGCCGCGTACTTGATGAAATGCTTGATATTCATCCGTTTGACATCAACAGTGTACCGGATGGTGCTGTTATTTTTGCAAATGCATTAAGTTCTTCGGACACAATCATCCTTTCAAAACGAAAAATTGCTGGACTTGCACTGCAGGAAGGCGGAGTTTCTTCGCATGTAGTAATTCTTGCCCGGAACTACGGCATTCCTACAATCACAGGTCTTGAAGACATAAACAAAAAGGTTCACAACGGCGAAACAGTTATTATAGACGGCTCTTCCGCTGAAGTTTTAGTTAGCCCGGATATTACAACAATCAACGAATACAAAGCAAAAATCCGCGAAGAATACCAGCACAAGCTTGAGCTTAAAAAGTTTCTGGATAAGCCTGCCGTTACTCAGGACGGAACTAAGTTCCAGCTTTTTGCAAATATTGGTACCCCCGAAGAAGCAGAAATTGCAAAGGCAGAAGGCGCAGACGGTATAGGACTTTTCCGTACTGAATTCCTTTACATGAGCCAGAACGGAGTTTCACTTAATGCGGCCGCCCGTTCCTTTAGCGAACAGACTCAGTTTGAAGCCTACAAGCAGGTGCTCGAAATTATGGGCGACAAGCCTGTAACAATCCGTACGCTTGATGCCGGTGGAGACAAGCTTATTAATGCCGTAGACATGCCGATGTTCGAAGAAAAAAATCCGCTTATGGGTCTTCGAGCAATCCGACTGAGCCTTGAATGCCCTAATGTATTTAAAACTCAGCTGCGTGCCCTTTACCGTGCAAGCGTTTACGGAAACCTTCGCATTATGCTTCCGTTAATTTCGAGTGTTGAACAGGTAAAAGAAGCACAGGCCCTTATAAAGCAGGTTAAGGATGAACTGACTGCAGAAAAAATTGATTTTAACCCGAACACACCTGTTGGTATAATGATTGAAACTGCCGCCGCCGCCCTAACAAGTGATTGTCTTGCAAAAATCAGTGACTTCTTTAGTCTTGGAACAAACGACCTTACACAGTACACACTTGGTGTTGACCGCGAAAATCAGCATGTTGCAGGCCTTTACAACGAGTTTAATCTTGCAGTTCTGCGCCTTATTCAGACAACAATCACGGCAGCACAGGATGCAAATCTTCCAATTTCTGTTTGTGGTGAAATGGCAGGCCGCCCCGACAGTATTATGGTGCTTGCCGGCATGGGAATACGCAATTTGAGTATGAGCCCAAAAATGATTTCGAGTACAAAGGAATTGCTCAGCCGCTTTACGATTGACGAGTTCAAAGCAATTTCCGACAACAGGTTGAATAATATTTAAGGCAAGGGGTCCCTGAGCCTGTCGAAGGGCCATAAAGAGGAATTATGTCAAAGAAGAAAAAACCGGATTTTTCAAAACCTAAGGAAGAACAGCAGGAAACCTCTCAAGACGGATTTTCAAAAGAAGTTGAATACGAAGGACTTCCTCTTGTTGTAATTGCAGGCCGTCCTAATGTTGGTAAATCGACCCTTTTCAACCGATTCCTTCACCGCCGCATTGCCATTACAAATGATCAGCCTGGTGTTACGCGCGACCCTGTAGAAGCAACTGCTTTTTTGAACGACAAACCTGTTCATCTTGTAGACACCGGCGGATATAAGCTCACCCGCGACATTGGAACAAAAGAAGCCGAGCTTGATGATTATGTAGTTGAACGCTCACTTGATATGATTGACCGTGCCGATGTTGTAATTCTTCTTTTAGATTCCGGCGAAATAACAGGCGAAGACGAAGAGTTCATCTTAAAAATGCGACCTTACATGAACAAGCTCATTGCAGCCGTAAACAAAACAGAAGGCGGCCGCAACGAAGCCGAAGCCTGGAACTATGCAAAATACGGCTTTGAACAACTGATTTTTATTTCGGCAGAGCACGGCGACAGAATAAGCGAGCTCACCGACATGATTGTTGACCGCTGTGATTTCAGCAATGTCCGTGAGCTTTCTGCAGATCGTCCTATTAAAATTGCAATTATGGGTAAGCCTAACACAGGAAAGTCTACACTTTCGAACCGACTCACCCACTCCGAAAAATCAATTGTCTGTGATTATGCAGGAACTACCCGCGATGTTGTAGAAGGTAACTTTGCCTATGGCGGAAAAAGCTTTCATGTTCTGGATACTGCGGGAATACGCCGAAAGGCACGCGTTCACGACGATGTTGAATATTATTCTGTAAACCGCGCAATCAAAACGCTGGACGAATGCGACATAGTTTTTCTTTTAATAGACGCTGTAGAAGGCCTTGCCGAACAGGATAAAAAAATCTGTTCGCTTGCCTTTGAACGAGGACGTGGAATTATTTTTGTTTTGAATAAATGGGACCTTCGCGAAGATCAGGGCAACAAGGCAGTAAAAGCAGTTCGCGAATGGATAAACATAATGTTCGGACAGATGGACTTTGCTCCGATTCTTCCGCTTTCGGCACTTGAAGGTAAAGGCATAAAAGATCTGCTCAACACTGCAATTGATATGTACGAGCAGCTCACCCGCAAAATTGGAACTGCTTCGCTCAACAATGCACTTCAGGACTGGCTAGAACGCTACCCTCCACCTGCAAGTAAAACCGCTCATTTTAAAATCCGTTATATGACTCAGGCAAGCGTAAACCCTGTAAACTTTGTGATTTTTGCAACAAGACCAGAAGTTGTTCCTGAGCCTTATGTAACATATCTTAAAAACCGAATTCGTGAAGATTTGGGCTACGACCATATTCCTGTTCAGGTTGAATTTAAAGCAAGCCGTCAGAAGTGGGAAGACAGGGGGTAAACATGACTTATTCAATTGGCGAAGTTGAAGATTTAACAGGCATTAAAGCTCATGTTTTACGCTACTGGGAAGAAGTTATTCCAGGCTTTGCCCCGCAAAAAGATATGGGTGGACGCAGAACCTACACCCAGCGCGAAATAGAAATGATTTTCCGTTTGAAATATCTTATAAATGAAAAAAAGTTTACTGCCGAAGGAGCAGGTCAGCAGCTTTTAGAAGAGGCACAGGCCCTTGAAGAAAATGCAGATTTAATCCGCCAGATTCACGAGGCCCGCACCGAACTTTCGCAGATGTATCTTGCAATTAAACATCAATCTCAAGACGACGACCAGTAGGCTCGTACTTGTAGTATCTTACTCCTGCCGCATTCATAAGCCTTTTTGATGCTTCTACGCTTGGTGTTCCGTCATATTTATTGTCTGCATAAACTACAGTTTTAATTCCAGCCTGAATAATTGCCTTTGCACATTCGTTACATGGGAACAATGTTACATAAATCTTAGAGCCTTCGAGCGAACCGCCGCGGAAATTCAAGATTGCATTTAGCTCACTGTGGCATACGTAGGCATATTTTGTTTCAAGAGTGTCGCCTTCACGTGCCCATGGAAATTCATCATCTGAGCAGCCGCGTGGAAAACCGTTGTAGCCCATTGAAAGAATCTTGTTGTCTTCGCTTACAATGCAGGCGCCTACCTGACTGTTCGGATCCTTAGACCTGAAGCCCGCAAGCTTTGCCACTCCCATAAAATATTCATCCCAAGAAATGTAATCGCTTCGTTTTGGTGTTATTGCCATATTTTTCCCCTATTCCAAAAATTTATTTTTTATTTCTTTTTCTTCTTCCTGCGAAAATCCCAGCTTCTGCTTAAAAAAATCATCCAGCGAACCAAAATCTTTTTCGAGCCGGTTGAGCGAAGCTTTTATAAAATCAGGCTCGGCCATAAAATAATGCTTGATTTTATGTGCAAGCTTGTGATTTCCCCTTGTCAAAAGCAACCCAAGGTATGCCATGTTTGCCTTAAACAGGACATGCATGTTTGTAAGCAGATAGTCATGAATAACTGTTGCGCGGTCTACTCCTAAAAATGACAATAACAATGCCGCAATTACACCAGTTCTATCTTTACCGGCGGTACAATGAAAAACAACTGCAAATTTTTCAAGCGGCAGCTTTAAGATATATTTCAAAATCTTTACAACATTATCAAGGCTTTCTTCTGTTACCATGCTCACATATAAATCTTCCATGCGTGGCATCATTATAAGGCTTTTCATGCTGCGAACTTTTTTTTCATGACTAATACCGGCAACAGCTTCACTAATAACCGGCATATGAACAATTTCAACACCATCAATAAGAACATCAGGCTTTTCGGTCATTTCTTTCTGGGTACGCAAATCTATGATTGTTTTAAGATTGTATTGTTCCTTAAGGATTTTTATACCAAGCACAGTAGGGTCAAAAAGCGTTGTACCGCGAATAAGCATGTGCGGCTTTATAGTTCTGCCGTCTACAGTCTTGATGCCTCCCAAATCGCGATAATTCTTCAAACTCTTCTGCCTGATAATTTCCATAGTATTATTAGTATATCACACTTTTTTTTCTTGACAACTAAATAAAACTGTTATATTGTGTATATACAATATACACAAGTTATAAACGATCCTCGGGTCAAGCCCGAGGATGACATTACAAGAGGTATGTATGAACTTAATTGAGATTAACGGACTGTGCAAAAACTTCCCTTCGTTCCAGCTGCAGAATGTCGACATCACTCTGGAAGAAGGCTTTATTATGGGATTCATTGGCCGTAACGGAGCCGGTAAATCTACTACTTTAAAAACAATGCTCAACCTTATGAAAAGCGACGGCGGAACTGTAAAGCTTTGCGGCCTTGAAATGCCAAAGGACGAGCTTGAAATTAAAAATCAGGTTGGATACGTTTTTGGCGGAGTAGACTTTTATCCCGAAGCAAAAATCAGCCGTATAACAGACGTAACAAAAACATTTTATAAAGAATGGAATGAAGAACTTTATAAAAGTCTTTGCGAGCGTTTTGAACTTGACCAGAACAAAAAGTTCAAGCAGCTTTCGGCAGGTATGAAGGTAAAATATTCTCTTGCAGTTGCAATGAGCCATAATCCAAAGCTTTTGATTCTTGATGAACCAACAAGCGGACTAGACCCTGCAGCACGCGATGACCTTGTTCTTTTGTTCCAGGAATTTATTGAAGACGGCAAGCATTCAATTCTTTTTTCAACCCACATCACAAGCGACCTTGAAAAATGCGCCGACTACATTACCTATATCAAACAAGGGCAGATTCTTGCAAGCAATGAACGAGAAGCCTTCCGCCAGTCATACATAAGTGTTGCAGGAAAGAAAGAGCAGCTGACTCCTGACACAGAAGCAAAAATCATAGGACTTCATACACACCAGCTTGGTTTTGAAGGACTCATGAAAACACAGGACAAAGAGCTTGCAACAGCCGGTGGTTTTGAAATTGCAGAACCAACTCTCGAAGATATTATGATTCACATTGAACGACGATAGGAGAAACGCAAATGAAATCACAGACATTAAACCTTTTGAAAAAAGAAATGAAATTAGGAAATACATCACAGACCCTCATATGGATGATCTGCTGCTTTGGCATGTTTTTTATTCCAAGCTATCCGTCTTACATCGGACCGTTTTATATTACGCTTTGCATTATGATGACCTTTGCGCTTAATCAGTCTTCGCACGATATTTTATATACGGTTCTGCTTCCTGTACGCAAGATTGATACAGTAAA
>JAFZXA010000083.1 GCA_017617115.1 Treponema sp.
ATATAAGGAGTTCCTATGTCAGGACACAGTAAATGGGCAACCATTAAACACGCAAAGGGATTGGCTGATGCTAAGCGTGGTAAGATTTTTACAAAATTCATTAAGGAAATTTCTATTGCTGCACGTATGGGCGGTGGAGATCCAAATGCAAACCCACGTCTTCGTACTGTAATTATTAAGGCTCGTGCCGCTAACATGCCTAAAGATAACATTGAACGTGCTATCAAAAAGGGTACTGGTGAAGATGGTGGAGCAGCTTACGAAGAATATCTTTACGAAGGATACGCTCCTGGTGGTGTTGCCGTAATGGTTGAAGTTCTTTCTGATAACAAGAACCGTGCCGCTGCAGACGTAAAGAACATCTTTACAAAGAACGGTGGTAACCTTGGAACTTCTGGTTCTGTTAGCCGTATGTTCCAGCGCAAGGGTACAATCGAACTTGATGCCGAAAAAGTAAGCGAAGACGAAGTAATGGAAATTGCTTTGGACGCAGGTGCCGACGATATCGTAAATGAAGATGGAATTATTACTGTAACAACAACTCCAGACGCTTTTGCTGCTGTTGCTGATGCTCTTGCAGAAAAGGGAATTGAAACACTTTCTGCAGATGTTGGAATGGTTCCAGATGCATATACCCCGGTTGATAAGGACACTGCTGCAAAAGTTCAGCGCCTCATCGACCGCCTCGAAGACAACGACGATGTTCAGAACGTATACCACACAGCTGAATATCCTGATGACTTCGAGCCAGAAGAATAATTTCCGAGCAGTGCGCAGGAAATTATTCTGTCTCGTATAAAAGAAAATGCGAAGCATTTTCTTCTTACTAAAATATTAAAAGGCCTGTTTTTTGCAGGCCTTTTTCATTTTAAGAATCCAGCCCCATATGCAATGCAAATCCCCACTTGAATTCAAACGCGTGGAGCTGCCAGTTGGTGGTGCGGTAGGTATCTGATTTTATTTGTTTTGTTGCGCCGGTTGAATCTGGTATAAATATTGTTCCGGCATAAACTGTAAGGCTGTAAGTGGCGTTTCCAAAGTTGAGCATTCCCTGCGGAAAAATGTCCAAACCAATATTTGCTTCCATCTGCCAGAAGGCTTTTGTGTCGTATTTATAAAAATCATAATTTTCATTTGGCAAATGATATGCAAGCTTTTGTAATCCAAATGTGGCGGTGCCTGTTCCAACTTCTACATAAGGCGTAATCCAGTTATTCAAAATGGCAAGAGGCTGCTCGTATTTTAATCCTAAAGTGACAGTTTCATAATCTCGTTCGTATCTGTATGGCGACGGATTTACTTTATTTGTTTTAAAGCCCGATACATATTTGTTGTTCAGGTAAACAGAAAAGTTCTGGTAGATTTTTGACTCAATCTGGGTTTCAAGAAATTCTGTATTTATAAAAAAACTCAGCCCTGTGTAAAAGTTCAGGTCAGTATGTTCCCAGTTGTGATTTTTAAAATTCATAAAATCCATGCAGATTGCACCCAAGCCGTTTCTTGACTGCGGGTATGTAATATAATCAAACTTAAATAATCCTGTATCAAGATTAAAGCCGTAGTTAAATCCCTTAGTTTGTTTTTTATAAGCCTTGAGCGTAGTTGAACTGGTGTGGGTTTGATTCCATTCATAGCCCGCAAAAATATTAAAGGTTGTCTTGTTTCCAAATGCTGCATTAAAGGTCATACTTTGATCTGTTGTATAGAAAATTGCATTGTTCGAGGCAAGGTCAAGTGTGAGCTTTACAAAATCCAAAGGCTTATAAGAAAAAGAAATTGCAGCATTAAAAACAGGAGCAAAAGGTTTTTCAAAATGCTCGTATTCAAGCTTTACTTCATCTACACTGCTCATCTGATGATTCATGTTCTGTGCAAACCCCATTCCAAAGTTGCCTAAAAAACAAAAGCCTGTCTGTGGTGTAAAGGTTATGTCTAACGGCATGTTTTCAAAAAACTTCATAGAAGTTCCGGCTTTAATTATCAGTTCATCATAACGGTTACCCGGAAAACTGCGGTTTGTAATTGAATTATCGTTTATGTCTATGAAAAACCAGGGCAGAATAAAATGAAATTCTGCTGTTGCTGTAAGCTGGTCATCTTTGTTTTGTGAAAGTCCATAAGTAAATTTATCATTAGCTGTTACTGCAAAAATCCTTGGCTCGTTCTTTTGTATTTCGAGTGCAGAAACGGTTGCAAAAAAGGAAGAAAACAAAAATGTAAAAAGCAGGACTCTCTTATTCCGCATAACAAAAATATATCACATTTTATTTTTTTATGGAAATGTATGAATAACATTTGTATAATAAAGATATGATAAATGAAAATAAACAGTTTACAGCGTTGCCTGGAACTGAAAAAATAGAAACAAAAAATGATTCTGGAAAACAAAAAATCCGCCGCGTTCTTGGTATTGACCCCGGGCTTGCAAATACAGGTTTTGGCGTTGTGGACTTTTGCAACGGACGCTACCGCATGGTTAGTTACGGCTGTATTACAACTGGTGCCGACGAGCCTCACGGACAGCGTCTTCTTGCTATTTACAACAGGCTGTGCGCTGTAATAGACGAGTTTCGCCCAACGGAAGCAGGCATGGAAACTCTTTATTTTGCAAAAAATGCGAAGTCTGCCATGGGTGTTAGTGAAGCGCGCGGTGTAGTAACGCTTTGTCTTGCACAACACAATATTGCGCTTGGTGAATATACGCCGAATCAGATTAAACAGGCAGTAACAGGAACAACCTCTGCCGACAAAAAAGTTGTAGAACAATATGTAAAGCTTTTGTTAGGACTAGAAACAGAACCAAAACCAGACCATGCTGCCGACGCTTTGGCCGGTGCAATAACGCATGTTCATTTTAGTACTTGTGCTCTAAAAGATCCAGGAATGCCCGGCCGGTAACAGGTTTGGAATACAAAAATCCCTGAAGATAATCACACTTCATTTTCATAAGCATAACTGCCATTTCGGAAGTTTCAACACCTTCGGCTACAAGTTCAATTCCCATATCGCGGAACATTGCAATTGTATGATGTAAAAGCTTTTGTGCTTTTTCATTTTTCATTGCAGCCCAAACAATTGATTTATCAAGTTTAATAGTATGGAAAGGATATTGAAGAATTGTTGAAGTGTTTGAATACCCCATGCCGTAATCATCAAGTGCAAAGTTCATGTTGTTTTCCATAAGCGAACGCATGTTTTTAAGAAGAGTGTCGCTTGAAGCAATTGCGGCTGTTTCGGTAACTTCGAGTTCTATATATTTATAATCAAGCTTGTAAAAATTCATAATTTCAAGTAATTGTTCGTGGAGCTTTTCCTGCATACATTGAATTGCCGAAAGATTTACATGAATGTATTCAATGCCTTTTTCCCAAAGCTTGTTGTTAATTATAAACTTGCATACAGAACGGAATACAAATTCTCCAATTAAAAGAATAAGGCCGTTTCGTTCTGCAACTGGAATAAATTCTTCTGGAGAAACAAAACCAAGCTCTTCATTATTCAAACGGATAAGTGCTTCGGCAGTTGTAAATTTCTTTTTCTTTACGGAATAAATCGGCTGATAAAAAACTTCAAATTCATTTTGTGTAAGGGCTTGTTTTAAAATGCGGATGAGCTCATATTCGCGGCGTGATTTTTCAAGCATTTTCTTATTGCCGTCTACAATTTTTCCGCTTTCAATTTCGCTTGAATTTAAAGTATCAAAAATCAGGTCGTTCAGTTTTACAAAATTATCGGCAGCTTCGGGACATTGAAAGGTTGCCATTTTTACTTTTGGCGAAACTTCAATTTCGGCAATTTTTATACTTTGTGAAAAAAGCAGCTGCAGTTCAAGAAATTTATCATCTTTATTTTTGTCATCAGAGTGAATTATTACAGCAATTTTACTTCCGGAAAGCCTGTAAACATTGTTCTTGCCGCAGATACCGCAGATTTTTCTGGCGATTTTTACAAGAATCTTATTAAAGTTGTTGTATCCCAGCGTTTCGTTCAAATACGAAATACCTTCTATTTGAATGCCAAGAACTGTAAATGATTTACGCGAATTAAAATAATCATTTGTAGTAAACATGAATGCTTTTTTATTGTAAACATCCATAATTGGGTCGGTGTATTCCGAAGGATTATCGAGCGAAAGATATGTTATTAAAACCGAAAGCGATGCAAAGAAAAGTGTAACAAGCAGCCTAGTCCAGATATTACAGATTATAAGAGCCGCAATTGTTGTGACTGTATAAACTATAATTGTGATTGTCTGTTCGGTTCGCAAAACTTTTCGTTTCATTACTCCCCAGACAATTACCATAATCAAATATACAAAACCAATGCCTGTAAGAATATCAAAGGTTGAACCAATTTTATATTGTCCGTCAGCAGTAAAATAGATGATTGCTTTAGTAACTGGAGTAGTGGCAATTAAAAAGCCTGCGGCACAAACTGGAATTGCAAGAAAAAGTTTTTGTGCAATTGTAAAATCCTGGTCTTCGCTCATTGAACCGTACATAATACTGATTATGTAAAAGACAGGAAGACTGTTGTAGGTTAAAAGTGCAATTATATTCAATACATAATTGAGCCAGATGGGGCACTGTTCGTAATAGCTGATTGTGTAGATTGTTATAATATCGAATACTGTTGCTAAAAATAAATCAATTGCAAGGATTTTGAATGCTTTTGAAACTCTTGTTTTTATTCGCTGTGAAACAAAAAGATTAAAAAGAATTACAAGAGAAATAAATAGTGCTGCAACATCATACTGATAAATCCAACGCATAATTGATTTTAACATAAAAATAAGGAATAATAAAGAAGAAAATAAACGGAAGAACTGTCATTCCGAACTTGTTTCGGAATCTCAACATGTAATAGATCCTGAAACAAGTTCAGGATGACAGTGTAACTAATGGGGTGGACATGTTTAATTCACTAACAGGAATTATTACCGGAAAATTTCCAAAACAGCTTTTTTTAGATACAAATGGTGTAGAGTGGGATTTATGTGTTCCCGACTCAAACCTCGATATGATTGGTGTTGTTGGCAGCGAGGCTCGTGTTTTTACATGGCTTCAGCATACCGACCAGCTTATGACCTTGTATGGTTTTGCCAGTGCCGAAGAGCGTTCTGTTTTTCTTGATTTGCTTAAGGTTGATGGCGTTGGTCCTAAGGGCGCAGTTAAGATTATGAGTTCTGTTTCATCATCGCGCCTGCTTGAAGTTTTGGAAAACGGTGACCTTGAAATGCTCGAAAAGATTCCTGGAGTTGGAAAAAAGACTGCCGGAAAGATGATGCTCACACTCAAAGGTAAACTTAAGATTAGTGAAAGTGCAGGAACTGTTGTGCGTGTAGAGGCCGCTAGTCCTTATGCCGATGTTGTACAGTCGCTTGCAAGCATGGGTTATGATAAACGCACTGTTGAACAGAAGGTTGCACAGCTTGTTGAACAGTTGGGTGAAGATGCAGGGTTTGCTTCAAAAAGTCAGAAGGAACGAGAGGATATTTTGTTCCGTCGTGCAATTGTTGAGCTTGCTTAAAGGAGTTATAATTAGACTATGCAAAACGAAGAAGATTTTTCAACTGATTTTTCTGCGATTGTTCGTGCAGACTTAAAAGACTCTTTTGATGAACAGGATAATAAGCTGCGTCCAACCCGTCTTGCCGATTTTTTAGGACAGGAAAGCGTAAAGAAAAATCTTTCTACATTTATAGAAGCGGCAAAACTCAGAGAGGAGCCGCTGGATCATCTGTTGTTGATTGGTCCTCCGGGACTTGGAAAAACAACACTTGCACAAATAACAGCTCACGAGCTTGGAGTTGATTTTAAGGTAACTTCGGCTCCGGCACTTGATAAGCCAAAGGATCTTGCTGGTATTCTTTCGACAATTACACCTCGAACAGTTTTTTTTATTGATGAAATTCACCGCTTAAAGCCTGCCATTGAAGAAATGCTTTACATTGCCATGGAAGATTTTGAACTTGACTGGATTATAGGGCAAGGCGCTGCGGCAAGAACTGTTCGTATTCCTATTCCGCCATTCACACTGGTTGGAGCAACAACTAAAGCGGGTAGTGTAAGTTCGCCGCTTCGTTCTCGTTTTGGATTTATTCCTCGTTTTGAGTTTTATACACAGTCAGAACTTGCTTCTATTATAAAACGATCCGCTGCAATTTTGGAAATTGGAATAGAAGAAGATGCTGCAATGCTTTTGGCACAGTGCTGTCGTGGAACTCCTCGTGTTGCAAACAGAGTTCTTCGCCGCATGAGAGATTTTGCCCAGGTTGCCGGAAGCCGCACGATTACAGTTGATATTGTGGATGACGGATTACGCCGCCTTGAAATAGACGAAATTGGTCTTGAAAAATACGACAGGGAAATCTTGCGTTCAATCATAGAAAACTTTGGCGGTGGTCCTGTAGGTGCTGAAACTCTTGCCATTTCAATTGGCGAAAGCATGGACACCCTTGAAGATTATTACGAGCCGTATCTGATTCAGTGCGGTTTACTCCAGCGAACTCCTCGTGGCCGAATGGTAACTGAAAAAGCTTATACACATCTTGGACTTACCCACGCTGCAGATTCAAAGGATGGCGGTGCACAAGGGAGCTTGTTTTAACAAACTATGCCAATAAGCGATTTTTTATCCAGTAACAATCTTCGTCTTGACCAGCAGCTTAAATTTACTGCCGAAATTGATAAAATGACTGCTATCCTTCGCCGAACGCTGCTTGTTGATGGCAGTCGCCGCGAAAATGATGCAGAACATTCCTGGCACATTGCGCTTATGACTCTGTTTTTTAAAGAATATTGTATAGCTCCGGTTGATGTGGAACGTGCTGCCAAAATGTGCCTCGTTCACGATTTGATTGAGATTTATGCAGGAGATACTTTTGCCTATGATCCTGTTGGTAACCTGGATAAGGCCGAGCGTGAAGTTGCTGCAGCCGACAAGCTTTTTGCCCAGCTGCCGGAAGAACAGGGAAGTGAGCTTCGTGCTCTTTGGGAAGAATTTGATGCAATGCAGACTCCTGATTCCAAATATGCTGCATGTATGGATCGACTTCAGCCATTTTTGCACAATACATTAACACAAGGGCATACCTGGGTAGAAGGCGGAACCTGCAGAGCAGATGTTGAAAAGCGCATGGCAATTATAAAAGAGTTTATGCCACAGGTTTATGGTTGGGTTGAGACAAACCTTGATCATGCAATACAGATGGGCTGGTTAAAGTAACTTACAAATTCCCATACTTTTTGTTTTATGATAGTATACCTTCATGCTAACTTCTGATTTTAATTTTGATTTACCCGAAGAACTTATTGCCCAGCATCCAAGTGGTGTGCGCGGACAAGATAAACTTATGCTTTTGAACCGGGTTACCGGCGAAGTTGAACATCATATGATGGATGATTTGCCTGATTTGATTGAACCCGGTACACTTATGGTTTTTAATAACAGCAGGGTTCGTCGTGCACGTGTTTATGGAATTAAAGAAACTACCGGACGCGAAACAGAATTCATGTTTCTTAATACAATTGACAAGGAATGCTGCATCTGGAATACAATGGTAAAGTCGGCAAAAAAGCAGAAGCCTGGCATGCATTATAAGTTTCCGGACGGGACTGTTGCAACTATTATTGAACACGAAGGAAATGCAGGAACCGAATTTCGTGCCCTAAAATTTGACTTTGCAATTAACGAAGACTGGTTTGAACGAAACGGGCATATTCCGCTGCCGCCATATATTCGTCGTGGCGACACAGAAGAAGACAGCGAGCGCTACCAGAATGTTTATGCTACCGATACTGGTAGTGCAGCTTGTCCTACAGCGGGACTTCATTTTACAAACGAAATGCTTGCTCGTCTGGACGCAAAAGGAATTGAGCGGGTTTTTGTAACCTTGCATGTTGGGCTTGGAACATTTCTTCCTGTTCGTGAAGACAATATAGAAAATCATAAAATGCACGAAGAGTGGTATACAATTCCACCAGAAACTGCTGCGGCAATTAATAAGGCAAAACGGGAAGGGCGGCCGGTGCTTGCGGTTGGAACTACAAGTGTAAGAACGCTGGAGAGTAGTGCACAAGCTATAGCGGCCCTTCGAGAGCCTCAGGGACCACAAGGCATTGAATATGTGCGTGCCGGCACTTCTTCTACAAGCATTTTTATGTACCCGGGCTACAAGTTTAAGGTTGTCGATAAAATGTTTACAAACTTCCACACTCCGGAAAGTACACTCATTATGCTTGTTAGTGCTTTTGCAGGACGCGAACATATTTTGAATGCATACAAAACTGCCGTGGAGAATAAATACAGATTCTTCTCTTATGGTGATTGCATGTTCATAAGATAGACCCTGAAACAAGTTCAGGGTGACGGACGTCTCTAAGTCAACTGCTCAAAACTGTATCTTGTCAAATTCAAAAACTGCTGCCGAACTACATTACTGATCATCTGGTCGGTTGAGGCTTTGTTGAATTCCTGTTCTACCATATTTTGAATTTCATCAATATCTTTTTTTGTGAGCGGCAGACGGTGACCTATTAAAGAGTTTTCAAGATTTTTGCTGCGGAAAACAAACGGACCTGCAAAGGCAAGCTTAACATCTACAAGAGAGTTTCGTTCGGTATCACCCAAAAATACAAATGAAGCAGAGTGCTGTGTAATTGCGTGCTCAGGGCCAATCCTTCGGAAAATTGAAACTTCAGGGTACATGAGCGGAATTCGGATATCTGTAAGAACAAAACCATCCGGAACTTTTTTAAAATTCTGCAACGGTTCAATTCTTGTTTCTGTCTGATTCCTGAATTCAAGCTTTGTGTCTAATGCAAGAAGCGGTGCAAACAAAGTATGCCTGTGGCCTTCGGTGCAGATGTTGCCGCCAATTGTTGCCATGTTTCTTATAATTGGATTTGCAATACTCAAAAGTGCTTCGTACAAAACTGTGGGAAGGTGAGTCTGACCAATAGTAAGAATTTGAGCAAGTGTTGCCCCCGGACCAATTTCCAAAAAGCGTTCGTGTCTTGTAATGCGCGAAAGGTCTGGAATGCCATAAACAGAAATTGACTTTTCGGGAAGTTCATCAAGCTCGGTACAGCCGCCTACAACTGTAAGTTCCTTGTTGCTTTTAAGCTGAAAAAAAAGTTCGGATAAATTTTTTGCAAATAAAATTGATTTCATTTTTGTCTCTCCGCTTTTTTAGCAGCTCTTTCAAATCCATGGTCTCGGATTTCTATTGCAAGAATAATTCCATTTATGAGTGTGTTCAAATCGGTACAGCAGGGGGCAAGACTTCGCACCTGTTCATAAATTTCATCACGGGTAGGAATCTTGTTAAGCTTGACTAACTGATATGCCGAAAAGATTTTTCCGGAATCGCAAAGTCCGCACATTTTTATTCCGGCAAGTTCAAAGCCCTTCATAATAATTGTATATTCTTTTGTTCGTTCAAAGTATTCAAGCGTTACAATATCGGCATTTTGAATTATGCCAAGCGGAATTTTACAGGTTGCTACAGGATTATCGTTTAATAAAACCGTACAAGAGCCGCAGGTTCCCTGTCCACAGCCACACTTTACACTTGCACAACCAATGCGTCTTAAAACAGACATGAGAGTTTCATCTGCCGGAGCTTCAAGAATTGTTTTGTTGCCATTTAAAATTACAGGTACATTCATTCCTTTACCTCCACTCTGGTTTCGCGCTTTTTAATAAGGTCAAAAATCTGTTTTTCGGTACAAGGCAATCTTGTAAGCTGGGTTGCAAGAGCAAGTGAAAGTGCAGAAGAAAATGCTGCAGGAAGTGTATTTCTGACAAGGTCGCCAATCTGACCTGGTTTGTTGTTTGATTCTATAAAGCTTATTGTAATATTGTCACAAGGAATTGATTTATCTTTTACAAGCATTTCAAGCTGCTGCTGAATCTCAAGACGGATTGCACGGAGCGCTGCGGATTTATCAAAAAGCTCACCGCAGTCAATTACAAGCCATATTCCTTTTATGCGTTCATTGTAGGTATAGGTATCGAGTTCAACTTCAACTACTGCTGTTGCAAATGATGAAGGACCAAAAGGTGTTCCGCTGAAGGTTTCGTTGTCCCAGCTTTTTTTAAGGGTTGCCGGCTGAGATTTTTTTACAGTAATTGGAAGCGCCTGATGAAACCGCTTTTTTTCAATATCAAGACAGGCTTTTTTTATAAGTTCATTTACTGTGCTTATTGAATTAATTGCATCTTCCGGTGTGTCAGGTAAATCAGAAAGTTCAAATTCGGAATCAATTGTAATATTGTCTTTTCTGATTTTTAAAATATCTGCAGCTGTTTTTTTCCAGATTTGTTGAATGCCATGCGAAGGATTTATTGCATGAATTACCAAATGCTCGTTTTGTAAAAGAGAAACTTCAACACGGCAGTCTGGTTCAAAGCTTGTTGTTCCATAAAAATCAGAAACATTAAAGGCTGTTGCAATTCCAATACCACGCAAAGGCAGTGCAAAAAACGGGTTGCTGTTTTCCTGAACGCGGTCAACGGCATCCATATTATAAGAGGAATACTTTCGGTTAAAGTCGCTTATTTGAACAGCTTTGGTAAAGCATTCAATTGGATTTTCGCAATCAAAAACAAACGGATAATCCTTTGTTTTGTTTTCGTAATTTACCCTGCGAAGTTCTTCGGGAAGCATGTTTGTTTGTTCTGCAATTTTCTGCATCTGATTTTCTATTGCAAAAAAGATCTGGGAATCGAGCCCGCGAAGACAGATTGAAGTAGGAGGCTTTTTTGAAGTATGCGCTTTTGCAACAATATGAACATTATGCGGTTTGTAATAGTTACAGGCTACAATAGACATTCTGTCGGCAATTTCCTGGGCAAACGGATTAAAGCAGCCTACATCAATATCAATTTCGGCCGAAACTCCATTAAAAAGTCCATCGTGAGTAACTGCTGTTTTGTATGTAATTTTTGTATCTACACCCGGAGACATGTAAGAATCCTGTTCTTCCTGTGTTAGAACAAGCTTTACAGGTTTTTCTGTTAGGAAAGAAGCAAGTGCAACCTGAGCAGAAACTACAGAGGTTCGCCAAAGTCCTTTTGAAAAAACTCCCGAAGTTTTTGTTTTATGAACAATTATATTTTCTACAGGGATTTTAAGTGCAGCAGAAACTGTAGACATAAGATGTGTTGTCCATCTTGTAGGTGCCGAAATGTGAAGATATTTTCCTTCCTTCCAGCAGAACGAGCCGCAGGTTTCTTTCCAAAGCGGCGGTAAAAATGTGAGCTTCCAGTTTTCTTCAATTACAAAATCTTCTGTTTTTTCAAAAAGTTTTTTTTCGGCTTGAGGGATTGTTTTTTTAAGGAACAGGCCTGTTTTTATTTCGCGGTAAGCAACCTGCTCTTCTACATTCTGTTCAACACGCCTGTTATCCAAAACCGTATCAAGTGACGGAAGATCATTAATTTCGGAAACAAATGAAGTCAAGTCACTCATTTTTGAAAGATTTACAACAGGACGCTTGTGATGCTTCATTGCTTTTTTAAGTGCCGATTCAAGTGAGTCAATATCAAAGTTTACAGAAACTGTGTCCAAAAGTTCGAGCACTTTATTTTCATCGGGGCCGCAAAGAATGCCAACCGGTTCTCCGCTGTACGAAACATCATCGTAGCCAAGAATCTTCCATTCCTGATTATTTACAATAACTTTTTTGTTGCCCGGAATATCCTGTGCAGTAAAAAGAAAATATCCTTCTGGAAGTTCTGGAATTGTTACTCCTTTAATTTTTCCGGTAGCGGCAGGGCTTCTTACAAGAACAGCATACAAAGTTCCTTCGCGGCTTGCATCACTGTAAAAGCCGGTTGCTTCCATGGAGCGTTTTCTTTGTTTTGCTGCTTCTTCTTTTTTAGGCATGATTCTCCTGTCCTATTTTTTTTACTGTATCAATTACAAGCTGAGCCTGTTCTTTTGTCATATCGGGGTAGAGCGGAATTGAAATTGTTCTGTTATACTGATTTTCTGCGTTCGGATAGTTTTGTGCTGTAAAATCGGGGTAAAGCTCGCGCCAGTAAGTAAAATGGAAAAGTGGAATAAAGTGAACTGAAATACCCAAACCTGTTTCCTGCATTTTTTTTGCAAACTGTTCGCGGGTGATTTTTAATTTTTCTGGTACTAGTCGCATAAGGTAAAGGTGCCAGCTGTTGCCAGGTCCATCCGGTGGAAGTTCAATAAAATCAAGCGGTCCAAAGGCTTTGTTGTACAAGTCTACAATTGCCTTGCGCTGTTCGTAAAATTTCCAGGCGCGGTCTACCTGACACGTTCCTATTGCCGCAAGAACATCGGGCAGATTAAATTTGTAGCCTGGTGCAATTATGTCATATTCCCACGAAGCGCGCGGGCTTGTGTAGCGGTCCCAGGTGGTGCGGTCCATTCCATGCATTCGCATAACAGTCATGCGGCGTGCAAGGTCGGGATTTCTTGTACAGACCATGCCGCCTTCGGCAGTTGTAATTGTTTTTGTTACGTAGAATGAAAAAACTCCGGCGTCGCCAATTGTTCCTGCATAACCAAGCTTTGTTGGAGACGGAAAACTGTGGGCTGCATCTTCTATTACACTGATTTTTTGCTGCGGCGTAGAATATTTTTTTGCAAGTTCAACAATTCGTTCCATGTTGCAGATGTTTCCTGCAATGTGAACAGGAACAATTGCAGTAATTATTTTTTTCTGGGCGGCGGCTTGTTGCAGAATTTTTTCTATATTATCCGGGTCAATGCTGTAGCTGTCTTTTTCTATGTCTGCAAAAAGAACGTGGGCTCCAAGGTGTCTTGCACAGGTTGCGGTTGAAACAAAAGTGTAGGGCGTTGTAATAACATAAGTTCCCGCTCGTACTCCGCAAGCTTCCATTGCAAGAATCATTCCTGAAGTATTTGAGTTTACGGCAAGACTTATAACTGGTGCGCGCCCTGCTTTTTCATCATCCTGACCTACAACAGCAGAAAACTTTTTTTCAAATTCAAGTGCGTATTTACCGGTTGTGAGCCAGCCGGAACGAAGAACATCAAGAACGGCGTCTTCTTCGGCTTTTGTAATTGCTGCTTTATGAAATGGAACTTTGATTGTATTTTCACCGCTCATAATATGTCCGTCCTTTTTTGTCCGTCGGTTTTTATTTCTTCATAAAAATCTTTAAGGCTTTTGCAGTCTTGGCATAAAAGTTTTACAAGCTTTTCTTTGTTGCGGAAATCCTGTTCTGCTCCCTGTGTATAAAAACAGATAGAGTAGAGTTTTTGTAGAAGAGTGTCCAGTCTGCCGTCTTCATATTCTTTATTTTCCAGCTGCAGGATTTTTGGATATTCTGTAGCAGTTGGATTTTCTTCTTTTAGCCAAAGCGGTTCTACAAGACGTTCGCCTTTGCGAGCTCCTACAATTTTTATATCAATGTCTTTGTAAGGTTCAAGCCCGCTGAATTTAATTATCTGTTTTGCAAGGTCAATTATTTTTATAGGTTCACCCATATCAAGAAGATATGACTGACCGTTTTTGCCAACGCCACCAGTTTGAAGAACAAGAGAACATGCTTCAGGAATTGTCATAAAAAAGCGTTCCATTTTTTCGTCGGTAACTGTAATTGGACCACCTGTTTTAATCTGGCTCTGGAAAAGCGGAAGAATTGAACCGCGGCTTCCAAGAACGTTTCCGAATCTTACAAACATCACTGCCTGATTTTTATCTGCCTTTTTTGAATATTCAAGCACAAGCTTTTCGCAAAGCATTTTTGAAACACCGTAAACGCTAACCGGGGCTACTGCCTTGTCTGTAGAAATTAAAACAAATCGGTCAACCTTGTGCTTAATTGCAGCGTCAAGCAGATTTTTAGTTCCGAATACATTATTTTCAATTGCCGCAACCTGATTTTCTTCCATCATTGGAACATGCTTGTAGGCGGCACAGTGGAAAATTACATTACATTTTGTCTGTTTTATGATGAAATCAATGTATTCGCGGTTTCGCATGTCGCCAATAATTGGAACGACTGTTGCTTTTTCACCAACACCTTCGGTTTGAAGTACTTTAAGTTCACGGAAAATCTGACAGATTGAATTTTCACCGTGGCCTAAAAGGTAAAGTCGCTCAGCGCCACCACTCAAAAGCTGTCTTGCAAGCTCGGAACCAATGGAACCACCGGCACCTGTTATTAAAACACGCTTTCCGCGAAGGTAGTTCAGGCTTTCTTTAAGCGAAATTGCAATTGGTGTTCGTCCAAGAATATCAAGCGGGTCAATTTCACGGGTTTGAACAAGGTGTGCAGTTCCTTCTATTACTTGGCTTATTCCCGGAAGAATTTTTATATGATTAAAACCGTTTTTTACAAGAGTTTCATATATTTCACGGATTCGTTCAGTTGGAGCGGATGGAATTGCAATTATTGCTTCGTCTAAATCGGAATTAGAAAGAATGGAAGTTACGCTGTCAATAGGCCCAAGAACAGGAATACCGTCAATGGTAGACCCTATGATATTTTTATCATCATCTAAAAATGCGTTAACTTTTCCAAAGATTTTTTTACGCCGGATATCACTTGCAATAGTTTGCCCTGCAAATCCAGCACCGATTATATATATGCGTTTATCCATTTCCCAATCCCATAAATTATTTTACAGCAAAATAATGTTTTTAGCAAATATAATTGAATTTAGTAGAAAACAAATCTGCTCCCGCGTAGGTACGTCCGCAAACTACAACGAAGCTTGTTAGGAAAATTATCCAACTCGCTGCGCTCGTCAAGCTTCGGAGTAGTTTGCTGCCGTCCCTCCGCTCCGCAGATTTGTTTTCAAATGTGTTCAATAATTCAGCTGAGAGCGATTTTTTTCAACAAGAATTCATTTTTTTTACTAAACTCATATGATATTTTCACCGAAATAGAAGTATAAAACCTATATTGTGTTTATGGGGTGTGATTATGGGGAAAATTAAACATATTGTAATCGCTGCATGTCTTTTTATGTGTGCAAACTTCTGCTTTGCAAAACAGATCCAGCTTCAGATTGTTCAGCATGACGAAAGAACCGACACAGTTTCTGAAGACTCTCTTGTTATTGAAGACGAGCTTTTAGCAGGATTTTTTGAAACAGGTTATATCATAACAAATTCACCTGCTGTTGTTTCTGAATCGGCAAGTGATGATGTTATTCTGTTCAACAAAGCAATGGGCGATGCATACGAAGGCTCTTCTGATTATTTTGTACAAATCAAACTTTATTATACAAATTCTCTCCATACAATAGGCTGGTCTGTTGCTTCTGTAACGACCGGAAAAACAATAAAAGAAAGTTCGTTTGAAAGTGCTGTCAAACCAGATGATGCAAAGGGTTTGAAGAATGTTTCTTCCAAATTAATATCAGAGATTTCGAAGGTTTTGAAATCTACAAAAGCATAAGGATGGGCGGGTATGAAAAACAGATTAAAGGAAAGCAGATTATTTAAGAACATATCAAAACTCGGATTTATAATTATAGGATGTCTTGTTCTGGCATCCTTTAGCCCGTCTTTAGATGGAAGAGCTGTGGTTGTAGAGCCAGGTGTATTCCCGGAAGGACTTTTTGCCAAAACTGTAGGTTATCTTCCAGGTGATATTATCAGCGTAACAAACATCACAGGAGACGCAACAATTGATATTCTTGTAATTGGTGCGCTTGATCCTTCTGAAGGTGTTGCTATCATGCTTTCTCCGGAAGCAGCTGCTGCAATTGGAATCAACAAGGATTCTAACAACATTGTAAAAATAACAAAACGCTCAAATCAGGATGAAAGAGTATATGGTTCGGCAGTTATTGCTTCGAATGGAACAGCTGCTTCAACAAAGGAACCGGAACCTGTAGTTCAGCCGGAGCCTGTTGAAGAAAAAACAGAAACTGCTGAAAATCAAACACCGGCAGAAACAAACATTTCTCCTGGAAAGGATCCATATACCGAAACAGAAGAATTTGTACCTGGTTTGGGTGAAGAAGAATGGGAAGAACCTGTTTTTGATGAAAAAGAAACTGTTGCTGCTACAGAGCCGGAAGAAGAAATCTTCTCAAAGCCTATTGAAGAGCCGGTAGAAGAAGAACCTGTTACCGAATACGAATACTTTAATGACGAAGCACTTCCAGAATATTTTGAAGATGATTTTGTAGAAGAAAAAGAGCCTGAATATATAGAAGAAACTCCTGTAGAAGAATCGGAAGAAGAAGTTCCTGATGAGGAAGAACAGCCTGTAATTTCTGAAGAGTTTAAGGATGATGAACTTGATGAGCTTCCTTCTGAAGAAGAACCTGTAGAAGAATTTGAAACAATTCCTGCAGAGGAAGAAGAGGAGTTTGAAGAAGAAGAAGCTCCAGTCGAAGAACCGGAAGAAGAACCTGTAGAAGAAACTTTTGACGAAGAACCAATAGAAGAAGAATTTAATGATGATGAATTAGATGAAATTCCTCAGGATGAAGAAGAATTCTTTGATGATGAAGAGCTTGATGAACTTGAAGAAGAAGAACTGGAAGAAACGGAAGAAGAGCTTGAAGAAACTGAAGAAGAAGAAATTCCTGAAGAAGAAGCAGAAGACGAATTTGAAGAAGAGGACTTTGACGAAGAAGAATTCGAAGCAGAAGATGAAGATCTTGGTGATGAAGAATTTGTAGAAGAAGAACCTGAAGATGAGGAAGTCGAAGAGGATGAAGAATGGAGTGATGAGCCTGAAGTTCTTGACGACGATGAAGAAGAATATGACGCAATAGTTCTTGTTCCTGCCGAAGATAATCCTCCGGTTTACGAAGAGGAAGAAGAGGATTCTGAACCATCATTTGTACCTGGAATCTTTAATAATGAAGTTTCTGTTGCAGTTGATGAGCCTGAAGAAGAAACTGCTGCACCGGAAATTACAATCAATAATTCTGTAGTTGTTCAGCCTGCTTCATCTGGTAATGAGACAAGTTATGACAAGTACATGGTAGAAAGCCTTGATGAACTTGAAGCCGAAAAGTATTACATTCAGATTGCAACACTCAAGGATGATGAAAATATTCTTGAAATTGTTAATAAGTATGGAAGCAAGTATCCTATAACAATTGTTCCAACTGCAAAGGGAACTAAACAGGTGCTTGTTGGTCCTGTAACATTGGATGAATATGGAACTGTTCTTGCACGCTTTAAGGCATACGGTTATAAGGATGCGTTCCTGCGAAAGGGGACAAATCCTAATCCTAAGGCAAAGGGATCATCTGCAAGTGCAGTTGATGCAAAATAAGATACTATGTCATCCCGAACTTGTTTCGGGATCTCAAATAAAAAGGCACGTTCTTAAGTGGACGTGCCTTTTTCATTTTATGCCATCTGTAATAAGAGTTCGTCAAGGCACGCTCACCTGCGTTCGCTCTTCGGCCTTGACAAACTCATTTTTACACTATGTAATCCCTTCGGGATTATATAGTGTAAATCCATCCTTCTGGTGCAGGAATTCTTCCCATCTGAATGCCTGTCAAAGTATCGTAGATTTCTTTGAGCTTAGGACCCATTTCCTGTTTGCCGCCGTTGTAAATAATGCTCTTTCCGTGGTCGTCAATCTGACCTACTGGCGAAATAACAGCTGCTGTACCGCAGAGTCCGCATTCTACGAATTTTTTAAGTTCATTTTTATTAATCTTGCGCTCTTCAACTTGCATTTTAAGATATTTCTTTGCAACAATAACAAGAGAACGTCTTGTAATAGAAGGAAGAATTGAATCAGATTTTGGAGTAACAAGCTTTCCTTCTTTGTCGATGAAAATAATGTTTGCTCCACCTGTTTCTTCAAGATATGTATGAGTTGCAGGGTCAAGGTACATATTTTCTGCATAACCATTTTTGTGTGCATCTACAATGTTGTGCAAAGACATAGCATAGTTCAAACCGGCTTTAATATCACCAGTTCCATGTGGTGCTGCACGGTCAAGATCAGAAAGACGAACCTTAATTGGCTTTACGCCGCCTTTGAAATAGGGTCCAACAGGTGTTACAAGAATACGGAACTGATATTCATCAGCTGGTTTTACACCAATTACAGCATTTGAACCAAACATATATGGGCGGATATAAAGGGTAGCGCCTGAACCGTATGGAGGAACCCATTCCTTGTTTGCTTTAATTGTTTTAAGAACTGCTTCAATAAAGCGGTCTTTTGGGAATACAGGCATTTCAAGACGCTTGCATGAAGTTTCCATGCGTTCTGCATTCAAATCAGGACGGAAGGTAACAATGTCGCCATGTTCTGTTCTGTAGGCCTTAAGTCCTTCAAAACATGTCTGTGCATACTGAAGAACTCCAGCACATTCGTTAATAGTTACGGTGTGGTCAGTAGTAAGCTTTCCAGCATCCCATTTTCCTTTTTTCCAGTTACATACAAAGCTTTTTGATGTTTCCATGTAACCAAAAGGCAGATTGCCCCAGTCGATTTCTTTTTTTGCCATAAAAGCCTCCGTCAAGAAGTAAAAAGTTTAATTATACTTAATAATTTTAATATTGTTTAAGAAAATTGTCAAGAAAATCAGCCCACAAATGAATTTTTTTATTTTTTCTTGTATCTTTTTCCTTATAAAATTATTATATATATGTATGCTGCATATTACAATTAAAAACAAATCAATTTTCTCACTTTTTTTACTATTTAATATAATCTTTTTATTTATTTCTTGTGGTTCTAAGCCAAAAAAAGAAACTGTTTTTATTCCGGAGCCGGAGTGGGTTTCTAATAAAAAAGAGGTGTTTCCGGATTCTAAATATCTGGCGCAGCTGGGGACTGGGACAACTGCAAATGAAGCTCGGAATAATTCTATTGCTCAACTGGCTTCTTATTTTAATACTAATGTAAAATCTCTTATAGAAGGTGAAACTTATACTTATAACAGTTCAAATGACCCCGGAAAGGTTGAACGCACAATAAAATCGAGTACAGTAACATATACAGATCTTGAACTTTTTGCACTTGAAACAGAAGAACCATACTTTTTAATCCGCGAAAACAAGTGGTATTGTTGTGCACATATTGTTCGTAAAGATGCCTGGAATCAATATGAACCAATAGTTCGTGACAATAAAAACGCCTTTTACAGCATTTATTCTCTGGCGCAGCAGGCGACCGAGCCTTTGGAACGCATAAAGATTTACAGTCAGACAGAACGCGCTAGTGAAAACTTTCTTGCAAGCCTTTATAAAGCAACAATGTTTTCAAAAAAACTGACTGATGAAGCATTTGCCCAGGACAGGGCAGTAATTGCTTCAATTCCGGGACTTGTTCAAAAAGAAAAAAACAACTGTGTGATGTGTGTAAAAGTTTCGGGTGATCTTGGAGGCACTGTTTCATCAACTGTAAACAGCATTCTTTCACAGATGGGCTTTACAACAAGTGACAATCCACAAAAATCATACTATATGGTAGAAACCGCTGTTGATTATAACGAAATAAGAGAAGATGATTTGTATGTTTATTATCCTAGTGTAAAACTTACTGTAAAATCGCAGAACAAAACCTTGTATGTTTATGAAAATAAACTCGACAGGGTTTTATCATATAACGAATCAAAAGCTAAAAAAAGTGCATGTGACGGTATTGAGGCGCTTTTACAAAAAGACCTTGCTGCCGACTTTAAACAAGCTGTAGGATTAAGTGAATAGAGAGTGTAAAAATGAAGAAGATTGTATTATTGATTATTTTGATGACTGCCTCCTTGAATGCTTTTTCAGCAGGTAAAAGAATTGCAGTATTTAATCCAACCTGCGAAGGCTTATCGGAAGATGAACAGAACTGGATTCCTTCATCGGTAAGACGCCGTCTTGAAGCAAATTTCAATGATTATACAACTTATCAGCTTGTTGATGTTCAGAACGAAGAACAGATTAAAGGCTTACAGAAAAAAGCCGAAAGTTACACTCATGATCAGGACACAAGCATAGAAATTGGAAAGCTTGTTTCGGCAGAACTTGGTGTTTTTTCAAATATCACTAAGGCAAACGGAAAATATATTCTTTCTGTAAACGTAACAAATCTTACAACCGGAGTTCGACTTTCTTCGGTTACAACAGACAGTGTTACAGAACCAGTTAGTCTTTTTGAAGGAGCTGGTTCTTCGGTAAATAAAGTAACTGTAAAGCTTTGCGATGACCTTGGCATTAAGCTTTCTTCAATTGACCGCTACGTACTTCTTAAGGGCGAAGAATTATCTGAAAAAGATCAGATTTCTATGACCCAGGAAGAGGTTAGTAAATACGAAAAAAAGAAGCTGGAACTTGAAAAACAGCTTAAAGAAGTTTCTCTTTCTACAGAACTTGATGCCGAAAGCCGAAAAGCAAAACTCGAAGCCGAAAAGACTCTTGCCGAACAGCAGAAGCAGATTGCAGAGGAACGGCTTGAACGCTTACGACTTCAACAGCAGCGACTTTTAGAAGATCAGGAACAGCAGAAAACCCGTACTGCCGCTCAGCGTGAAAAAATTGAACAGGCTGCTGCACTTGCAGAAAAACAGGCAAAACTTGTACGCCAGCAGAAAATTGATTCTTTGACTGTTGATAATCAGATTGCCGTTATAGAAGCAAAAAAGCAGGCAATGTATGATATTCATTCAAGTGTTTTGAATCAGGAAAAATTTATAAAGCAGGCTGCAAATGATGATTACAAGGCTCAGTGTGAAGCTATTGATGCAGAACCGCTTCGTAACGGCGAAATGGATTCAAAAGGAAACATGCTTCCTGCTGTAAAAGAAATGCGAAATGCCCGAAAGCAGGAAATCAGAAAAGAAATTGAATCAAAAGCACTTGAAGACCTTAAGAAGATTCAGGGAAAAACAACTGCTCAGGAAGATTCTCTTTACAGCGATATTCAAAACGACCTTGCAAAGCTTAAAACCCGCAGAACAATTTCTTCTATTGAAGACAGCCGTATTCTTGATATTGGAAACTATGCCGGCGATAAATATGAATGGGATACAACTGTTTCTTTGTATATAAATGACGTTAAGATTTTTGGACAGAATGCTAATATCGGATATCAGAATGTCAGCGGTAAAGCACCGGTTTCGCCAAGTGTTTCAAATACTAATGCCTGGAACGACTATCTTGATACTGTTGATTTATATGATTACATGTTCCGCCGCAATGTTCCTGCAATTACACTCGAAGTAGATTATTCAATTGAAGCTATGCCGGAAAATTATCCTTCAATGTATAAAATGACTTTGTACGAGTTCCGTTTTATTGATACAGTCAGCGGAAAAGTTGTTCAGACAATTACACCGGCAAAATCCTCTTATCGTTTTTCGGTAAATCCTGCGGTTGATATTTCTTATTATAAGAAGGCAGCTGGTGTAACTTATTCTGATGAAGATATTAAAACTTCTGTAGATAAGGTTTCAAAGAACGAATCATCTTTTGTTGAATATGATGATATAAAAACAGGAAAAGATGCTAAAAAAAGAAAGAGCATTGACCCGTTGTTTGATCAGACAAAGGGTGGTGGTGCAAGGTGCAATTTTGGACTTAATTTGGGCATGTTCCTTTCCGATGATTTTTTAGAAGATGACAGAGCGGGATTTATTCTTGAGGGTTATTGTTCAATTCCTTTAACAACCTGGATGTTCATGCAGGCAGATTATTCCTGGTGTTCTGTTCCGGTTTATTCGAATACTTATAAATCAAGTGTTGGTGAACTTGCAATGGTATTTTTTGGTTTAGGCTTTAATGTGCGGCCTAGAACTACAGGTAAACCATCTAACTTTTTTGGACTTGCCAGTGTTGGTGTTGCTTTTGATGAATTTCAAAATAAGCGTTCAACACACATCGATTCTCTTTTTGCCTATAAGCTTGCAGGTGGTGTAGATATTCCGCTTGATGATTACTGGTGTTTTACTCTTGAAGGCGGTGTAACTGGATTTGAACAGCTTGAACCTGTACCTTATGCTAAATTAGGTGTTGCGTTTACTATACCAAATCTTGTATTCTAGTAATAGAATATGACAGTTTTTGACTGGACTCCTAAGATTTTAGAAGATTTTTCTCAAACCGATTTTTTTAAGCAGGGATGTGGTATTTCTGTTGGCAGCTTTGACGGACTTCATCTTGGACACAGGTTCCTGCTTAATAAACTTGTAGATGAATGTAAAGACCAGGGTCTTGCCTGCGGAGTTATTACTTTTAAACGACCGTTACCTGCTCTTAAACATGCCGATGATTATGCGGGAGATATTTCTACACTTGAAGAACGGTTGCAGCTGCTCGAAGGACTTGGAATTGAGTTTGCAATAGTTGTAGATTTTGACCAGACTTTTTCAGAAATGAAAGGTGTTGTTTTTCTGGACCTGCTTGTACAAAAATTGAATATGAAGCTGCTTGCCGAAGGAATTGATTTTCGCTGCGGGTACAAGGGTGCAACAGACACGCAGGCAATAAAATACTGGGCAGCACAGTCTGGTGTAAAAACTGTTTTTGTTGACCCTGTTTATTTTACTCAGGCCGACGGAAGTGTAGAGCGGGTTAGTTCTTCTTATATAAGGCAGCTCATTCAAAAAGGATATATGACAACAGTAAAGGAACTGCTTGACCGCTAACTTGAAACAAACTTATTTTTATTATATATTTATATTAGTCTGACTTACGGATTTTTTGTGATTACTTCCTAGAAACCCAGGATTTGACCTGCAAAACTTCCGCTTATTCAGAGTTTCCGGCCTGGCTGGAAATTACAATATTTTAAGGGGTTCCAATATGGCACTTACAAAAGAAACTACTTCTGCAACAATCAAGAAGTACGGTGCAAAAGATACCGATACAGGTAATGTAAAGGTTCAGATTGCATTGATGACACAGCGCATTCAGCAGCTTACAGATCACACAAAGCAGTTCCCAAAGGATGCAAATGCTAAGCGTGCTCTTCTTAAGGTTGTTGGTCAACGCCGCAAGATGCTTAAGTACTTTGAACGCACAGACCTCGAAGGCTACCGTGCATTCATCAAAGAGCTTGGATTGCGCAAGTAGTACAAGCCATTCCAAAGTCCCGCCACTGTGCGGGATTTTTTTTGTCCAATCTCTTCCATTGATTAAACTCCTTATTTATTCTAAAATGAACTACTTATTATTTTAAAACATGCGTCGGATGTAGTGACGTGTGTAGGAGTTTAATTTATGTCAGTAGAAAGAGTAACTTACCGACTTGGAGATGCCGATCTCATCTTGGAAACAGGAAAAATCGGTAAACAGGCTAATGGATGTGTTTACGCTCAGTGGGGCGGAGCAGCTATTATTGCAACTATTTGTGCTTCGTCTTCTGTAACTGAAGGTCAGGATTTTGTTCCTGTTACTGTTGAGTACAATGAAAAATTCTATGCCGCTGGTAAAATCCCAGGTGGCTTTGTAAAACGCGAAGGACGCCCTAAGGATAAGGAAATCTTAGTTAGCCGCCTTATTGACCGACCAATGCGTCCGCTTTTTGAACCAAGCTTTGGACACGAACTTCAGATTGTTCCAACTTGTGTTTCTTGTGACGGTGTTCACACTCAGGATATTCTTGCTGTTATTGCCGCTTCTGCCGCAACTTGTATTTCTGATATTCCATTCCATGGACCAGTTGCTGCCTGCCGTATCGGCTACCTCAATGGCGAATATATTGTAAACCCAACCTTTGAACAGATTGAAAAGGGCGAGCTTGAAATTGTTGTTGCCGGAACTAAAGACGGCTTTACAATGGTAGAAGGTGGTGCCAACGAAGTTTCTGAAGAAGTAATGCTTGGCGCTCTTGAAAAGGCTCAGGCATTTATTACAGATATGTGTGTACTTCAGGAAGAACTTGTAAAGAAGGCTGGAAAGGAAAAGCTTCCTTTGAACCCTCTTGATGTTACACTCGAAAATGCAGAAGCTATCGAAGCAGAAGCAACTCCACTTCTTAAAGAAGCCTGCTTCAAAGACAGCAAAATCAACCGCGGAATTGCAATTTCTAAGGCTATTAAAGAGCTTGCAGAAAAGCACAAGGAACAGCTTGAAGACCCGGTACAGCAGAAGCTTTTTGCTACCTTGATGGATGACATCCAGTACAAGCTCCTCCGCAAGTCAATTCTTGACGAAGGTGTTCGTGTAGACGGACGTAAGGTTGACGAAATCCGCCCAATCACTTGTGAAATCAATGTATTGCCAACTCCACATGGATCGGCACTTTTCACACGTGGTGAAACACAGTCGCTCGCTGTATGTACACTTGGTACTGCAATGGACGAACAGTCTTATGATGATATCGATGGAGACCGCTCAGAGCACTTCATCCTTCACTATAACTTCCCACCATACTCAGTTGGTGAAACAGGTAAGCTTACAACAGGTCGTCGTGAAATTGGTCACGGAAACCTC
>JAFZXA010000084.1 GCA_017617115.1 Treponema sp.
AACAGGGAAATCAGCGAAAATGCCTTAAACCGGGCGATGCACCTGTTGCAAAATTTGCACTTGTTGCAGGCGATGAAGTGGTAAAGGCTTATGCCTACTGCAATTTGCATAGTTTATGGAGTTCAAAATGAGTAAATACACAGGAACAAAAACAGAAAAAAATCTTCTTGCGGCTTTTGCGGGCGAAAGTCAGGCACGTAACAAATACACTTACTTTTCGCAGATTGCAAAGGACGAAGGTAATGATAAAATTGCAGAAATCTTTACTAAAACTGCAAACAACGAAGAAAACCATGCAAAAATGTGGTTCCGTGAGCTTGGCGGTCTGAACAAAACAAACGAAAACCTTTCTGCTGCTGCCGACGGCGAAAACTACGAATGGACAGACATGTACGTTCAGTTTGCAAAAGAAGCCGAAGAAGAAGGCTTTGCAGACTTAGCCGCAAAATTCCGTGCAGTTGCCGAAATTGAAAAGCGACACGAAGAACGCTACCGTTCCCTTCTCAAGGATGAAGAATCTAAAAAGCAGCTTGCAAACTCAACTGTAAAAGTATGGGAATGCCTTAAATGCGGTCATATTGTAACAGGCCCTGCCGCCCCGGAATACTGCCCAACCTGTGGGGAATACAATCAGTATTTTGAAGTTCGCGACGACAACTATGACCTTATTTTGACCTGGGGAAGATAGTGGATACCAAAGCCCTTTTTTCTTTACAATACGGAGTTTTCATTCTTGGCAGTCAGAGCAACGGCAAAATAAATGCGTGCGTAACAAACACCTGCATGCAGGTTGCCAATGACCCGGTGCGCATTGCAATTTCTGTAATAAACACTAACCTCACCTGCCAGATGATTAAGGATTCCGGCTTTTTTACCCTAAGCGTTCTGGACAAAAAGACTACCTTTGAAACAATCAAACGCTTCGGCTACCAAAGCGGTAAAAACGTAGACAAGTTTGAAGGCTTTACCGATTACTCAATGGATCAAAACGGCTGCCCTTACTTGAGCTCTCAAATCTGTGCGCTCTTTAGTGCAAAAGTTGTTGCCGCCCAGGACCTTGGAACACACACACTTTTCACAGCAGAAGTTCTTGATGCAAAAATCACAAGCCGTGAAGAACCAATCACTTATGCTTACTATCAAAGCAATATCAAACCAAAACCGGCTGCCCCAACTTCAGGCAA
This sequence comes from Treponema sp., assembly GCA_017617115.1. Lineage (GTDB taxonomy): Bacteria > Spirochaetota > Spirochaetia > Treponematales > Treponemataceae > Treponema_D. Next base: position 1,185 of record JAFZXA010000084.1, read on the forward strand.
AATTGTAGGCTGGCGATGTAAAATCTGCGGTTATGTACACAATAGCCCGGAGCTTCCGTCAGACTTCACTTGCCCACTTTGCGGACATCCGGCAGAGGATTTTGAACCTATTTATGAAACAACACAAGGTGCCCCAGCACCACAAAATGATACAACTGTAAAAAGTTCACAGGAGGAAAAAATGAACAAATACGCAGGAACACAGACAGAAAAAAACTTAATGGAAGCTTTTGCAGGCGAAAGTCAGGCAAGAAATAAATACACATATTTTGCATCAAAAGCTAAAAAAGAAGGATACGAACAGATTGCCGCAATTTTTGAAGCAACTGCAAACAACGAAAAAGAACACGCAAAAATGTGGTTCAAGGAATTGGACGGAATTGGTGACACAGCTGCAAACCTTAAGGCCGCTGCGGACGGTGAAAACCACGAATGGACAGATATGTACGAAGGCTTTGCAAAAACTGCCGAAGCAGAAGGCTTCCCTGCCCTTGCCGCAAAATTCCGCGCTGTAGGTGCAATCGAAAAGCATCACGAAGAGCGCTACCGTGCCCTTCTTAAGAACGTTGAAACAGCCGCTGTATTCGAAAAGAGCGAAGTTAAAGTCTGGGAATGCCGCAACTGTGGCCACATCATTGTTGGAACAAAAGCCCCGGAAGTTTGCCCAGTTTGCGCACATCCAAAGAGCTACTTTGAAATCAGCGCTCAGAACTACTAATGAAACGCCGGAGCCTTTTTGTACTAACTTTTGCATTCTCTCTTCTCTTTACATCCTGTCTTGCAGATGTTTTAAATGAAAAGTTTGGTTATTCGGTGCCTTTAACAATCACTTACGATACATACAGTGGCACAAAGCCAGCTTCAAAAAAAGTCCGTGAAGGTTATGTCCTTACAGCCGAGGATTTACCACAACTAACAGAAAGTGGCAATGACTTTTACGGATGGTTCTTTGATGAAGCTTATACTCATGCAGCCTACGAAGGTTTTGTTGTAAGAGAAAACATTACCTTGTATGGCAAATGGCGAATTGATCACCGATATAAGCAAACAGATACTTTGTATATCTATGAAACATATAAACTTGATTATCTAGCAGGAGATAGAAACTTTATTTTTCTATCAACACAAACATTTTATGATGCTTCATCATTTATGCCACAAAACAAGATTGGTAACTGTATAAGAATTACAGATTATGTAGACACAGAATATCAATATAACTATCAGTACCAAGGAAAAACATATAATAATGCAATTATCACAAGATTTAAATATTATAATCCGGAAATATATATTGATGATTTCCAGAATCTGCTTAATTTGCTGCCTTATACTACAACTGATTACACATATTATATAAAGATAATTGGTAGTGGAACTTATTTCCCATATTACTCAAATAGTATTGTAAATTATGACGGCTACAACACTTCAAAAATGATTAATCTTGATCTAACAGGTTATGCATGCACAAGTTTCCAGTCTTCAGAAACATTTATGGATAAGCAATGGCTAAGAGAAATCACCTTGCATATTCCAACTGGCGCATCTACATTTAAGGGGTGCTATAATCTTAAAAAAGTTAATTTATCAAATGGAGTTACATCTATAGGAAACAATGCTTTTGAGGCTTGCTCAAACCTTACATCTATAAAAATTCCTAAGAGCGGTGGTAACACAATTGGTTCCTGTGCATTCCAGAATTGTTATGCTTTAAAAGAAGTCTTTATTCCAACAGATATCACAACCATTAATACAAATGCCTTTAACGGCTGTAATTCACTTGAAAAAGTTTATTACGAAGGCACTGACACGACAAACCTATTTGCAAACTGCAGTGATACAACTATAAAAGGTGTTACCTGGATTACAAATCAACCACAATACTGGCAATAGAAATAAAGGAATTCATATTATACCACACCTTCCTCCAAAAAGATACAGTTATTTTTTTGTTGCAATGCGTTTTTTTTGTGCTATTATAAAATTGTAATCAGGAACGAGATGAGGACGTACACCGGTTACTTGGTAGGAGGCAAAGATGAGGAGTCCGGAAATTTGATAGAGCGTGGTCAACGCTCAAAGAATATGTAGTACCAGAAAGACCACCAGCCGCTTAGAGCTGGAATAAAATATAGTGCCAGTACTTAGTTTACTGAAAGCACATTACGAGCCGGGCAAGACCCGGCCTTTTTTTTGTGTGACGAAATTTAAAAAATATGCTATCATGCTCACTATGAATAAAAAATCTTTTTCTATATTAATGGCAGCACTAACTGCAACTATTTTTTTATTTTCCGGCTGCAACAAAAAATCGAAAAAGGTAGAAGAAAACAATCCTGCTACAATGTCATTAGGAGCAAAATATATGCAAAGCCAGATTAATAAAGCACAGGAACAGGCAAATGCCGCAACAGAACCTTCCACAAACGGCCTTGGAATTTCCGACACTAAATATGAAGAGATCATTCACAAAAGTCTTGTAACAAAGGGAAATAACTACCTTATAAAACAGGTGCTCAATAAAATGCGTGCCGGCGAAGAAGTAATTGTTGCTGCAATTGGAGGTTCTGTCACAGAAGGTGCCGGCGCTGCAACATACACTCAAGGTTACGCTTACCAGTTCAAAGATCTTTTTATTCAGCAATATGCTTCCGACTCTTCAAAAGTTAAATTTATACCTGCAGGAATTGGAGGAACTCCATCGGCAATGGGAGTTGTGCGCTACCAGAAAGATGTTGTAAATGCCGCTGGCCGCAACCCTGACCTTTTGATAATTGAGTTTGCTGTAAATGACTGGCTTGAATGCACAAACACCCGCGGTATGGAATATATTGTACGCAATGCGCTTTTGAACAACACTGCAGTCATTATGCTTTATGCAGCCGCAACATACACAAACCAGCAGGCACAAATAAAGCCTGTTGCCGATTTTTATAACCTTCCGCAGGTCAGCATTAGTGACGGACTTTTAAATTCGGGCGTGAACCAGGAAAAAGACGGCAAGGTTTATTATTCCGATTACGTTCACCCTACCAGCGCGGGACACACCTACATGGCAAAATGCATTATGAATTTAATTGCAGAAATTGACGCTTCACCGGCTGATATCAAATATGAAATACCTTCTGGTTATCATAACGAAAATGCCTTTAAGAACTTTTCAACTGTTTATGCAGACACTCAGGATAAAAATGTTTCTATTTCGGCCGGGGATTTTACGCAAAAAGATGACGCAATTCAAGGCTACATGCACGGGGGAAAATGTTTTCCGGAAAACTGGAGTCGTGGCCCTTCGAGTGCCTCAGGGACCACGGATAATGTACCATTCACGATGACACTAAATTGTAAATCGCTCATATTGATTTATAAAAACGCAAACAACGACAGTTTTGGAAAGGCAGATGTTTTTGTAGACGGAAAGTTTTTTAAAACCTACGCAGGCCACGAAGAAGGCGGCTGGAACAACTGTATGATTGTTATGATTATTGATGAAGAGGCTTCGTCAAAACACACAGTTGAAATTAAAATGGCAGAAGGCGAAGAAGACAAAGCATTTACGATTCTTGCTTTTGGTTATGCAGAATAACCCTTGTAAAATGAACATTTATAATGTAAAATTAAGTCAAACCATTATTTAGGAGCAATATAATGTTTAAAATTACTGACGCTTGCGTAAACTGCGGCGCTTGTGAACCAGATTGTCCGGTTGGAGCAATTTCAGAAAAAGACGATGCACGCGTTATCGATCAGGAAAAATGCATTTCTTGCGGCACTTGTGTTGCAGACTGCCCTGCCGACGCAATCGTTGAAGAATAATTAATTATCTATAGAGGGGAACCATGCGGGCAAAAGGCAAATTCATTGTATTCTTAAGAATTCTGCTGCTGATTGTAGCATGCATTGCTGCAACAATTGTCCTGGTTTTCCCTTTATGGAAGTTTTCTACCGCTGCCCCACGCATTTACACTTTAACGGTGCTCATTCTTTGTGCAGTACTTGTTATCTTTCTTATAGTTCGTAAAATCCTTTCAAAAATCCGGAAGTAATAATGAATCTGAACAAAAAGATTCTAACAGCAATTTTTCTTATAACTCTGGCACTTCCCTGCACTATTTTATTTGCACAGACTTCTGAAAATCCTATTGTCGTTAATACAGAAAATCTTCCTGAACTTGCAAGGCTTCGCACTGCCAGAGATAATCCTATTTTTACTGAATATAACCGCATTGTTGAAGATAATTATAAAATCATTAAATTAAATCAACAGCCCGATTTTATGTTTTTTGTTCACACCTTTACGCAAAATGATAAAACCGACCTTCATTGGAGCGACTCCCAGCTTATTTCACTGGCATCACGCTGTAACATTCCTTACGACACATTTGCAACCCTTAATAAAATTCAGTCTTCTACAGACAATCTTATAAATACAAAAATCATCATTCCAACAGTTCCGGGACTTTTTGTAAAACGCTATGTTAATGACGATTCTTCGGCTTTAGAAATCCTTTTACACGAAGAATATACAGACAAGCTGCTCACCGGTAAGGAATACTATTTTATTATTGATGGTGAAGAGTATATTTTCTTTACCGAAAAAAGATTTTCTTCTACAGAACGTTTTTATTTTGTTGATTCATATCTTGGTCTCCCGCTTGAAAAAGGCACCTTCTGGATATCATCTGAGTTTGGCAAACGAAAAAATCCTATTGACGGAGAATGGAAAGACCACAACGGAATTGACCTTGCCGCTCCTGAAGGAACTCCTGTTTATGCGGTAAAAGACGGCCACGCTGCGTATTGCATAGAAAAAGACGAAACCTTTGGAAATTATGTAATTTTAACCCACGATACAGGAAAAATGACAAGTGTTTACGCACATTTATCATCAATTTGCATAAATCAGTACCAATTTGTAAGAAAAGGTGATATAATAGGATACGTAGGACATACGGGAAAGGCGACAGGTGATCATCTGCATTTTGAAATTCGCCAGGGTGGAGTTGCACAAGATCCTCAGTCTGTAATAGATTTAAAAAAGAATTAAAAGATTTTGCACTAAGGATAACCCGATGTTTGCTTGTAAAAAAAGAAAACCAATTTTCTCTTTTCTTTTGATTGTGCTTTTTTGCACCTGCTTTTCATCGCTTTATGCCGAAACTTTTCGTGTAGCCCAGTGCCATATTATTGAACTAACCGAAGACACTTCTTTTTCTTCTACAAAAAAGCTTGGATTAAATGATTCTCTTGCAGTTTATATTCCGGAAGAACGACTTTTTCTTGAAGGCATTGAGTTTAAAATGGATATCCCGGAAGATATGGCAATCTGGCGCGACTGCTGCGGTGCATATATTTATGACGGAATAAAGCCTGCCCCTAAAGCTCAGCAAATTGATTATTCGGGAAGCAAGATTTTCTTTGGAGTTGTTCCAGGCAAGCTTTCGTGGATTTTGCAGCTGCCTCTTACAAAAACTGCGCAGTTCAAGACAAATCAGTATACAAAAACAATAGAAACAATTCCTACAGCACAGGGAAACTTTGTATTTTTACGTCTTCAACAGATTATGAAGGGTGTACCTGATGAGGTTATGAATGGAAAAATTACTATAACCGTACGCCCAATTCTTAGTGACAAGGGGCTTTTAAAGATAAAGCTTTCTAAACTGGAAGCGTCAGAACAGAAAGAAGAAAACACAGAAGAAAACATTTCGATTTTTATAGACAATAATCCTTATCTTGCTCAGGATGTGCAGAAAGGCTTTGTACTTGGAACAGGCATTCACAATGTTAATGTTATTTCCGAAAACTACAGAACCGAAGTCCGAAAAGTGCGCATTGACCAGGCAAAAATTACCGATTTGGAGATTATTCTTAAAAGTATTGAGCCGACAGTAATAATTACCGCCCCAGAAGGTGCCACAGTTTACCTTGACGACGAAAAATTCGAAGATTTAGGAAAAGAAGTAGTTATTCCCGAAGGCGACCACAAAATCCGCTGCGGAATCGGCGATTATGAAATTGTAAGAAGTCTTTCTGTTAGCAAGGGCCGTTCGTATAAGGTGAATCTTACTGTGGATTTGCAGATATCAGAGGATGAGTAAGGCCTCCCACGCATCACAATATCATATTTTTTTAAATTTCCATTAAAGATTTGGCCTATATCACCCGATATTTAAAATATCAGGGACATTTCCCCTCCCACCCATGTCCCTGATTGCCTAATGGGCATGGCACGGTCTAATCCGTGCCTTTTTTTTGCCCGCGGTCCCTGAGCCTGTCGAAGGGCAACTATTAGTTGAAATCACCCCTGTTTTTTACTATAATATACTCTATGCTTAAGGTTAAAAAGACTGCAGTTGTTTTCCTTTGTCTGCTTTTTATTTTTGCAGGCGGACTTGGTGCGGCACTTGGCTGGACACTTTCGGAAACACAGAACATTAAAAACTCGGAATATTTTACAGAGTTTGATAATGCGCTGCCTACAAAACTGCTTGATATAAACGGCGAAATCATCACCGAATTTTCTTCTGATGAAAAACGCGAAATTATTGCATACAATGACCTTCCTCAACATATGGTTGACGCACTTGTTACCCGCGAAGACCGCGTTTTCTTTTCACATCCGGGCTACAGCTTAAAAGCTATTTTCCGTGCTGTTGTTGGTAAGCTTGCTCATATGTCGCTTGGTGGTGGTTCTACCCTGACCCAGCAGATTGCAGGAACTCTTTACTGCGACCGTTCCGATATTTCTTATACACGAAAAATCAAGGAATTGTGGTGGGCAATTCAGATGGAACGCCGCTATACTAAAAACGAAATCCTTGAACTTTATCTGAATAAAATCTACTTTGGTGGCGGAACTTATGGTGTAAACGCTGCTTCAAAATATTACTTTGGCCACAGTGCACAGGAAATTACTCCTGCCGAGGCTGCAATTCTTGTAATTCAGCTTTCAAACCCTGCTTACTATAATCCTTTTGACCATCCTAACCGTGCAATGAATATGCAGAAAAACGTGCTTGCTTCAATGGTTGCTGCAAATTATGTTACACAGGAAGAAGCAGATACCTCTTTTGAAGATTACTGGGCAACCTTTGACTACACAAGAACTTCTGCAAGTGCATATATGGTTCGCGATGACAAAGCTCCATGGTTCAGTGAATATGTTCGCCGTGAGCTTGGAAACATGATTTACGGTTCTGATGACATTTATTCTTCGGGCTTTACTGTAAACACAACTCTCAATCTTAGCCACCAGGAAATTGCACAATCTGTAATGGAAGAATACATTGCAGAAGCAAACGAACGATATCAGCGTGAGCATTCTACAAGAGGAAACCTTTCTACGAGTACATACATTCCTTTGACAGAAATGCTTTCTCTTATTTTTGATATTCCATCCCTTAAAGTAAGTGAGCAGCGTTCTCAGTATGTTGCAAACTCTACATATATCAACAAAGTAAATCCTGTACTCGATATTGTTTCTATGATGACAGGTACAGACAGACTCAAGCTTGAAATTGTAAATAAAGCAACTACTCTTGCAAAACAGGAAGCAGAAAAAACTACAATTGAAGGAACAATGATTTGTATTGAACCTTCAACTGGTTATATAGACGCACTTGTTGGTGGAAGTAAGTTTGATCAGGAAAATCAGTTTATTCGTGCCGTACAGGCAAAAGTTCAGCCTGGTTCTACATTCAAGCCGCTCTACTACTCTGCTGCAATTGACTCTAGAAAATTTACCCCTGTAACACAAATTTCAGATACACCTGTTGTATTCCACACAGCAGACGGCAAACCATATATTCCACAAAACTTCAAAGGAGAATGGATGGGTAACGTTTCGCTTTACTATGCACTCATTCACTCTATGAACGTTCCTTCGCTTAAAGTACTCGACGGAATTGGCTTTGATGCTGCAATCAACCGTGCAGTTGCACTTTTGGGTATTTCTAAAGAAGAGCTTCCTAGCCGAGCATTTGTTCCGGGCTACCCTATTGGACTTGGTGTATGTTCTGTTCGTCCTATAGAAATGGCACGTGCCTATGCAATTTTTGCTAATGGTGGTAAAGAAGTTACTCCAATGGCAATCCGTACTGTTGAAGACAAAAACGGTAACGTTATTCTTACCCCAGAGCTTGATATAAGAAAAGAACAGGCTTCTAAGGGCGACAAGATTCAGGTTATTTCGGAACAAACAGCTTTTGTTATGACAAAGCTTCTGGAACAGACTGTAAATGGTGGTGGTACTCTTGCAGGTCAGAAAGGAAGATTTGAATACAAGGCTGCAAACGGAAGATCTTACAGAATGCCTGCCGCAGGAAAAACCGGTACTACTCAAAACTGGGCCGATGCCTGGACTTGTGGTTTTACTCCATACTATGCTTCGGCATTCTGGTTCGGATTTGATAAACCGGGTCAGTCACTTGGCTTGAAAATTACAGGTTCTACACTTGCAGGTTATGCCTGGGGTAAATTCATGGGAAAAATCCATGAAGATTTGCCTTCTAAAGAATGGAATAAGCCTCTTGAAGGTGTAATTGAAGCAACTGTTTGTTCAGTGAGTGGTCAATTACTTACAGATCAGTGTGGTGACCACAAAACAACACAGTGGTTCCTTGAAGGTACAGTTCCTACAGAATTCTGTACAATCCATTCAAATACAACTAATTCGTCAATTGCAATTACACGACTTGAAAAAGAAATGTATCAGTCCGGCCAGCGTTGGACTGTTTCTATAGATACTACTCCACTTTCGGTAAATTATGATTTCCTGAAACCTGGTTATGATTGGAGTAAGGACACATCATTAACAACCGATTACAGCGATAACGAAGAAACAACTACTGTAATACGTAATGATACTGATGATTCGGATATTGACTATAATTATCTGATGGAATAATCTATAAGCAATGTTAATTCCTATAGCAAATATCAAAGTAAAGAAACGCGTTAGAAAAGACTTGGGTAATCTAGAAGAGCTCAAAGCAAGTCTTCGTACCTACGGACTTTTAAATCCGATTACAATTAACAGCAAATATGAACTTATTGCAGGTGAACGCCGTCTTACTGCTGCAAAGGAACTTGGCTGGACAAACATTCACGCAAACATTGTAGACAATCTTACCGAAATTGAACAGCTCGAAATGGAAATAGAAGAAAATAACCAGCGCAAAGAGTTTACAGACGAAGAACTCCTCGAAGGCTACAAGAGACTTGAACGACTGCGCAATCCGGGGTTCTTCTATAGGATATTTCTTTTCTTTAAGAGACTGTTTGAAAAAATTGCTGAATTCTTCCGTGGTGGGAATAAGAACAAGAAATAGATTGCCTAAAGCGGCATAAACTTAGGCAGATTCAACAGCTCCTTTTTAAAAGCCATATTTTTAATCTGATTCTTTATCTTTTCAACAACTTCCGGCGCAATGCCATCTGTCTTGCCGTCTGCAACTTTTTCAAGCTGGTCATAAGTAAAACCAAGTTTCTGCTCGTCTGTCATGCCGCTCATTCCATCGGATGGTGCTTTTTCAACAAGCTCAGTTGGAAGTCCAAGGTCTTTTCCAAGCTGAATTACCTGACTTACATAAAGATTTGCTAAGGGTGCAAAATCGCCTGCTCCATCGCCCCATAAGGTAAAGTAGCCTGCAATACATTCACTTTTGTTTCCGTTGTTTGAAACACGGCAGTTTCCTTCAATGGCTGCAATAGAATAGAGCGTTGCCATACGCAAGCGGGCTGGTGTATTTGTATTGTACTGTGGTGGAGTTTGCTCTACGCCTGTAACTGCTTTGATTTGATCTGTAAGGCCCTTGAAAGCATCGGCAATGTTTACTGTGTAATTCTTTATTCCAAGAAAAGCACAAAGTTTTTTTGAATCTTCAATATCTGCCTGAACGCCGTTTGGCATCATAACACCAATTACACGGTCTTTTCCAAGGGCAGCACAACAAAGGGCTGCTACTGTAGAAGAATCCTTGCCACCAGAAATACCAATTACTGCTTTTGTCTGGTCATTTCCGTTTTTGGCAAAATAATCTTTTACCCAGGCAATGGCCTGATCTTTAATTGTCATAATTACCTCTTTTGAATGATAAGCTCGTCCTGCCCGGCTGAAATGTTCACTTCATCACCTTCTGCTATATTACCCGAAAGAAGCTCTTTTGCCAATTTGTTTTCTACATAAGTCTGGATTGCTCGTTTTACTGGACGGGCACCCATAGTGGGGTCATAACCTTTTTCACAGAGCAAATCAAGAGCAGAATTGTCAAAATTGAGCTTTATCTTGCGTTCTGCAACGCGGGCCTGTACGCGTTCAAGCTGCAGCTTTACAATTGCCATTATGTTTTCTTTACTAAGCTCGTTGAATACGACAGTCTCATCTATTCGGTTCAAAAACTCAGGGCGGAAAGTTTTTGGCAAAAGCTCTTTTTCAAGATTGCTCGTCATTATGATGATTGTATTTTTAAAGTCTACCAGTCTGCCCTGTCCATCGGTAAGGCGTCCGTCATCAAGCACTTGCAAAAGCACATTGAAAACATCGGGGTGAGCTTTTTCAATTTCATCAAAAAGAATTACGCTGTAAGGGCGACGGCGCACTGCTTCTGTAAGCTGGCCTCCTTCATCATAACCAACGTATCCCGGAGGCGCACCAATCAAGCGGGTTACACTAAACTTTTCCATGTACTCGCTCATATCAATTCGGGTAAGGGCTTTTTCGTCATTGAACAAAAAATCAGCAAGAGTTTTTGCAAGTTCAGTTTTACCAACGCCTGTAGGTCCAAGGAACAAAAAGCTTCCAAGCGGTTTATTAGGGTCACTAAGGCCACTGCGGTTACGGCGGATTGCATCGCTGACAACGCTGACTGCCTGATCCTGTCCAACTACACGTTTGTGAAGAACGTTTTCAAGCTCCATATATTTCTGCTTTTCGCCGGTCATCATTTTAGCAACAGGAATACCAGTCCAGCTGCTAACAACCTTTGCAATATCTTCTTCGGTAACCGACTGACGTAGAAGGACTTCTTTTTCTTCTGCTGCTGCTTCGGTAATCTTTTTCTCAAGATCCGGAATTACGCTGTATTTAATTTCGGCTGCTTTTTCAAGGTTTCCTTCGCGGGTATATTTTTCCTGATCAAAGCGGGCCTGTTCGAGCTGTTCCTTTGCTTTGCGGCTGGCGTCAATTTTGTCTTTTTCATTCTGCCACTGAAGCTTCATTGCTCCCTGCTTTTGCTGAAGCTCTGCCAATTCCTTGTCCAGTTTTTCAAGGCGTTCCTTACTTGCAGCATCGTCTTCCTTTGAAAGTGACTGCCTTTCAATCTGAAGCTGTAAAATCTTACGTTCAACCTGATCAAGTTCAACCGGCTGGCTTTCAATTTCCATTTTAAGACGGCTGGCTGCTTCATCTACAAGGTCAATTGCCTTATCTGGTAAAAATCGTGAAGTAATATATCGGTTAGAAAGCGTAGCAGCTGCAACCAAAGACTCATCTTCAATTCTAACACCATGATGAATTTCATACTTTTCACGCAAACCTCGTAGAATTGCAATTGTATCTTCTACTGTAGGCTCTGCACAATAAACCTGCTGGAATCGTCGCTCGAGTGCGGCATCTTTTTCTATATATTTACGGTATTCATCAAGCGTTGTAGCACCAATTGCACGCAGTTCTCCTCGTGCCAAAGCAGGCTTAAGCAAATTAGAAGCATCCATACTTCCTTCGCTTGCCCCTGCCCCTACAAGTGTATGAAGTTCATCAATAAACAAAATTATCTGCCCTTCACTCTTTTGAATTTCTTTCATAAGGGCTTTGAGTCGCTCTTCAAATTCACCGCGGAACTTTGCACCTGCAACAAGACTTCCCAAGTCAAGCGCAAGAAGGCGTTTGTTCTTAAGACTGTCCGGCACATCACCACTTGCAATTCGACGGGCAAGACCTTCTACAATTGCAGTTTTACCAACCCCAGGTTCACCAATTATTACAGGATTATTTTTTGTACGTCGGCAAAGCACCTGCATAACTCGTCGTATTTCTTCATCACGACCAATTACAGGGTCAATTTTATCCTGGCGGGCAAGAGCAGTTAAATCACGGCAATATTTTTCCAAAGAACGCATTGTACTTTCGGGGTCCTGGGAATCAACTGTCTGATTTCCGCGTACTGCTTTAAGGGCATCTATAATTGCTTTGTGAGTAATTCCGCATTTACGCAGAAGGTCGCCGGCAGCACTTTCTGATTCTGACATTGCAAGAAGAATGTGTTCTGTTGAAAGATACTGGTCTTTAAACGCAGCCATTTCTTTTTCTGAATTAGCCAGGATTTTTTGCAGCTGCGAAGAAAAATAAACCTGTGCAGCCCCGGAAACCTTTGGATTTGATTTTATAAGTTCTTTAACCCGTGTGTTGAGTTCGTTTGCATTTACACCAATTCGTTCAACTACAGGTACAATAAGTCCGTCCTGCTGTTCAAGAAGAGCTTCAAGAACATGTTCGGGAGAGATTTCGGCATTATCATTTTTATTTGCGATTGAAGAAGACTCCTGAAGAGCCTCCTGAACCTTTATTGTAAAATTTTCATAGTTCATAGACATCACCTATCTATGAAAATAATAACAAAAGGTTAAAACGGCAAGTTAAATCACACCATCTTCTTCGTGACCGAATTCACATACGGCGTTTGTGATGTTTGCGTATTCAATCTGTTCAAGAGTGTTGCGGTTTTTCTTAAAGAGTTTTATTTCGCCTGTTCCTGTTGCACCCTGCACTACATTCAAAATCTTTCTTGAACCTTCCGGCAATTCCAGGGTTCTGTTTGCAAGTTCGCGGATTCGGCAATACAAATCAATATCAATAACCCAAAGCTTACTGTTTATACTTACAGACCAGTGAAGCTTATCTTCTTCGGGATCTTCTGTTGAAGGAGCCTGTGTACAATCCCATACACAACTGTAAATTCTTTTTTGATTTGCAGGGAATAAAATATCTGAACCTTCAAAACCACCCATAAAGGCAAGTCGGTCTTCAAAGGCACCTTGAATTGCAAAATACGATTCCTTGAGCACACGACCCGAAATTATACTCTGAAGATTTGAAGAATAAATGTGGAACCAGTCATAAGGGAAGGTTTTTCCCCAGTAGCGGTCCATGTATCCGTGCGATTTTCTTGGTTCAACAATGTAGTCTGCACCATCAAAGCTTACAATACCAGAAAAATCGGTTTTAATTCCAAACGGGAACCATTGCTCTGTTTTACTTTTATAACCGTCTTCCTGATCATTTATAATTTCATATTTTAAGTTCCACGATGCATAACCCTTGTCGCAAAGATACTCAGGATGTTTTTGAAAATCCTCTTCGGTGATATTTATAAAGCCGCTCAACTGATCTTCGCCAAACAGCTTATTATCCATTTGAATTGTAAAAGGTTTATTTGAAAAACGCATGCCCTTTAAAGAATGATAAGCACAGAATTGTTTTGGCTCTGAACCAAGCTTACCAAAGCGCACTGCTACATAAGAAGGCTGAACTATATTTTCTGATTTTAATTCCGAAGCTGAAGTTGTTCCTGCAAGTGCATACTGAAGGTCATCTTCTGTAATTGTTACACGTGGTTTAAAACCCAAAAGTGGTTCTGCTGGAGATAAAGCGGGATTCAACAGTTCAAGTTCAAGAAAAAACTTTTGTTCTGTTGCGGAGTTTTTTTCAAAAGCGGTAAAGAAACAACGCCAAAGATTTACTCCTAATTTTCTAGAGGCTCCCGTTAAGCCATATCTGCTGTTTTTTAAACTTTTCTTTGTTGCAGCCATTACTATTTTCACCTTAAATAAGATATCATTCTTATTTTCGGAATAGAATGGCCTATTTTTTAGAACTTTTTGACACTATTATTTGTCGAAAAGCTTGTCTATTGACTTTGTGAGTTCCTTCTGTTCCTTAGGGAAGTTGGCATTCAAAAATTCAAAGCATTCTACTGCTGCTTTCTGAGCATGTTCATACCAGATTGCATATAATTCTGTATCGATGTCGCCACCTGGAAAAGGGGCTCCCTGAACATCAGAAACCAAACCGCGCAGCATTTTTATACATTCTTTTGTTTTCTTATCCATACGCATCTCCAGATAGTATCATTATAACGGTAAATCAAGATTTTTTCCATAGGAATCTTTAGATTTATCGCAGAAAATGGTCTTATGAGACAATTCCTGAGATTTTTGGGCAAGTCGTCTGGCAGCAGCAGAAACATCTTCATCTTTTATAGCAAGAAGATTGTCCATTTTTAGCTGCTTAAAGCCGTTATTTGCATAAAGGAAAGTTTCAAAAGCCTGTTTACCGCGGTCCTGAGGAGTCTGCGGCTCAATAGCGTATCCATAACAGGAAACAATTGATTTTTCAACATCATCATGATTAAAGCTTAAATTTTCATTTGCTTTTATTGTTTCTACAAGAAGGTCTGCATGCTTTACAGGATCAGGATCTCTGTAGGTACTCATTTTTAAGCAGCATTCCCCGGAATCGGGATACACACTGGCACCATAACAACCGCCTGTAGTTCGGAATTTATCCCAGAAGGTATGATTATTAAGCCAGGTTGTATAAACACCTTCAGAAGCTGCCTCTGGTGTAAGATATGGTGAACATAAAGTTACAGCAGTTGCATAGCCTGTCTGAGATTCAGTTTTAAGAGACTCTTTTGTTTCTTTACCCATTGCATTGTGTGCATCTTTTACATACGGCAGATAATCTTCAAGCTTATAATTATTAGAAGGAAGAAGCTTTGTTATTCCTGCGGCAGACGCAAATTTTTCAACCAGAGGAAGAAGTTTTGCTAGAGAATCGTCGTCGGCAGTAATATGAATTACACCACCCGCTTTAAGGCTTTCTGTATATATGTATTCAAATTCCTTAAGGATTTTCTTTGCATCTTTTTCTTTGTATTCGTCTATTGCATAAAGCTGTGTTACACCCCAAAGGATTTCTGCAAGTGCATAACCTTCGCTCCAGGCAGCAGTGCAGCGCTTAAAGGCAAGATCACGACCAGATTCTATAAGATTTGCTTTACGGCCGGCTCGCTGTTCCTGAATTAAAGTCTTAAGACGCTTTGCATCTTTAAAATCCATTTTACTAATTATTCTGGCAAGAAGGTCAAAGGATTCTTCTGCTTTTGAAGTAAGCGCCTTACAGCTCACGCCAAGCCATTTGCGTCCACAGAAATTATAATCAGCATATTTTTTAGCAAGCTCATTACATTGCGGAACATCATAAACAGAACCTGTGAGTATTCTTCCCCAGACATCACCCATTATGCAGGCAGATTCTGAAATACATTCATCCCAGTTTTTTCCTTCCCAGCCAATATTTGTAATTACAGTTGAAAGGAACGGCATATGCTTAAAATGCTCTGGTGAAAGTCTGTCAAACGGGAAAAGTACATCTACATAGAAAAGTCCGTTTGTTTCTTCACGGCTTATCATAAGCGGAACATCTGAACCGTCTGCGCCTTTTACAAATTTAAGTTCTACTTTTGGCTCGTCTACAGTCTTTTCAAGCTCGCTTACCTTTGTGTGAGGAATGCATGCAAGCTCCTCTGGTGTTTCTATACGAGCCTGATTTTCATGAAGACGGTCAAGGTCTTTTTTAAGCTGTTCTTTATCTGTTTGTTTTGAAAGTTGTTCTACAAGCTTTGCTTCTTCTGAGGCACGGCTTTCAAGATATGATTTGGAAGGACGAACAATAATACGGCATTCAACTTTTGGATCAATAAAGTATTTTTTAATGAGTTTTTTAACATAGTCCTTGTCGGCCTTAAGCTCTTTTTTAAGTGCTTCGAATTTTGTTATTGGGAAAAGCTGACTTGTACAAGAATCTCCCCATACCCAGCCTTTGAGTGCTTTTTCCATAATCTGAATTGAATATGGGCCCCACCAGCGGTTTTCTTCGCGAAGATTAAAATCTATTCCCATTACGGCAGAATCAATATCTTGTTGAGAAACTCCTTCTTTATAAAGACGGTCAATTTCTTTGTTGATAAGCTCAAAAACCTTTTTTTCTTTTCCTTCCTTAACGCCACCCATTCCAAAAATCCAGAATTCTTCTTTGAACTGGCCGTAGTTTCCTGTATAAGGCATGTCGCAAAGGCCCGATTCTTTAATTGCCTTAAGCAAAGGAGAGCTGTCATTTCCGCAGATAACTTCTCCTAAGAAATATTTTTCAATACACGGTTCGCCTGTATATTTTGAAAGTGCTACGAGGTTTCCGGTTGCCCCCTGCTCTGGTGCAGTTGTTTCAAGCATTATTGATTCGGGCTGTTTATTGAGCTGGAGAAGTTCCTTAACCTGAGGTTTTACATAAGGAAGCGGCTGCTTTGCATAAGGCAGTTCGGTTTTGCAGTTATATTTTTCTTCAAGACGCTTTATGTATTTTTCGTCAATAAAATCAAGTTGTTCAGCTGTTGGAATATCTCCATACAATAAAAGACAGCAGTTATCGGGGCTGTAGAAGGTTTTATGAAAAGCTGTAAATTCTTCGTAAGTAAGCGAAGGTATTACAGCAGGGTCTCCACCCGAAGAGAATGCAGGATAAGAATCTGGAAACATCTGGGCTAAAAGCTCTTCAAATGCAATCTGATAGAAGGTTGTAAAATTTGCCTTCATTTCGTTATAAACGACACCCTGAATGCTCATGTTGCCGTTTTCATCCATTTCAAGGCGATGACCTTCCTGAATAAATGTGTCGCGGGTAATCTTTGGAAAAAATACACTGTCGGCGTACACATCCATCATATTAAAATAATCTTTGCGTACTAAAGAAGCACCAGGATAAACAGTTTTATCGGGATAAGTCATTGCATTTAAGAAAGTAGAAATACTCTGCCCCGCAAGTGTTGAAAAAGGCTCTTTAAGTGGAAACTTTTCTGAACCGCACAAAACAGAGTGTTCTATAATGTGGGCAGTACCCTTTGAATCTTTTGCAGCAGTTCGGAATGCAAAAGCAAAAAGATTTTCGCGGTCATTTTTGATAAGGTGAAAAACCTCAAGACCTGTGAACTTATGGCGTAAAAAAACAGACTTGCATTTGTAGTCCGGTACGTCTTCTATTTTAAGAAGAATAAAGTTTTTATATTCTTTGCCGATGTTGGCTGGGTTTAGAAAATCAAATTTTTCCATAATTCATATTCCTGTGTCATTGTCGGGCTTGACCCGACAATCTTTTATATATACTGTTCATCATTTCTGCCTTTTATAATTAATTCACCATCTTCATAAGCGCGGCGCAGAATGCCCACAAACTGAGAAGTAATGCGTTCGCAATCTGTACGCTTCATTGGTTTTAAGAGATCTTCCTGTTCAAGAACTTCGGTTCTTCGCCCCTGCGAAATATTGTCCAATATTTTATCACGGAAATCATCCGGCTTGGCGGCAATAAGATATGCAAGGTCTTCATCTGAGAATTCACGCAGAGTTTCCTGAATAAATTTGTCATCAGAAGCAATAACATCTTCCTGTGTGAACAGGCGCTTTTTAAGGTCCTGCCCAAGATCAGGGTCGTCGGCACTAAGAGATTTTATGATATCTGCTTCGGCACCTGAATCCATTTTTTTAAGAATCTGAGCCAGGGCATTTCGTCCGTCTATGTTTTCTGTTTTTTCTGTAGTAATTGTGCGCGACTTTTCTTTCATTGCTTTGTCTAAGCGCTTAAGAACTTCAGGCGAAACAGGCTCCATTTTTGCAAGCCGTAGGACAACTTCTTTTTTATCATCATCCTTCATTTTGTTAATTACAGCCGCAGCTTCTTTTGGCGGAAGATAACTTAAAACAAGCGACTTTACGCCAACATTTTCGTCCTTGAGCAAGAGCTGGATTTTTTCTGTTTCTTCACCTGCAAGATATTCAAAAGGCTTTGGAGTTGGCTCAATCATTGACTTTTGCAGCATCTGCTCTGCGCGTTCTTTACCATAAGCCTTTGTAAGCATTTCGCGGGCAGTTTCTACACCACCAGATTTTTTTGCTTCATCAAGCAGGGATTGAAATTCTTCAAGAATTGCGGTGGCTTCTTCTTTGCTTACAGAACGGATTGAAGCAAGCTCCGGAATTATTTTTTCTATCTGTTTATCAGTAAGATGTGGAAGGATTTTTGCAGCTTCGTCTTCGCCAATTAAAAGAAAAAACTTTGCAACACGACGATAGACAGATTCTTTACCCTCTTCTTCGGGTTCCTGGACCGGAACTTTTAAAAGCCCCTGCTCCTTCAAAACTTCCGCAGCAGCGGCAGCCCCAAACTTCTTAAAGCCTTCGCCAGTAAAGCTTTCCTGCGCTTTTATTTCTTCACCATCTTTTTTTGCATTTGAATATGCGCTGTTTCTTAAATCGTTCAGATTCATACTTTAATTATACCATAACCTTAACCGTACTTCCACCTGTACGGTCTTTTTTTACTACAATCTGCCTGTCTATTTTTTCTTTGAGCAGATCTACATGCGAAATAATTCCAATCGAGCGGTTGCCTTCTGTAATACCGGAAAGTGCCTTGAATGCTTTTTGCAAAGTTTCGCTGTCCAATGTTCCAAAGCCTTCGTCTATAAACATTGTGTCTATTTTAATACCGCCTGCCGAAAGCCGGACTTCATCAGAAAGCCCCAACGCAAGCGCAAGAGAAGCCTGGAACGACTCACCACCCGAAAGAGATTTTACACTGCGCTGACCTCCGTTGTAGTGGTCAATTACATCAAGTTCAAGACCGGTCTGACTCCTTAAATTATCTGCCTGCTTTTTGCGCACAAGCTCATACTGAAGGTCACTCATAATCATAAGACGTTTGTTTGCATGAGCAATTATTCTGTCAAAATATGTCATTTGAATATATGTTTCAAGCTTGATTTTTTCTTTTCCGTTTGCAAGATTTCCGTTTGCAGTTTTTGAAAGTGCGCTTACATAGGAGTGCTGTTTTTCAAGAACATCAAGGTCCTGCGAACGCTCCTTTATTTTTGAAAGAGCATCCCTGTTCTGTGAAATTCGTGTATCTACAGGACTCTTTTTATTTACAGCCTGCTCTTTCTGGTTTTCAAGCTCGCCAAGTTTTTCTTTAAGTGCTGCACTGTCAACTTTTTCTGTTCCTTCCAGCTGATTTTTAAGCTGCTTCAATTCGCCTTCCAGCGTTGTAAAAGTTTTTTGTGCTTCTTCATATTTTTCCTGAGCATTCTGGAACGCCTGCTTCATCTGCTCTATCTGATTTTCAAGCTGGTCGGCAGCATTCTGTGCTTCTTGAGCATTATTAAACTTCAGTTTTGCTTTAAGAGTGTCTGCCTGTTTTTTCTTTTCTTCCTGACGGACCTGAATTGCAGAACGGTTTGTGCCTGTTTCTTTTAATTGCTCTTGTGTGTTTTTAATGCTTTCTTCAAGCTCAGGCAATTCTTCTTCAATTTTAGTTTTTTGTTCTACACGGGTCTTTTGCTCTTCAAGTCGTTTGTTGCATTCTTCAAGTGCAGTCACAACTGATTTTTTATGTTCCAGAAGGCTTTGTTTTATTTTAGCAAGGTCTCCTTCTGCAGCAGTTTTGGTAAGTTTTTTATAGTTTTCTTCTATATTCTTGAAGGTGTTTTCATAGTCTGCCTTTGCTTTTGCACAGTTTGCATTTACCTTTGAAGCTTTCTGTTCCCATTCTTTTGCATCTTCTTCTGCTTTGTCAAGTTCTTCTTTTGAAGGGGCAACCGCAGATTTAGCAGCAGGCTTTGGATGTTCAATAGAACCGCACACAGGACAAGGCACCCCGTCTTCCAGAGTTTCGGCTATAATTCCTGCCTGCTCGTTCATATAAGTTTTGCGCAAGTTTTTATATGCAGCATCAAGCTCTTCGTATTTTTTTTCTGTTGATTTGTATTCTGATTGCAAGTCCTCGTATTTTTGCAGTAATTTGCCGCAATCTTCCAGTGCATCTTCAAGCTCGTCAAAGGAATTGTTTTTTTCATTCAAATCTTTTTGCTCTGCGGTAACTTCAAAATATTTTTGCTGCGAGTCTGAAAACTCTTTGAGGGTTTTAGAAAGAACAGCGCGTTTTTGTGTCTGTTCTTCATTCTGTTCCTTCAGCCGTTCTTCCTGTACTTCAAGTTCTTCCAGCTGATTTTTGCTCTCTTCAATTTCATCTTCAAGCTTTGTTAATTCTTCATACTGCTCAAGCTCTTTTTTCAAAACTGCAAGCTCTGCTTCTTTTTTGGTGCGTTCCTTTTCACGGCCTTTTTCATTTTCAAAAGCAGTTTTAATTTCACCAATAGATTTATTTATTTCTTCAAAAAGCTTTGATTTATTTTCAAAATCTGATTTGAGCTTCTGAGCGTTTTCATCTTTAGTAAGTGTAATAGTCAGATTCTTTATTTCGTTTTCAAGCGCCTGAATATCGACCCCAAGCTTTTTGGAAACCTTTTCATCTTCGTCAATTATTTTTGTAATAAGCCCAAGTTCATCAACAACAGCGAGCTCCCCTGCCCTTGCTTTTTCAAGTTCAACATTCAACTCGCTCGAAGAATCACACGAAACATTGTGTACATAAATATTCAGTTCTTTTCTAATATCCTGACACTGTCCGTATAATTTTTTTTCTTCATCCAAAAGCCTCTGCTGCAAATCCTTATAATAATCGGTTTTAAAAATCTTACGGAATATTTCCTGGCGGCGTTCTGTGCCTTCCATTAATAACTGCTGGAAATCGCCTTGAGCAATCATAACAATCTGCGAAAACTGTTCATTATCAATTCCCAAAAGTTCTTCTATTGCGGCAGTTACCTTTGATTGCCCGGTAATAACAGTTCCATCGGGTTTCATTAGAACAGCATCGGCAGTTTGCTTTGTAGTAGACCCGCCCCGTAACGAAAGCCGTTCATATTCAGGATTTCGTTTTATGTTATAAATCTTTCCGCTGTACTCAAAAGTAAGTTCTACCTGCGTTGGAATATCTGGAGTTGCAAAGGTAGAGCGTATCATTGAAACAGAACGATTGTGCCCGTTTACAGTACCATAAAGTGCATAAGTAATTGCATCAAAAATCGTTGTTTTACCTGAGCCGGTGTCGCCGGTAATAAGATATAATCCTTGAGTTCCAAGCTGTTCAAGATTGATTTCGGTTTTGTTGCAGTAGGTGCCAAAGCCAGTGATAACTAAATTCAGTGGTCTCATTTTGCACCTCCCCAGATTTCTTCAATCAAACTTTCAGAAAGTTTCTTCTGTTCTTCCGAAAATTTCTGATTATTCTGAAGCTCGTAAAACTGCTCAAACAAATCAAGCGGAGATCTTTTTTCTACCTCTGCCGCTCCTTCAATCTGATTATCCTTTTGTGTACGGGAATTATCGTAATCAAGGCTCACAAGATTTTTATAAATAAGCTGGAGTCTAGCAAAACCTTCCGGAATATCTTCTTCGTCAGTTAGTGTGATGTGAAGATAATCGTTTATACCGTCGCCCATTTCTTCCCAGTATTTTTTCAAAGTGATTTCTTCGTACTTGCCTTTTATGCAGCGAAGGTCATGCTTCGGTTCAAACAAAACCTGCTCAACCTTAAGTTCGCCCTTTGCACCAAGTTCTACAATAAGCCCGCCCTTTTTATGATTTACTTCCGAAAAAGAATATTTAAGCGGGCTTCCACTGTAACGGATATTTTCGCCACCCGCTTTCTGGCAGCCATGAAGATGACCAAGTGCAACATAGTCAAATTTTTCAAAAAGCTCTGCGCTTATATTATCTGTTCCACCAACGCTTATATCTTCTGAGTCACAGCGGGTACTGCCTGTTACAAACTGATGTGCAACAAGGACATTACGCTTTGACCAGTCAACATTCATTTGCGAAATTGCTGCTGCTACGGCATCGTCATAAGTGATAATTTTTTCAGCTTCATCTGATTTTCCAAGAGATTCGAGTGCCGCACGTACAATTGCAGGCTTAATAAATGGAAGAAGATAAATATTTACAGGCCCTTCTTTGTCCTGCAGTTCATATTTACAGGATTGGCCGTCATAAGCACGCGCAAAATGAATACCGCTCTGCTCCATTAAAGAAGAACCACAGGTCATTCGCTCAGGCGAGTCGTGATTTCCACTGATTATATATGTCGTGATTTTTTTTTGTGAAAGGCTGTTTAAGAAAAAATCAAAAAGTTTGACAGCTTCTACCGAAGGGATGCCTTTGTCGTAAACATCGCCGGCAATAAGGAGTGCGTCGGGCTTGTGCTCGTCAATGCACTGCAGGATTTTGAAAATTATAAACTTCTGATCTTCAATAAGAGAAAACTCGTTGAGTTTTTTACCAAAATGCAAATCGGAAATATGAAGGAATCTCATGTTCATATTATAACATAAATCATACCAATTTGGTAAACCTAAAAATTGCTTTCGCAATTTTTTTAACGGTTTGCTATTGAACACCGGCCGCCAGCGGCCTTACACACCGTTAACTAGATGTGCATAATTCCCGTTAAGTGCCATGAGTTCCTTATGATTTCCTCGTTCTACAATTTCACCGTGGTCTACAAAGAAAATTATGTCAGAATTGCGGATGGTAGAAAGCCTGTGTGCAATAATAAAGCTTGTACGCCCTTTGAGCAGCTGATCCAGCCCCTTCTGCAATGCCTTTTCTGTCTGAGTATCTACCGAGCTGGTTGCCTCGTCCAGAATTAAAATGCGCGGGTCCGACAAAAGAACTCTTGCAAAAGAAATAAGCTGCTTCTGCCCCTGCGAAAGGCCTCCACCATTTGCAGTTACCTTTGTGTTGTAGCCGTCCGGAAAAGCATCAATAAAGTCGTGGGCCTGAACTGTTTTAGCAGCGGCAATACATTCTTCGTCGGTAGCATCAAGGCGGCCGTAACGGATATTTTCCATAATGGTTCCGCTGAACAAAAAGGAATCCTGAAGCATTACGCCAACCTGCTTACGGATGCTCTTAATCTGCAGCTCCTGAATATCAAGTCCATCAATCAAAATCTTTCCGTCATCAGGATTATAAAAGCGTGTAAGAAGATTTACTATTGTAGTTTTACCAGCTCCTGTAGGACCAACAATTGCAACGCTTGTTCCCGGTGTAATTGTAAAGTTTACGTCCTTAAGTATAGGATTTCCCGGTTCGTAGCTGAAATTTACATGGTCAAAACTAACATGTCCGCGAATTGGAGGAAGCTCTACTGCACCGTCTTTGTCTGTAATATCTTCAGGTTCATCAAGAAGTTCAAAAATGCGCTCTACATAAGCTCCTGTTGTTACCATTGAGTTATAAAAGTTTCCAAGATTTTGAATTGGCATCCAGAAGCGCCAGATATAACCTGTAAAAGCAACAAGAGTACCAACTGTAACAGTGCCACCCATGCCATCGCCAAGCCAGGCAATACCAGCCATATAAACAAGCGCAACTCCAAGTGTAGAAAGATTATCTACAACAGGCCAGATGATATTATTCATATTAACAGCGTGAATCCAAACCTTTTTACACTTATCGCATAGCTCATTAAAAATCCCCTGATTTACTCTTTCGCGGGCAAAACTCTGAGTAATTTTCATTCCGTTAAGACTTTCCGAAAGATATGCTGTAAGGTTCGACCTCTTATAACTTTCCTGCTTCCACGCCTCGTGCTGTTTTTTCTTCATAGAAACAAGCACAAGCAGAAGAACCGGGAGCACTGCCATACAAACAAGAGTTAAGCGAACATCAATTGCAAGCATAAAGCACACAATTACAACAAGCGTAAACAAATCGCTTATAAGTTGGATTATTCCATTGCTGAGCAAATCAGAAAGTGAGTTTACATAGTTTACAACACGAATCAAAATCTTTCCGTGCGGTCGGCTGTCAAAATATGTAAATGGCAGAGCCTGCAGCTTTGTAAAAACTTCCTTACGGATTGTTACAATGATTTTCTGTGCAACACGTGTCATAAGGCGCAGCTTTGCCGCAAGCAGGATTCTTGCAAAAAGTGTTGTAATTACAATAAACACCGAAATCTTAATAAGAAGCGAATAATTTGCCGCAGGAATTGCCACGTCTATTGCCATGCGGATAAGGTACGGACTAATAAGAGAGATTCCAGAAGCAACAAGCATGATAACGCAGGCAAGCACCATCCACCAGCTGTAAGGCTTTATCCAGCGGAGCATTCGTGGAATTATGCGCAGGTTGAGCTTTTGTTCTATTTCTTCGTCGGTGTCAAACTTATTTCTTGCCATAGTTCTGCTCCTGATAAACATCCCTGAAGTAACCGTCTTGAGCCAAAAGCTCCTGGTTAGTTCCCATCTGCGCAATCTGACCGTCCTGAATTACAAGCACTAAATCGCAGTTTTCAAAAGACGAAATACGGTGACTTATAATAAAGGTGGTGTGTCCCTGACTCTGCTCTTTTATTGACTGCCTGATTTTCTGTTCTGTTTCAATATCAACTGCACTAGTTGTATCGTCCAGAATCATGATTTTTGGGTTAGCAAGGAAAAGTCTTGCCAAAGCAATACGCTGTTTTTGTCCGCCGCTAAGGCCTACTCCGCGCTCCCCTACAATTGTGTCGTAACCTTCGGTAAGGTCACCAATAAATTCTTTTACTCGGGCAAGTTCTGCCGCATGTTCAACTTCTTCAAAAGTTGCATCCTGATTTCCAAAAGCAATGTTTCCTTCTACAGTGTCGCTGAACAAAAAAGCTTCCTGCATTGTAATGCCAATATTTTTACGAAGCACTTCCGGTACATAATCGCGAACATCCTTTCCGTCAATCAAAACTGCACCTTCACTGACATCATAATAGCGGCACATAAGATTTGCGATTGTAGATTTACCGCTTCCTGTAGGACCAAGAATACCAACAGTCATTCCAGGTTCAACAGTAAAGCTCATGTTTTTTATAACCTTCACCTGATTATATGCAAATGAAACATTCTTAAACTCAACGCGGCCTTCGCACTTAAAATCATCAGAAAACTCGCTTGCCGGCCCCAGACTGCTGACGGCATTTGCTTCTTCAATTGTTTCAAAGCCTTTTTTAACACTAGGCTTAGTTTTCCAAAGTTCATACAAGCGGTCACCCGAAGCACCAAAGTTCTGGATATTATCAACAAGCATCCCGAACATATTGATTGGCTGAGTAAAGGCCCACATCAAACCATTAAAAGTAACAAGCTGACCGATAGTCATTTCGCCGTTTATTACAAGGTAGCCGCCAAACAAAATCAAAATAACAGGAAGAAGTCCACAAAGAGTATCAATCCAGGGAGTGTATTTTACGCGAACATCGGCATTGTTTACAGCTGCTTTACGGTAGCCGTCGTTATCAACATCAAACTTCCCGATTTCATAAGGCTCGCGAACAAAGGCTTTTACAACACGGTTTCCTTCTATATTCTCACCTACTCTTGTATTCAAGACTGCAAACTGGTCACGCACCTTCATATGAGCCGGTCTGATTTGTCCTTTAAATTTCTGCACGAGCACAAGTACAAAAGGCGCAATTCCCAGGAATGCAAGCATGAGCTTCCAGTTTATCATTCCAAGCGTGATGATTGAAAAAGTATAGACAAGTGAATTTTCAAGGCTCTGGTACAAAACCCACGCAACAAAGTGACGGACTTTATCAAGATCAGAAGTAAGCAAAGTAAGTACGTTTCCGGCAGGAGCTTTATCGTACCAGGCAAAATCCAAAGTCTGAATATGAGCATACAAATCTTCACGCATACGACGGATAACATTCTGTGAACAATGCTCAAAAATCAGCTGATAAGAATATCGCAGGATTGCCTTAAAAAGAGTTGCACCCACCATAAGAAGAATGAGTTTTACAAGAAGATTAAAATCATGCTCAGGAGAATTAATTACTCTGTCAACAATCGTACCCGAAATAAGCGGATTAACTACTGCAAAGCCTGCAACAATCACACTTAAGGTAAGGCCAAAAATCATGAGAAACTTGTATTTACCAATATAACTCCAGATCCATTTTAACATGATTATACTCTAGCATAACAACCCATTTCGTGATATAAACAAAGTGAGCGGAAAATTGTACGAATCTCTATTTTCGGAGCGGGTATTATGGATGAATTATTTGAATACAGCGACAGCTTGAATGCACCTTTTCAAACCTTTAAGGGCAACTGGCGCATTGTAAAACCTCACTGGCACTATTTTACCGAAATGGTTTACCTTGTTAAAGGCCATCTATACACCGAAGTCGACAACCACCAGTACACGCTCAACCCCGGCGACATGATTATTTATCATCCAAAGCAGATTCATTCCTTTCTGGATATCCCTTCAAAAAACGCAGACAATTCTGAAGAAGAACTTTTGTTTTACGGAATAAAGTTTGACGACATGATTCTTTCAAATACAACACCTGGTTCTCCAAAGCTGCCAAAACTGCTTGCAAATATCACAAAAGATGACACACCCTACAACCTCATTACTGCCGAAGAGCTAAAATACAATCCTGTAAAACTGTTTTTTGAAAACTGCATCTGGGAAACAAACAACAAGCAGTTCGGCTACGATATAAAAGTTGCTTCAATGATAAGTCTGATTATTACAGAGCTTATGAGAATCTGGCTCAGACGTGGACTTCAGCTTTCGGCAAAAACAACGTTTGACCAGTTTTCTTCAAAGGATTTTTCTGTACTGGAATATATAGACCAGCATTCTGCCGAAAACATCAGCATAGAAGAGCTTGCAAACCGCTGCGGCATGTGCTATTCAAATTTTGCAAAACAGTTTAAAGCTCAGTTTGGAAAAACCTGTAAGGAATATATTGAATTTGTACGAATCTGTAAAGCAGACACGCTGCTTCTCTACACAGACAAAACCCTGGACTACATTAGTCAGGAAACAGGCTTTACAGATGCAAGTCATTTTATAAGAACGTATAAAAAAATAAGGGGCATTACGCCTAAACAACGACGCAATGCCCAGATGTAAAGATTGCCGGGGCTCCCTTCGACAAGCTCAGGGACCGCGACAATGACATATTTCTACTGTTTCTTATAGATTTCGTTTGTAAGGTTTACAATCTTGTCTACATTAAGGTTCTTACAGCTTGAAACATATTCGTTCCAATCTTTATTGATATCCTTCTGACCAGTAGCAAACTTCAAAGTCCATGCGTTGATGTTGTCCATAAGAGGTACACCCCAAAGGTTCAACTGTTCACGCTGATCTTCTGTTGGTTTAGCCTTAGGTTCAACAACAGCTACAGTCTTATACTTTGCATAGCGAGCATAAAGATCCTGTACTTCTGGAGTGAAAGCATCTGTAGATTCTGCAGTTGAGTGACCATAGAAGTAGTTACCACCTGCATATCCCCACTTAAGACGGATATCAACATCATCATCAGAACCAGTAAGACCAAGACCCCCACACTTGAATCCTGCTTTAAGAGCCTTAATCTTTGTTCCGTTAACAGTCTTCCATTCCCATGTCTTGCCTTCTGGACCCCACTTACAGAGTGTGTAAGCTTCCTTAGAATAGAACATCCAGTCAACAAAGCGCATAAGCTTAATGAATTCTGCTTCACCAAGTTCATCA
>JAFZXA010000085.1 GCA_017617115.1 Treponema sp.
GATTACGACAAGAAAGGCATTCGGCTTGATGTGTATGCTGAAGGTTCTGACAAAGCCTTTGATCTTGAAATGCAATCCACTGACAAAAGAGAACTTCCAGAGCGCGCAAGGTACTATCAGGGAGTCCTGGATGTGCAGGCATTAAGCTCGGGTGCAGATTACAAGGATCTAAAGGATAACTATGTAATCTTTATCTGTGTTCCTGATATCTTTGAAAGGGGGCTTGCAAAATACACATTTGAAAATCTTTGTCTTGAAAACACCGAAATCAAACTGAACGACCGGGCTTACAAGTACTTTTTCATTGCAAGTAATTATGATAAAATACTTGATGAAAGACAGAAGGCTTTCTTAAAACTTGTTATGTCTCCTAAAGCCACAGGCACAGACAGCTTTACCGAAAAAGTGACAAAACTTGTAGAAGAAGCCAAACTCAACACTCAGTGGAGGAAACAGTTTATGGAATGGGAAAGAGAGATGGCTAGGAAATTCCGTGAAGGTAAAGAAGAAGGTGAATTACTAAAAGCTATTGAAGCAGCCGTTTTAATAGTTAATAAATACAAAGCCACTCCCGAATCTGCTGCCTCAGATGTTGGGGCTCCCCTAGACAAAGTCCTTGAGGCATTAAAGACCCCAAAACAAAACAATCATTAAGTTTCTTCCTTTTGGGAGCCGCCCCAGCACAGACCCTTCTGTCCCGGCGGCTCTTATTAAAACTCTGTCGAATACTTTGCAAATTCCCGGTTCAGAAAACAAACTTCGGTGCCAGAAAGGTAATTTAGATTGGAACGCTTTAGTGGAATTATTTTTTTTGACTGCCCCTTGTGAATGGAAGTATTTATAAATTCTATTAAATTTTCATCTGCCATTTTTGAAATTTCATTTGCATATATAGATAATCCTTCCTCTTCTGATTGTTCAGGATAATACAGCGAAGTCAGATGTACAAAATACTGCTTGTAAAAATCCTTGTGAATTAGATAAATTAATTTATAAAAATCAGAGTGTGTAATGTAAACTAAATCACCGGCAGCCTGCAAGGTATATAAAACAATCTGGTGGAATTTTTCAATATCCCGATTTTTCCCACTCATATAAACTATTGTGTCTTCGGGCATGATTTCGTCAATAATATTTCTGTATTCAATCTGATACAAATTCGCAAGTATACGAATTGCAGATGCAGTAAGCTCCACCTCGCCAGTTTCGTATCTGATATATGATTGCCGGGTAACCCCAAGTTTATTTGCAACAAACTCCTGAGTAAATTTATTCCTATCACGCAATAATTTCAAAATGTTCATAGTTTTATTATAAACCAAGAAAAATGTAAATAAAAGTATATATTTCACAAAAAAAGCAAATTTTTTATACTTTTTGCTTTACTTTTATAAAATATAGCACTAATATTATACTAAAATAACAAATAGTATAGATAATGTAACAAAAAATATAAGAGGTGAATTATATGAACCACAAAAATGAATGGATGTATTCGTTATTTACAGAAGTTGCAGATTGTTCCATTTCAATTTCAAAATCTATTACACAAAAAGAATGGAAAACAATCTACAAAGAGGTACTGGCGTTAGCAAAGAAACTGGATTTTTGTTATGTAAAACATTTTAATTATGATGGCGTAAAAGGGCAATGTCTTGCCCGTTCTGTAGAAGTTTCAGAAGATTATTATGGAACTATATCTCCCAAATTGAAACTTGAAGGTATTTATTCTCAGCGAGTGGCAGTTGTACCATTTTCTATTTCTAAGAGATTAAAAAAAGATTCTTGTGAACAGGAAACCGGTTCTGCATTTTTGGGCTATGCATACGATGATTATTCGTTAGCAAGTGAAATATCAGGATATGAACTTGAAAATCAAACCTATATAAGAAATATTCTTGCTATTGCGTTTTTTATAGAATCGATGCTGCCAGAAAAAATCTTTGTGAACGGTTCTTTTCCATATGAATATGTTATTGAAGCTGTAAATACAATTAATCAGTATTTGAAAAAACCTATTGGTTTGCCTCTCGTATGCAGGGCAAAAGACTTAGTACAGCAAATACAACAGACAAATTTTTCTGATAAAGAAAAGTTTGAACTATTTTGTAAGACTTATATGGGAAAACTTGATGAAGAATGTTGGAAAGTTTTGTATGACAGTTTCCCTTCTGATATCATTCAGAAAAACCTTAAAAACAGCAAAAATGAAAATGACGAGGAAACACAAGAATCTCACAAAAAGATTTCTGAAGATGAAGATAAAAAAATTGAAACGGATGAAGACAATATTGATGAACATTATGATATAGAATGGACGACACAATTATTTGATTTTAAAAAAGGTGATTCTATAGATCCAGACTTACTTGAAAACATATTAACGGTCTTAAATAATATAGAGCCGGCAAAAAAACAGAAAGGATACGAGGGTTTATCTCAAAATTCTCCAATAGACCAGATAAGAAAACTTGCAGCATATAAAAACGGATTAGCACTTTTAGATACTGATTGGAAACATATTATTTATTGTTTTAAAACAAAAAAAAATGCACTTGAACGCTATTACCCATTATTTATGGTTTCTTGTGATTCATATGAACTAACATCAAACATAACCCGCGCTCTCATGGTTAATGACGCTTTGTATAAATATTGCACTTCTATATATAAAAAACAACAAAAGAATAAAGAAATAATTCAGGAGGATTTATAAATATGTATCTTTGCTATTCAATATCAAGATCAGTAACACAAAAGGAATGGGACGAAGTTTACGAAGAATCGCTTCTTCTGGCACAACAACTTGGCCTTGCAGATTGGGACAAGTTTTATTATAAAGGAGTGCGCTCTTATGCGTATTGCAAAGTAAAAGAACAAACAGAAATAGATTTCGGGGAAGAATGTCATTTTTGGCTCGCCTGTGGGGAATACATTCATATGACTGATGGAGAGTACTTCAGACTCGATAGAGAAATAGATATGAGAAAATATAATGAAAATGCCGGTCCGGGAATTCTTTGGGAAGCAGATTCTTACACCAGTACGGTTTCTCATCAGTTTGAAGATCAGATTAGAACCAGAAGTATAAAAATCCTGGGTGGTGGTGCGTATTTTATTAGACTTCTTGCAATTCTTTGTTTTATGGAAAGTAAATTAAATGAAAAAATATATATCTACGGCGATATCGACAAACAGCGTTGTGAAAATGCAATTAAATTTGCAAATGAATATCTTAAGGAACCTATAGGACTTACTTATCGTTGTGATTTAAACAAATTGTACGCGATTGTAAAAGAAATGCAAATTACAGAAGAAGAAAAACTAATAGTATTGGAAAATGCTTACCTTGGAGATATAGACTTAAAATATAAGCATTTTATTGAAGAAAGGTTTGACAAAAAAATAATAAAAAAATTCTGGAAAAACCGATTCAAAGATTGCGATGTTGACGATTACAATTTTGAAGCAAAGCTAAAAGCATATTTATCTTATGGATTTGATTTTAAGGATTTATTTTCATACATTAAGTTTACAAATACAAAAGAAGAGTATACACAATTTTTGGAAAGAATATTTGAAATAGAAAGTAATAAGAACAGTATATCTAAATCTTTGGGTTTTACCAGAGATCCTAAAGATGATAAGGTTCGTGGCTTTTCTTGGGAATTCCGTTGCTCTTTATTTGGTCCTAAGGCTTTAGATCTTTCAAATAATTTTACATTTGAAGAATATGTAAATGAATTATCAAAGTATTTCGGTAATCAGATTGATGTCAGAAACTTTTTGAAAGAAAAAATCAAAGATGAAGATGAAGAGTCATTTATGGCAAGCTTAAAAGAGTATTGTCATAAAGATTATTATTATATATTCAAAGGTGAAGACAAATATGACATTATTTTTGCAAATGACCTTATGTATTATAAAACAGGTGATAAAATTGCGCCTTACCTTTTGAAAGATATCAAGGCAGCTGTAAAATCCAATAAAAAAAGATTTGCAGATAAAGAGTTCAAAGAAATCGAAACAAAAGAAACTACAGAACAAATTTATGAATTAATTGATTTGCATCATCAGTTCCCGGTTCGCGATATAGATTGGTATCATGCAATTGATTATTTTAATTCACATTCAGATGCGCTGAAACGATATTATCCTCTGTTTAGAATGAAACTTGAATTATTTTCACCAAATGAAGGAATTGCAAAAGCTCTTTTTATAAATGACGATTTTTTTGAGTTTTGCGAAAAGTTGTAATATAGCATTTTCCTTTTTAATAGTTTCTTACCATAAAAATCGATTATTATACAAAAATTTTTCGTGCATTTTTTTTATAATCTGTTATAATATAGTTTAGTAAATCGTTTAACCTAATGGGGCAAAAATCCCTGGGTTTGGAGGACTTTTTTATGGATTATGTTGTTGTAAACTGCAATCGCGACGGAAAACAGATTAGCCGCGACATTTACGGACACTTTAGCGAACATCTTGGTCGCTGTATATATGGTGGTTTTTGGGTTGGTAAGGATTCTAAGATTCCTAATATCAACGGTTACCGCAAGGATGTTGTAGAGGCATTCCGCGAAATTGATATTCCTAACCTGCGCTGGCCGGGCGGATGTTTTGCCGATGAATATCACTGGCGCGACGGCATTGGTCCATATGAAACCCGCAAAAAGATGATTAATACTCACTGGGGTGGTGTTGTAGAAGATAACAGCTTTGGTACACATGAGTTTTTTGGCTTGTGCGAGGCTCTTGGCTGTAAGCCTTATGTAAACGGAAATGTTGGATCCGGTACTATTCAGGAAATGTCTGAATGGGTTGAATATATTACCTTTGGCGGCGAGTCTCCTATGAGTAAACTGCGCGAGGCAAATGGTCACAAAAAGCCTTGGAAGCTTCCGCTGTTTTGTGTAGGTAATGAAAACTGGGGTTGTGGTGGAAATATGCGCCCTGAATATTATGCTGACCTTTACCGCCGCTACCAGACTTATGTGCGCCAGTATGGGCCTGATAAGATTTTTAAGATTGCCTGCGGTCCAAATGCAGGGGATTTTAACTGGACTGATGTTGTAATGAAGAATGCTGCGCAGTATATGGATGGCTTGTCTTTGCACTATTACACTGTTGAACCTGACTGGCCAACCCGCACTCCTGCTGCAGAGTTTGATGACAAACGCTGGTACCTGTGTTTGAGCAAGGCCAGCTGGATGAAGCATCTTGTAGAAACCCACGGCAAGATTATGGATAAGTACGACCCGGAAAAGCGCGTTGCTCTTGTTGTTGACGAATGGGGAACCTGGCATGCTGTTGAAAAGGGAACAAACCCAGGATTTTTGTATCAGCAGAATACTGTGCGTGATGCTCTGGCTGCAGGTATTACTTTGAATATCTTTAATAATCACTGCGACCGAGTTCGCATTGCAAACATTGCCCAGGCTGTAAATGTTCTTCAGTCTCCTGTTTTGACAGAGGGCGCTAAGATGATTAAAACTCCAACCTGGTATGTATTCCACATGTACAAGAGCCATATGGATGCCATGCACCTTGAAAGCTTTGTTTCTACAGAAACAGTTGGAATTGACGACGCAAAGGTTGACGCAGTTACTGCTAGTGCTTCTCACAAGAAGGGAGATTATACTGTTACTTTGACAAATGCAGATTTGAACAAGGCCCGAACTGTTACTGTAAAGCTTGATGGACTTAAGAGTGTTAGGGGTGCAGAAGGCGTAGTTCTTGCCGGTAAGCTCATGAACAGCATGAACACCTTTGACAAGCCGAATGAAGTTACAGAAAAGAAGTGCAAGGTAGAAATTAAAGACAATGAAGTTGTTGTGAAGATGCCTGCAAGAAGTGTTGTAACTTTGAGGATTAAAAAATAAGTGACAGACCCTTGCCCCGTCTGTGAATCTAAAAAAGAATTAGCCTCAATGGAAATGACCCCGGAGTTGGTCCAGGAGATGGCCGCCGCCGAACCCATCGCTGACTTTTGCGGAGATATTGAACTTGAGCGGCGGCTTGCTATTTGCGGGGCATGTCCCAGACTTTTGAATCAAATGACCTGTTCAGAGTGTGGCTGCTTTGTCCAGTTCAGGGCAAGGCATGCCACTGCACATTGTGCAAATGGATTGTGGTGAGGCCCTTCGAGAGCCTCAGCAACCCCGCGGTCCCTGAGCTTGTCGAAGGGTGCCCCGGCAATCTACTTCTCCCACTCAACCTGCACGCTTCGTTCATCCTTGTTAGGGATGCGTTGGTAAATAATACAGTCTGCACGGTGAATTGAAACGCCCTTGCTTCTTGTAACATAACCCATAATTAAATCCGGGTAGTGCGGGCGGCAGCATTGAGCAATGTTGTAGAGGACATTTTTTTCGCCCTGGACCAGGACTTTTTTGTCGGGGTAGGATACAACC
Source organism: Treponema sp. (assembly GCA_017617115.1). GTDB lineage: Bacteria > Spirochaetota > Spirochaetia > Treponematales > Treponemataceae > Treponema_D. The sequence goes on from JAFZXA010000085.1 coordinate 6,417, forward strand.
TGTGGCTGAATGCCTCGTTTTGGACGGCGCTTTTTTTGTGGTTCCACGGCGGCGACTTCTGATCCAGCGCCTGCACTTGTAGTCACTGTCGTTGTTGCAGTTCCATTTACCCTTTCACTGAACGTCGGGTCATTGGCCATGAGCCAGCTGTGGATTTTCTGGTGGGCCTTGGTTGTCTTTACAATCTTAAGCTGTGCTTCGGTTGGGTGGGCCTGAGGGTTTGTGATAATTTCAATAATCTGAGTATTCTGAAGCGGGCGGTTCAACGGAATGATTTTTCCATCTGCCTTAGCGCCAACTATTTTTTCACCAATATCTGAGTGGATTGCATAAGCAAAGTCTATGGCAGTTGCACCGGCACGAAGTCTTTTAACATCGCCTTTTGGTGTGAAAACATAAATCTCATCACCAAGAAGCTCGTCCTTGAGTTCGGAAAATGATTTGTCATCAGACAGTGAAGCCTGCTTAAGCGCCTGCAGTCTGTTCATAATATCGAGCTTGTCTTCTTCAACTAAATCTTTGTTGGAACCTTTCTTATACAACCAGTGTGACGCAACTCCGTGTTCGGCCATGTTGTGCATGTCTACAGTGCGGATCTGAATTTCCAAAGGCTTACCGCCGCAGATTACTGTTGTATGCAGAGACTGGTATCCGTTTGATTTTGGCATGGCAATGTAATCTTTGAATCGACCGTCGAGCGGCTTCCAAAGGCTGTGAACAATTCCAACCAGTGAATAACATTCTGCCGGAGTCTGACACAAAATACGCAAGGCCAGCAGGTCGTACAATTCGCGGGCTTCCTTATTGCGCTTACGCATTTTCTGATAAATCGAATAATAATGCTTTGCGCGGCTTTGAATTGTAACTGTAATTCCAACCTTTTGAGTTGCTTTTAAAATTGCCTGAGTTGCCTTTCCCAGATATTCTGCCTGCTCCTGCGAAGACTGACTAACGATATTTTTTATCTGCAGGTAGGCATCGGGATTTGTATATTTAAGGCTCAAATCTTCAAACTCATTTTTTTCTTTTTGCATTCCCATGCGTTCTGCAAGCGGCGCCCAGACTGCAATTGCTGCTTCGGCAATCACTTTCTGATATTCGCGGCGGATGTTGTTGATGTTTCGCATTCGGTCGAGTCTGTCGGCAAGGGAAATAAAAATGATTCGCACATCGTCAGACATTGCAAAAAACATTTTTCTGATTGCGTCCGACTGATGAAGTGTTTTTGTATTAATAGGAATATTGAGGATTTTGTTTGTTGTGTCTGTGATGTTTGCAACAGTGTCGCCAAAAAGAGCGCGCACCTGCTCGGTTGTAACTCCATACTGATTAATTGAATGAAGAAGGGCTGAAATGATTGTAGGACAATCAAGCTTATTCTGACAAAGAATCTGTGCAACCCTAAGCGGATGAACATAATAAGGCTCGCCGTTTGCCCGGGTGATTTCTTTTGTGTTTTGCACCAGCAGGTCCCACGCCTTTGAAATTTGTGATTTTTCTTCCGGTGCAAGATAATCATTTGCCGCAAAAAATTCCTGCAGCAGGGTTTGAGGATCTGAAGATTTGAAAACTGTTTCGTTTGTCATATTACTTTATATGCATCTCAACAACGCGCAGCTGCCCTTCAAGGTCGCGGTGGATTTCTGTGGCAAACCCCGACTTTTGTGCAAAATCTGCTGTGGCCTGGGCGTTGTATTCGCCGGTTTCCATTAGAATTGTACCGTTTTGTGCAAGATGTTTGCAAGATTGTGTGATGAGTTTTTTGATAAGGTGGGTGCCAGCTTGTGACCCAGATGCAGTTTGTGGTCCCTGAGGCTCTCGAAGGGCCGCATCACCATCCAGTGCAAGTCTTGGTTCATTCCTTCCATCTTTCAAAAGCTCGTCTACCATGCTGCTGGGCACATACGGCGGATTTGTCAAAATAAAATCAAATTGGCCTTCAACCTTTTCAAACAAATCAGACTGAATAAAAGTGATTTTCTGTAAAATGTCAGCGTCCGGTAAAAGGGCAGCGGCGTTCTTTTTTGCAATGGCAAGGGCAGGCTCGCTGATATCAACCATAGTCATTTGCGGCAGATTTTCAACAGGAACTTTTTCCAGAGCATAAAGTGTTTTCATCACAGAAAGTCCAATGCAACCAGAACCTGTGCACATATCTAAAATCCTGAGCGGGCGGGCAGCCTCAATTATTAATTCCATCGCTCTTTCAACAAGCACTTCAGTATCAGGCTTAGGAATTAAAACATCAGGAGTAACAAAAAAATCATAACCATAAAATTCCTTGACCCCTGTAATGTAGGCAACTGGCAGCCCGGTCTTTCTCTGCGCAATGGCATTGTTCAACCATGCAAGCTTGTCTTCCGGAATATGATTTTCTGCAAAAAGCAGTAGCTGGGTTTTGTTGTATTTTAAGGCATGAGACAACAACACCTGAACATCAAGTTCGGGGCTCGGTGTGAACCCCTCCAGCTCCTTAGAGGCATTGTTTCTAAATTGTCGGATTGTAATTGTATCCAAGGGTTACGCGTTGCTCTCCAGCGTTGTTACATCCGCAGCAAGCTGTTCTTCTTTGGCGTAAACGTTCAGTGCATCAAGCATATCATCCATTTCGCCCATCATGAAAGAAGGCAGATTGTGGGCACTATAGTTTATGCGGTGATCTGTAACGCGGTCCTGCGGAAAGTTGTAGGTGCGGATTTTTTCGGAACGGGCACCAGAACCAACCATACTTGAACGTGCTGCGGCGCGCTCTTCCTGTTTTTTGCTTTCTTCAAGGTCAAACAATCGGGCACGCAAAACACGGAAAGCCTTTTCCTTATTCTTTATCTGACTCTTTTCATCCTGCTGAATTACAACAAGTCCGGTTGGAATATGAGTAAGACGAACTGCAGAGTCTGTTGTATTTACACACTGGCCACCAGGTCCACCTGCGCGCATAACATCAATGCGAACATCACCCGGTTTAATTTCAATTTCTGTTTCTTCTGCTTCTGGCAAAACGGCAACTGTAGCTGTAGAAGTCTGCAAGCGTCCCTGACTTTCTGTCTGAGGAACACGCTGTACACGATGAACTCCACTTTCCCAACGCAAGGTTCCATAAACAAACTTACCTGAAATTGAGGTAACAATCTTGTTGAATCCGCCAACTTCTGTTTCCTGAGCTTCCATTGTTTCTGTTTTCCAGCCTTTGCGGTCGGCAAGGTGAGTGTACATTTCCCAAAGGTCGCGTACAAAAAGACTGGCCTCGTCGCCACCAGCGGCAGAACGAATCTCAAGAATAATATTTTTTTCATCAAGCGGGTCAGGCGGAACAAGCTTAAGTTTAATTTCTTCTTCGAGCTTTGGCTGGCGTTCTTCCAGTTCCTTAAGCTCTTCGCGTGCCATTTCGCGCATTTCGGCATCGTCTTCGTTTGTAATAATTTCTTTTGCATCCTGAATGCCGCTCAAAACCTTTTTATATTCATCATAAAGCGCGCAAACTTCGGTCAAATATCCGTGTTCGCGCATAGTGTCCTTGTACTTCTTAGGGTCCTTTACAAGATTCGGATCCATAACCAAATCCGACACTTCCTTAAAACGAGCTTCGCATTCATCAAGTTTTTTAATCAAATCCATAATACTTTATATTATCAAATTTTCAGCGCTTAGAAAATAGGTGGAAAAATTGAACAAAGTGTTTTATAATTAACTATTACATTTTATTCGGGGGATATCATGACCACTCGTAACGCAAATTTAAGAAGAGCTCTTACCACTATACTGGGGGGGGCGATAATATGTATAGTATTTGCTGCCAATGCCGTTAATTTAAGCCGCCCTGTAGCAGAAATAGGTACATGATTTGGGTTTCAAATCTAATTCAAAAGAACGGCCAGGTCTTTCTGGCAGAAGATTTTTTGAAATCAAATAGATTACATTTTCTGCAGGGCACAAA